>JBIIOJ010000040.1:0-16412 GCA_044337015.1 Pirellulales bacterium
ACCTGACGTTGCTCAAGGAGCTGCGGAGCGAATCCCCAGGTGACGTCATGGACGCCGCCTACGATTCGGCTCAGGACGAGATTTCGTCGCAGCTCGCCGAGGTCGAAAGCCGGGAACTGGCGTCGATCGAGAATGCGCTCGATCGGATGAAGTCCGGCCAGTATGGCCTCTGCGAGGTGTGCAACTGCCGGATCCCGATGGCCCGGCTCAACGCCCTGCCCTACGCGACGATGTGCATCGGCTGCCAGCGCGACGTGGAGCGGACCGGGTATTCCCCCGCTTCTCGTCGTGAGGAGCAGGAGGAGATGTCCGGCGACGTCGAGCTGGACGTTTCCTGACGCCCGGTTCGCGGGAGGCCCCTCGAAACGCCGATGGACGCGGTATGATCGGCGGCCGGTTCGGTTCCGCCGGAACCGTCCGTGGAGCTGGGGCACCCGGGGTCGATGCCAGTGTCGTCGAACAACCTCCGCAGGGTCGTGCCATCGACGCTGCTATCGCTCGCCGTGGCCTTCGGTGCGGTCGGCTCGCGAGAGATCGTGGTCGCCGAGGAGCCGGCTCCCGCCTCGTCGGCGCGTCCGCCGGTCGATCCGGTGAGCCATCGCCGCATGAGCGATGCCGAGCGGGCGAAGCTCTACCGACAGCTCGAGGATGAGGTCGAGCTGCTCGAACGCCAGAGCTCCATCCTGCGGAAGCTCGTCCGCCTCGTCACGCCGACGGTCGTCCACATCGACGCGAAGAAACCCTCGCTGCGGCCGCGGAACGGCAAGGCGAGCGAGGAGGAGACGGGATCCGGCGTGATCACCGAGGTGGGCGGACGCACCGTCGTCATCACGAACCGCCACGTCATCCACCGCTCGGCGCTCGAGAACATCCGGATCAAGCTCGACGATGGCCGCGAGCTGAAGCCGCTACGCGTCTGGAGCGACGACGGCACCGACGTGGGCGTGCTCGAGATACGTGACGAGGGCCTCGTGCTCGCGAGGTTCGCCCGCGACGAATCGGTCGACATCGGCGACACGGTGCTCGCCATTGGCAGCCCATTCGGCCTGTCGCACTCGGTCACGCTCGGCATCGTCTCGGCCAAGGGACGTCGCGACCTCGAGCTCGGCGAGGGCAACGTGAAATTCCAGGACTTCATCCAGACCGACGCCGCGATCAACCCCGGGAACAGTGGCGGGCCGCTCGTCAACCTCCGGGGCGAGATCGTCGGCATCAACACGGCGATCGCAAGCAACTCCGGCGGCAGCGAGGGCATCGGCTTCGCGATCCCGATCGACATGGCGGTGTTCGTGGCAAAACAGCTCGTCGAGACCGGCAGCGTGGCGAGGGCCTACCTCGGCGTGGCTCTCGACCGCAACTTCACACAGCAGACGGCCGAGCGGCTTGGCATGGTCCGCCCCGTGGGCGCGAGGGTCTCCGGAGTCACGGAGGGTACACCGGCCGCCTCGGCCGGCATCCTCGCCGACGACGTGATCCTCGAATACAACGGCCGCGTCGTCGATGACGACGACCATCTCGTGAGCATGGTGAGCGTGACACCGGTCAACCGTACGGTCGGCCTCGTCATCTTCCGCAACCGGGAGCGGATGACGCTCGACATGCCAGTCGCAAGCCGCGCCCAGTTCGAGCCCTCGCAGCCGCAGCCGTAAGCCGGCAAGGCCGTCACCCGCAGTCGCGGGCCGCGGCAGTCAGTCCCCGCAAGATACAGTCCCGCACCGCCGCTGCGTCGCAGGCCGTCAGGATGTCGACGTTGGGCCGCCACTCGCGGATCTGCCGGCGGTCGATCACGAGCATGCCCGCGGTCAGCTCGCCGGACGTCTCGACGTCGGCCGCGACGGTGGCCCGTTCGAAGAGCTCCGGATGGATGAGCGACACGATCGCGACGGCATCGTGCAGCCGCACCCCCTCGATGCCGAGCAGTTGACGATAGCCGCGGTAGAGGGGCGGCAGCGTCCGGTGGAGCAGGAAGCCGACGCGGCTCGACTCGTCCGGGATCTCCTCGAGCAGGCCGAAGTCGAACACCACCTGCCCGGTCGTCTCGAGCGGAACGAGCGTCTTCGTGAGCGGCTCGCGGACGACGTGCCGGGCCGCGAGCGGGTCGGCGAAGAAGTTGAAGTCGGCCACGGGCGTGATGCTGCCGTGCCCATGCCAGGTGCCCCCGGAAACGACCACCTCCCCGATGCTCTCCACGATCGACGGATCCCGCCGCAGCACCCTCGAGAGGTTCGTGAGCGGACCGAGGGCGAGGATCGTCACCTCGCGCGGGTTCGCCTTCACGATCTCGTGGATCACCTTCTCCGAGACGTTTCCGCCATGCAGCTGCACCCTCGGAATGTCAGCCCCGCCGAGCCCGTCAGGCCCGTGGACGCTCGCGGTCCGGCCGGGCCGCGTCACGTCCGCCGGCGCGACGCCGATCCGCGGCAGCCGGGGCGGATCGAGGAGCGACACGATCGCCTGAAGATTGCCGGTCGCCTGCTCGGCCGAAACGTTTCCCGCGGTCGCCGTGACGCCGAGCACCTCGAGCCGCGGGTCGAAGAGGGCCATCGCCAGCGCAACGGCATCGTCGATGCCGGCGTCAACATCGATGATGACCTTTCGGGGCACGGGAGTCCTCTCCTCGCGGGTATGCTTGAGTCGAGCGCCGAGAATCCTATCCGAAAACCGATGTCCAAGCAGCCGTCCCCGACCGCCGACGCCCCCGATCCGCAGGCCCCCGCCGCGGCCTCGTTCGACACGCCGCTCGACCGCGAGGCGGCGAGGCGGCTCGTCGATGCCGTTCTCGACGCTGGCGAACCGGCGGACACGGCGGCCCTCGAACGGCTCAGGGCGTGGCTGACCGCCGCCGCCGACCGCGGGGAAACGGCGGAGGAGATCGCGGGCGTGGCAGACGCGCTGCGGGCGAGGATGATCCCGCTACCCACCGATTTCGCGTGCGTCGCCGACACCTGTGGCACCGGCGGCGACGGGTCGGGCACCTTCAACATCTCCACCGCCGCGGCCATCGTCGTGGCCGCGACGGGCATTCCGGTCGCGAAGCACGGCAACCGGGCCGTGTCGAGCCGCACCGGCTCGGCCGATGTGCTCGAGGCGCTCGGCGTGCGGGTCGACCTCACGCCGAACCAGGCGGCCGAGTGCCTCGCGGAACTCGGTCTCTGTTTCTGCCTCGCACCGATCCATCATCCGGCGATGGCCCGCGTCGCAGCCCTGCGACGGTCGCTCGGCAGGCCGACGGTGTTCAATCTCGTCGGGCCACTCTGCAACCCCGCCAGCGCAACAGTGCAGGTGATCGGCGTGGGGAGGCGGGCAGCCCGCAGGCCACTCGCGACCGCCGCCGCGATCCTTGGGCTGCCGAGGGCCGTCGTGGTCTCGGGGGCCATCGGAGGCGTCGATGGAGCCGCCCCTTCCGTATGGCTCGACGAGGTGAGTCTCTTCGGCCCGACCGACGTCATCGATGTGCGGGCCGCAGCCCCGGCCGCCGGCGACCTCCTCGACGACGGGTGCGCCACATCACGACTCCCAGAAAACCGCATCGCGGAGACCCACAATGCGGAGACGCAGTGGACGCCGGAGGCGTTCGGCCTCACCACCCTGCCCGTCGGACGATTCGCCGAACTGCATGTCGATGCCGCCGCGGGAAGCGCCACCGCGATCCGGGAGGTGCTGTCGGGCCAGGACGGCGCTCGGCGGGACGTTGTCGTGCTCAACGCCGCCGCCCTCCTGCGATCCTCGGCCACCGCCGGCGATGCCCTGGCGGCGAGGGAATTGGCAGAGGAGGCGATCGACTCCGGACGGGCCGGCCTCCTGCTCCAGTCCCTCGCGAGGCGGACGCAGGCGTTCCCGCGAGACCGGTGACGGCATGACGCCGGCGCTCGCGGCGGCCTACAACGGCACCACGAGGCCGTCGTAGGCGAGCTCGACGCCCGGCGGGAGCGAGGCCGACACCGCGGCGTGAGCGATCTCGTGTGACATGTGGACGAGGAGCGTCCGCTTCGCGTTCACGCGGCGGGCCACTGCGAGCGCCTCGTCGAGCGAGAAGTGCGTCGGGTGCCGAGACGGCCGCAGGCAGTCGACGACGAAGCAGTCCAGCCCCTCGAGCCTCGTGAACGTCTCCTCGGGAATCGAATTGGTGTCGGTGCAATAGGCGAGATTTCCGAACCGGAAGCCGAGCACTTCGAACGCTCCGTGTGAAAGCCGCACCGGCACCACCCGCACGCCGAGCAGGTCGAACGGCTCCGTGGAGATCCTGTGAAACTCCACCTTCGGCACACCGCCCCCGGGCGCCGGCGGCGGCTCGAACGCATAGTCGAAGGCGCGGCGGATCCGACGCTCCACCCGCTCTTCGCAGTAGAGCGGCATGGGCCGCCCCATCTGGTAGCAGAGCGGCCGGATGTCGTCGAGGCCGTAGACGTGATCGATGTGGTCGTGGGTGTAGAGCACGGCATCGATCCTCGCGACCCGCTCGCGGAGCAACTGGCTCCGCAGATCGGGGGTCGTGTCGACGAGCAGGTTGCCGCCGGGCAGGCCGAGCACGACGCTCGTCCGGGTCCGCTGGTCGCGGGGATCGCCGGCGGTGCAAGTGTCGCAGCCGCAGCCCACCGTCGGCACGCCGACGCTCGTGCCCGTGCCGAGGAAAAGGCAGTGACCGGAGAGGTCGCGGGAGGGGGCCTGCGGGAATGGCATGGATCGTATGGCGGTGACCGCTGGGTGCCGCCTGATGGTTGCGAAGCGGGTCGGTTCACGGTAGGGTTCGGCCACCAGAATACACGCCCAAGGAGTCCACCATGATCGACCCCGCCAAAAAGGCCTTTTCGCTGTTCGAGGAGTTCAAGAACTTCGCCCTCAAGGGCAACGTCGTCGACCTCGCCGTCGGTGTGATCATCGGCGGCGCGTTCGGCAACATCGTCAAGAGCCTCGTGGACAACATCATGATGCCGGTCGTGAGCGTCGTCATGCCGGGTGACGCCGGCTACGAGAAGTGGGCGATCACCGTCGGCGAGAAGACGATCCCCTACGGCAAGTTCCTCGCCGACATCGTGAGCTTCGTGATCCTCGCGCTTGCGCTCTTCATCTTCATCGTGAAGTTCCTGGGGTGGATCATGAAGACGAAGGCGGCCGAGCCGGTCGCGCTGCCGCCGCCCACGAAGGACCAGGAACTCCTCACCGAGATCCGCGACCTGCTGAAAGCACGCTAGCCCGAGGGGAATCCCGATGCCATCCGAATCGAGGCTACTCCCGCCGCTTGCGGTCGGTCTTTTCCTGGCAGCCATGGCGGGGCCTGCCGACCGGGTCGCGGTCGCGGATGACGCTGAAGATGACATAACCGTGCGGGTCGTCACGGAACACCCGCAGCCGATGCTCGCCGCAGCAACGACGAGCTATCGGCCCGTGAGGCTCTCGGGCGAGGGTAGCACCGAGGCGATCCTCGAATCGCTCAGCAAGGCCGACGCGACCCTGTCGTTCGCCGAGACCCCGCTGCGCGATTGGATCGCCACGATCGCCGAGAAGGCCGGCATCAACGCCGGACTCGACACGCGGGCGATGGAGGACGCAGGCATCGACCTCGAGGCTCCCGTCTCCGGCAGTTCAGCCGGCCGGCCGCTCCTCCACGCGATCCGGTCGATGCTCGACCCGCTCGGCCTGACCGCCGTCGTGCGTCACGGCCAGCTGCTCGTCACCACGCACGAGCGGTCGCAGGACCCGGCCTACCTGGAGCGTTTCCTCTACCCAATTCTGCCCGGCAACGACCTGGAGGAGGTCCGCGATCTGATCGAATCGACCATCGCGGCCGAGACGTGGGACTCCGTCGGCGGCTTCGCCACGGTCCGTCCGCTGCCGGCCGGCTGCGGCTCAGGGCTGGTCGTGAGCCAGACGGAGGAGAACCACGAGCGGATCGCCGACCTCCTTGGCGGAATCGATCGTGCGATCTGGAAGCAGGCGGGCAATGCTGCCCGCGTGGTGCGGACCTACGCCGTCGCCGACCCGCAGGCCCGCGACGAGCTTGCCGCCGTCCTCGTCGACCTGTGCAACGATGCCCTCCCCGAAGGCAAGGATCCGGAAGCGACGGTGCAGGTCGTCGGCGACTCGCTCGTCGTGCAGTCCGTCTCGCGGGCGTTCCACGTCATGGCCGCCGCGATCATCACGTCGATCGACGGCGTCGATTCGATTCTCATCGAAGAAGGTGACGACGACCAGCTGTCTGAGCCTGCGGGCGCCGTGCAGGCGACGTCGTCACGGCGGTGAAAACACGGACATCGTGTCCTGCCGGCCCGCTGCTTGCCGCTCGGGCGAACTACGGCGAGACTGACGGTAGGCCGTTGACACGACGGACGCTACCTCGACGCCCCCCGGGAGGATCTCCGCCATGGCCTTCTTCGCACGCCGATTCGGCCGTCCACGCATGCGGGCCGGGACGCTCCCCTTCGAGCCGCTCGAAAACCGTCGGCTTCTGTCCGCCCAGACGATCAAGGTTTTCTTCGACGACGCCACGGCCACCACCGGCGACCTCTACCTGACGATCGTCGACAAGGTCAACGCGTACCAGGTCGATGCGACGTCGGGACTCGTGTCGCTCGATGCGACGCCCGGCTCGTATGCATCGTCGTACAGGCTCACCGGAGCGACCCCGCAACTGCCGACGGCGGGCGGCGTCCCGTACGTCGTGATCGAGGCCGCGGATGGCTCCGGGGTGAGCCAGCAGATCATCTCGGGGCGGTTCTACTTCAGCGACTCGCCGGACGCCGTGGCGATGAGCGGCGGTGTGCCGGGCACGATCAGCCCCACCGCAGGCTTCACCTGGGATCTCGTCGAGTTCACGCTCAACGGAACCGGCGCGGCCAACTCGCTCAACCTCGACCTCTCGCAGATCGACCAGTTCGGGATGCCGATCACGGTCACGACCTCCCCGCCGGACGCCGATTTCCCGAACGGCGTGGGCGTCCTCCCGACGCTCAGCCGGCAGGACGTCTTCGATGAGTTCGCAGCCTATGCGGCGGAACCGGCCTACTCGGCGTATGCAGGCATCGTGCAGACCTCGCCGTCGCGGCTCCTCGGCCCCCACCACCTCATCGACCAGCTGACCCAGGCCGCCGCCCCGAACGGCATCCTCAAGTACGCCGCGACCATCGGCGGATCGACGAAGGTGGCCGAAGGCTACGAGGCGACGCTCACGCTCACCGGCACCTGGACCGAGCCCGACCAGGGTTCCAAGGCCCCGCTGAACACGTCCATCACGACCGCCTACCAGGTCCGTGGGCAGTCGCTGCCGGCCGGAACGAGCGTGAAGGCGGTCTCCACGACGAACCAGTACGAGGTGACTCTCGCGAGCGATCAGCCCTTTCTCGATGCCACGACTGTGCCTCTGTCGTTCTTCGTGACCCCGTCGACGCCCCTCGTGACGGCCTTCGACACGGCAATCCACGATCTCTTCGCAGCCTTCAGCACCCCCACGCACATCCTCGCCACCCCGGGATTCATCTACGAGGGCAAGCTGCGGCAGGATTTCGCGGTGCCGAGCATCAACGACACGGGCCCGGCCACGACGAACTACACCGTGATCGAATTCACCGAACTCGGCACATTCTCCGGCCTGACCAACACGATCACGGCCCCGGCGGGCACGCCGCAGAAGTACCAGGTGTTCTACCCCTACTTCACGACCAACAGCACGGCCTCGCCGAACGGCAACGCGCTCACGCCCGGCGGCGTGCCGGCGCCGCCCAAGTGGTGGAAGCCGGGCTATTACGCCGGCGGCCAGCTCGACTGGCTCACGAGCCCCTCGCAGATGGTCTTCGCCTGCGACGGCGTGTTCGCCGACGACAAGTACCAGGAGCAGTACTTCGTCACCGAGAAGAGCGAGACCAACTGGGACCATACGGTGCTCGGCAACATCGAGAACCAGATGTCGAGTTGGCTCAACCGGGGCATGAGCCCGTCGGGCAACCTCAAGAACCGCGTCGGCTTCCTCGCGGGGGCCGATCTCATCCGTGTCGACCTCACGCAGAAGAAGGCGACGACGGCCGACGATCTTTCGCCGAACCAACTGACCGGCGCGCAGGTGTATTACCTCCCCTCGCAGCTCACATCCGCCATCCCGTCGCCGCCTGCGAATGGCTGGAGCGTGCTCTGGCCCACCCTCGCCGGCACGCTGAAGCTCGGCGGCACGGCGATCCAGTCGTTCGTCGTCGAGCGGCAGCTCTCCGGCGGCACCATGACGCTTCCCATGGTCTTCACCGACATCGACAGCCCGTCCAACAAGGCCATGAGCGGACTGCTCCAGGTCGATGCGTCCGGCGTCGTCCAGAACATCTACATGACGATGGAGTCGGCGACGGGCCTCGAGAATCTCACGGTCTCCTTCGCGTTCGACTACGGCCCCGCCACGACGGAGGCCCGCTACGGCACGGTGAGCCTCCTCACGCCCCCTTCGGGATGGACCGATACGCCGGCGAGCACGGCGGGCATCGAGCCGGGCATGAAGATGATCGCCTTCTCACAGTTCAAGACGCCGATGGAGGTCTACCAGGTCGACGCGACGGCGGGCACCGTCACGGTCTACGCCCCCACGGGCCTGCAGGCGTTCAACACGAACGTGCTGCAGTTCGCCGATTTCTATCCGGTCGACTCGAAGGGCAACCCCGTCGGTAGCTGGAACGCCTACTCCGGCTTCTGGCATGAGGGGGACCGCAGAAACGGCGTGCCGTCCCCCACGATCGACGCCCGCAGTTACGCGTTTCCCTTCGACGATGACGGTGGCTACAGCTCCGACATCAACCTCACCTGGCAGCAGGGGAGCCAGGGCCAGGTCGGCACAGTGACGGTCGCCCTGCTCGCCTGGAGCTCGCCGCTCTCGGGTGACTTCAATGGCGACGGCCTCACCGACGTCGCCGCCTGGGACGCTTCGACAGGCGAGTGGACAGCCTGGCTCACCCCGACCGCGCCGGGCGGCCCGCCGACGCCGGTGCCGATGGCGAGTTGGAGCACGGCCGACGGCTGGTCCGACTTCCTCGTCGGCGACTTCACCGGCGACGGCACCGACGACGTCGCCGGCCGGGACGATTCCGGCGCTTGGTATGTGATCGCGAAGACCGGCGGCACCCCTGCCACCCCGACCTTCACGTCGTTGCTCTGGATCGCGGGGCAGCAGGCCGTCCGCGAGCTGAGCGATCTCGTCGTCGGGGATTTCGACGGCGATGGCAAGGACGACATCGCCGGCCGCAGGACCAACGGCACGTGGTGGTACATCCACGATTCCGGCGGCTCGATCGTCGCCTCGCCGATGGCCCGCTGGACCACGAACATGGCCTGGTCGATGATGGTCGTCGGCAACTTCATCGGTGACGCCTCGGGCCGCGAGCAGATCGCGGGCCGTAATTCCAACGGCGTCTGGTGGATGATCTCCTACGACCTGCAGCAGTCCGCGTTCACCAACACGAACATGACCCCCTGGTCGAAGGCGTTCGCCTGGGGCGATGCGGTCGTGGGCGACTTCACCGGCGACGGCCGCGACGACATCGCCGCGAGGCGGCTCTACAACATTTCCGACCCGTCGAAGAAGCTCAACAGCTGGTTCGTCATCACCCGCCCCGCTACGACGTTCCAGACCTCGAATATCGGCAAGTGGCCCGGCAGCCAGACCTGGCTCGACGTCCGCGCCGGAGACTTCCTCGGCAACGGCCTGGCGGGGATCGCGGGCCGCTCCGCCTCCACCGGCGACTGGCAGGTGCTCCAGAAATCGGGCGGCTCCTACGCCTCGACCAACTTCGGCGGCAGCTGGTCGCCCGCAGGCAACGAGTGGCAGGTGTTCGCCGGTCTGTTCAACCCGGCCGACACGGGGCCAAACAAAAAGACGGGGCTCCTGGGCCGTGCGATGGCGGGCAACTGGGTGGTCTCACTGTCGAACGGCTCGAGCTTCACGACGACGCCGGTCACGTTCTCGTGATCGAACCGCGATCCCGTTCGTGGAAAATCCCGCACGAGAGCGGGCCGTACGAAAGCTGGTTCATCCCCGGCGTTCGCCTTGACCCGCATGCGCCCGCGCCGCGACAATCCCGGCATGGAATTTCTCGAAAACCTGCTCGACGGCGTCTCGAACGTCGCCGCCGGGGCCTCGTCCAGGCTCCAGCGGCTCTTGATCGGCCTCTTCGGCTCCTCGAACGCCCGGATGCTCCGGAAGCTCGAGCCGAAGGTGGAGGCGATTAATTCGCTCGAGCCGAAATACAGGGCGATGAGCGACGCCGAACTGCGGGGACAGACCGCCGAATTTCGACGCCGGCTCGAGGCAGGCGAGACGCTCGACGACATCCTCGTCGAGGCCTTCGCCGTCTGCCGCGAGGGAGGCCGGCGGTTTCTCGGGATGCGGCATTACGACGTGCAGCTCATCGGCGGCATGGTGCTCCACTCGGGTGCGATCGCCGAGATGATCACGGGCGAGGGCAAGACACTCGTCGCCACACTTCCGGCCTACCTCAACGCCCTCGAGGGAAAAGGCGTGCACGTCGTCACGGTGAACGACTACCTCGCCCGCCGCGACATGGAGTGGATGGGGCCGCTCTACATCGGCCTGGGGCTGACCGTCGGCGCGATCCAATCGGGCATGGACCCGGCGGAGCGGCAGAAGTCCTACGCCTGCGACATCACCTACGGCACGAACAACGAGTTCGGCTTCGACTACCTCCGCGACAACATGCGGATGGCGGCCCGGGGGGACGACCGCTTCCCGAAGCACGTCCAGCAGAGCCAGGGGCCGCTCAACTTCGCGATCGTGGACGAGGTCGACAACATCCTCATCGACGAGGCCCGCACGCCGCTGATCATCTCGGGCCCCGCCCACGACGACGTCACGAAGTACTCGAAGGCCGACCAGATCGCCAGGAAGCTGGTGCCCGACGAGCACTTCGAGGTGAAGGAGAAGGAACACACGGTCGCCCTCACGGAGTCGGGCGTGCGCACGGCCGAAAAGCTCGCCGGCGTCGAGAGCTTCTACACCGCCGGCAACATGGAGTGGCCCCACCTCATCGACAACTCGCTCAAGGCCCACCACCTCTACAAGCGTGACGTCAACTACGTCGTGCAGAACGGCGAGGTGGTGATCGTCGACGAGTTCACGGGCCGTCTCATGCCGGGCCGGCAGTGGTCCGACGGGCTCCACCAGGCGGTCGAGGCGAAGGAGGGAGTGAAGGTGAAGGAGGAGTCGCAGACCCTCGCCACCGTCACGCTCCAGAACTTCTTCAAGCTCTACAACAAGCTCGGCGGCATGACCGGCACGGCCATGACCGAGGCCAACGAGTTCTGGAAGATCTACAAGCTCGACGTGATCGCGATCCCGCCCAACCGCGGCATGAAGCGGGTCAACCACCCCGACGTCATCTACCGCACCGAGCGGGAGAAGTGGATCGCCGTCGCCGACGAGATCGAACGGCTCAACCGGTTCGACACGGTGCTCACCTCCGACGGCAACTGGCGGATCGGCCGGATCGTCCGGGAGGACGACCGCGAAATCGAGATGGACACGAAGCCCACGACCGACAAGCCGCAGGAGCGGATCACCATTCCGCGGTCGACCGTGAAGGAACTCCATCGCCGCGGCTGCCCGGTGCTCGTCGGCACCGTCTCGATCGAGAAGAGCGAGCGGCTCTCGTCCCTGCTCGAGAAGCGGGGGGTCGAGCACGAGGTGCTCAACGCCAAGCAGCACAAGCGTGAGGCGGAGATCATCGCTCAGGCAGGACGCACGAGCGCCGTCACGATCGCGACGAACATGGCCGGCCGCGGCACCGACATCATCCTCGGCGGCAATCCCGACACGCTCGCCTGGGCCCGCCTCCAGGACAAGTACCCCACGCGGCTCGACGTTCCGAAGCAGGAGTGGGACGCGATCGTCTCCGAGATCTCCGCCCGCGAGAACATGAAGGCCGAGGGGGAGCAGGTCCGGGAGATGGGGGGCCTGCAGATCATCGGCACGGAACGGCACGAGGCCCGTCGCATCGACCTCCAACTCCGCGGCCGCTGCGGCCGGCAGGGGGATCCGGGCAGCAGCCGGTTCTTCCTCTCGCTCGAGGACGACCTCATGCGGATCTTCGCTGGCGAGTGGGTGAAGAACGTGCTGACGCGGCTGGGCATGCAGGACGGCGAGGCGATCGAGAGCCGGATGGTGACCCGCCGGATCGAGGCGGCACAGAAGAAAGTCGAGGAGCGGAACTTCGACGTCCGCAAGAACCTGCTCGAGTACGACGAGGTGATGGACGAGCAGCGGAAGCGGGTCTACGGCTTCCGTCAGAAGATCCTCGATGGAGCCGACTGCCGCGGGATCATCCTGGAGATGGTCGACCGGCAGATCGCGACCCACGTCGACACATTCCTCGACCGCGACTACGGGCCCGAGACCTACGCGGCCTGGGCCGGCAGCCAGCTCGGCTGTGAGCTCGACGCCAAGGATTTCCGGGGCCTCACCCCGGAGGAGGCGGAGCGGCTCGCGCACGACCAGGCCGTGCGGCAGTCGGAGACGGCGATCTACGAGGCGATCGAGGAGAACCTCCCGAAGGAGGAGGACGAGGGCGAGTGGAACTGGGGGGCGCTCGCGTCGTTCGCGAACGCCCGGTTCAAGACGTCGCTCCGCGACCGCGACCTGCGAAGCATCGGCCGCGACACGGTCGACGAGTTCCTTATCGCCTCCTGCACCGAGTCGCTCGCACGGATCGACCTCGCCGAAGGCCGCAGATTCCTCGCAGGCGATTTCGGTGTCGCGAGTGCCTGCGGCTGGACACACTGGCGGTTCGGGATCCAGCTCGAGGCGAACGACGTCGGCTCCCTCGAGGCGGCCGCCTTCCGGGAACTCGTTTCGCGAAAGGCCCGCGAGGTCTACGAGCAGCGGGAGATCGACTACCCCGTGCTGGCGGGCCTCGGGCATTTCGTGCAGCGGCAGGCCGACGGCTCGAGGATGCTCGACCGCGAAGGGCTCGTGCGGTGGGCGAAGGACCGGTTCGATCCCTCGCTCGACGAGACTGCCCTCGGCGGCAACGATCTCGAGATCATCCGGCGGCGGCTCACGGAGGCGAGCGGGGCCAGGCACGACCGGACGAAGGCGCTGCGGAAGGATGCCGAGCGACGGATCGCGGAGACGCTCTCGTCACTCGACTCCGCCATGGGCCCCGGCCCGATCGGCGATCGGGCCGCCGGGCTCGCTTCGTGGCTTGCCGAAACCTGCGGCGACCCTGCGGCGGCCGAGGCCGTGAAAAAGAGCACCCGCGAGGATCTCGAGCGGCGGGTGCTCGCGGCCTTCGACGAGCGGACACGCCCGGAGATGCGGCGGATGGAGCGGGCGGTCGTGCTCCAGATTCTCGACAACGCATGGAAGGACCACCTCCTGGCGATGGACCACCTGCGGGCGAGCGTCGGGCTGCGTGGCTACGCGCAGGTCGACCCCAAGGTGGAGTACAAGCGGGAGGGCATGCGGACGTTCGACCTCATGTGGAAGGGGATCGACGAGCGGGTCGTCGACATCGTCTTCCGCATCGAACAGGTCGAGGACGAGGCGGTGCGGAGTACGTTCCGCGAGACCGCCGCGATCCACGCCGAGGCATCGACCGCGTCGCTGCCGGAAACGGCCGGCGGCATGCCGGATGGTTCACAGACCTCCGAGAACGCCGCCATCGACCAAGCCGGTTCGGACCGAAGGCCCGAGCCGATCCGCAACGTCGCGTCGAAGACGGGCCGCAACGACCCCTGCCCCTGCGGCAGCGGCAAGAAGTTCAAGAACTGCTGCGGCCGCGCCGGCGGCATCCCCGCGGTCGGCGCCGGCGAAGGCAGGCGGTAAGCAGGTCCGGGTGAGCGGAGGGCCGCAGCGAGCGTCCAGCGTCGAAACTTTTCCTGCGGATCCATGATCCTCGACGCCGTCTACCTGCTCGTCGCGATGCTCGCCCTGCCCTGGGTAGCCTGGCGGAAGCTGTCCGGCGGCCGGCCCGTGGCGGCGCCGTGGCGGCGGTTCACGGGGCGGATCGGCCCGCTCGCTGCAGAGGGGGATCGCCCAAGGGTCTGGCTCCATGGCGTCAGCGTCGGCGAGGTGAACCTGCTCCACCGGCTCGCGGAGGAGATCCGCCGCGTCGATTCGGGAATCGCCTGCGTGGTCTCGTCATCCACGACCACCGGTCTTGAACTGGCGACGGCGCGGTTCGGAAAGGACCGGGCGTTTCCCTGTCCGCTCGACTTCTCGTGGGCGGTGAAGCGGGCAATCGATCAGGTCCAGCCCGATCTGATCGTGCTCGGCGAGCTTGAGCTGTGGCCAAACCTGCTCGGGATCGCACACGCTCGCGGCATTCCTGTCGTCGTCGCGAATGGCCGCATGAGCGACCGCAGCTTCCGCGGCTACCGACGGCTGGGCGGGGTCGCCCGGAGGATGCTCTCGAGGCTGGACGTCGTGCTCGCCCGCTCCGAGGAGGATGCGACCCGGTTTCGCTCGCTCGGCGCCCGCAGCGTCGAGGTGACCGGCTCGATGAAGTTCGACGGCGTGGCGGGCGATCGGAAGGCGACGAGCGTGCGGGATCTGGCGACGCTGGCGGGCCTCGGCGACGCGCCGGTGTTCGTGGCGGGCAGCACGCAGGCCCCGGAGGAGCTCCTGTCGCTCGAGGCGTTTCTGGCCGCGTCGCGGGAGCATCCTCGGCTCAGGCTCCTGATCGTGCCCAGGCACGTCGAGCGGTCGGCCGAGGTCGCCGGCCTGCTCGAGGCGAAGGGGGTGCGTTGGCAGAAACGCAGCCGGCTCGAGGCCGACGGGGCGGACCCCCAAGCCCGCGTGCTGCTCGTCGACACGACCGGCGAGCTCTCGCGGTGGTGGGGCACGGCCACGCTCGCCTTCGTGGGCGGGAGCCTCGACGGAAAGCGGGGCGGGCAGAACATGCTCGAGCCGGCGGCCTATGGTGTGCCGCTCTGCTTCGGACCCCACACGTGGAACTTCCGTGAGGAGGTGGCGATGCTCTTGGCGGCCGGTGGAGCCGAGGTCGTCCACGACGGACGGGAACTCGAGGCGTTCGTGCAACGAGCGGTTGCCGACCGCTCCTGGTCCGATTCGCTCGCGTCGGCCGCCCGATCGCTCGTGGAGGCCAATCGCGGAGCGGTTCGCAGGACCGCCGAGAGGGTGGTCGACCGGCTGCGGCAACCATCCCCCCCGGACGGCCGCCGGAGGGCGTGAATGGCCGTGGCCGGCGGCCGGCGAACGGCCCGGTGGGTTGCCCGCATCCCCGATCGGCAGATATTCTCACGGACTCTCACGAATCCCCATCCCTTCTCCCTTCCATCTCACAAACGAGGCGAACGACGTGTCCACCGGAAAGTTTCTCTTCACCAGCGAATCGGTCAGCATGGGTCACCCGGACAAGCTCGCCGACCAGATCTCCGACGGGGTGCTCGATGCGTATCTCGCGCAGGATCCCCGGAGCCGGGTCGCCTGCGAGACGATGGTGACGACAGGGCTTGCCGTGATCGCCGGCGAGATCACCTCGAAGGGCACGATCGACTACCAGCAGGTTGTCCGCAACGTGATCCGCGAGGTCGGATACACCGACGACGAGATGGGCATCGCGGCCGACACCTGCTCGGTGCTCGTCGCGGTCGGCAAGCAGTCGGGCGACATCGCGATGGGTGTCAACGAGGACGACTCGAAGGGCAAGGACATCGGCGCCGGCGACCAGGGCCTCATGTTCGGCTACGCCTGCAACGAGACGCCCGAGATGATGCCGCTGCCGATCGCCCTCTCGCATCGCATCCTCAACCGGCTCACGGAAGCGAGGCAGAAGAAGGAGGTCGACTGGCTGCGGCCCGACTCGAAGAGCCAGGTCACGGTCGAATACGAGGGCAACAAGCCGGTCCGCATCGACACCGTCGTCGTTTCCACGCAGCACGCGCCCCACGTGTCGAACGAGGAGATCAAGAAGTTCATCGTCGAGAAGATCGTGAAGCCGCTCCTGCCGAAGAACCTCGACACCTCTGCGATCACCTACCACATCAATCCCACCGGGCGGTTCGTCGTGGGCGGCCCCCACGGCGACTGCGGGCTCACCGGCCGGAAGATCATTGTCGACACCTACGGCGGCTGGGGCCGTCACGGCGGCGGCGCCTTCTCCGGCAAGGACCCGACGAAGGTCGACCGCAGCGCGGCCTACATGGCCCGTCACGTCGCGAAGAACATCGTGGCCGCCGGGCTCGCCGACCGCTGCGAGGTCCAGCTCGCCTACGCCATCGGCGTGAGCGAGCCGGTGAGCGTCCACGTCGACACCGAGGGCACCGGCAAGGTCGAGGACGAACGGCTCTGCGAGATCGTGCGGGAGTTCTTCCCGCTCACGCCCCGCGGCATCATCGACTACCTCGATCTGCGTCGGCCGATTTATCGCCGCACGGCGGCGGGCGGGCACTTCGGCCGCGACGGCTTC
>JBIIOJ010000041.1:0-16410 GCA_044337015.1 Pirellulales bacterium
AAAGGGCCGGTGCCAAAAGAAAAGGGCCGGTGCCAAAAGAAAAGGGCCGGTGCCAAAAGAAAAGGGCCGGTGCCAAAAGAAAAGGGCCGGTGCCAAAAGAAAAGGGCCGGTGCCAAAAGAAAAGGGCCGGTGGTTGGGGAAACCACCGGCCCAGTAGCGGCTATCGAGGTGTGGGTCTTTGGGGGGGGGGAACAGCCGCTGACGAGATTTGTGGGTGTTTTGTGGAGCCGTCGGGGAAATCTCCCCAACGCCTCCGAAGCATACCCGACGATTCCGGGAAAGTCGAATTCACCTTTTCGAAATTTCTTCCCGGCGGCAAAAACAGCCGCGTCAGCCGGTGTTTTCCCTGCTCTTTTCGAGTTTCCAGTGGATTCCGCGGCGGTACCGCCGCGGGTGGACAGGTCGCCCGTACAGCCGCACAATCGCGATTCAGCAGGCGGTGGCCGGGCGACGAGGTCGTCCGGCTTTTCATTCCAATGCCCCCCCACCCCCGCGCGAGATTCCATGGCTGCCAGCGATTTCGATCCTTTTTCCTCACTCGCCACGTTTGAAACCGGTTCCGGCCCCGCCTCGCTCCACCGCCTGCGGGCCCTCGACGACGCGGGCGTCACGAACACTTCCCGGCTGCCCTATTCGCTCCGCACGATCCTCGAGGCGCTCCTGCGAACATGCGACGGCTACGAGGTGACCGAGGCCGACGTGCGGTCGCTTGCGACCTGGAATGCTGTGAAGCCGGCCGAGACGGAGATCCCGTTCAAGCCCGCCCGCGTGGTCCTGCAGGACTTCACCGGCGTGCCGTGCGTCGTCGATCTCGCCGCCATGCGGGCGGCGATGAAGCGGCTTGGGGGCGACCCCGCGAAGATCAATCCGCTCGTGCCGGTCGACCTCGTCATCGATCACTCCGTGCAGGTCGATTTCTTCGGCACGCGAGAGTCACTGGAGCAGAACGTCGACATCGAGTTCCGCCGCAACGCGGAGCGGTACGCCTTCCTCCGCTGGGGTCAGCAGGCCTTCGACAACTTCCGGGTCGTGCCGCCGGCGATCGGCATCGTGCACCAGGTGAATCTCGAGTTCCTCGCCGGAGGCGTCTTCCTCCGCGACCCGGCGAAGATGGCTGGGGGCGGAAAGCGGACGCTGCCTGTCGCGGTGCCCGACACGCTCGTCGGCACGGACAGCCACACGACGATGATCAACGGTCTCGGCGTCGTCGGTTGGGGCGTCGGCGGCATCGAGGCGGAGGCCGTGATGCTCGGGCAGGCGATGTCGCTCCTGTTGCCGGAGGTGGTCGGGTTCGAGCTGACCGGCCGTTTGCCGGCAGGGGCGACGGCGACTGATCTTGTGCTCACGGTGACCGAGATCCTGCGGAAGGAAGGCGTCGTCGGTAAGTTCGTCGAGTTCTTCGGCGCGGGGCTCTCGACGATGTCGCTCGCCGACCGGGCCACGATCGCGAACATGGCCCCGGAATACGGGGCGACGATGGGCTTCTTTCCGGTGGACGGCGAGACGCTCGCCTACCTGCGGCTCACCGGTCGCAGCGAGCAGCAGGTGCAACTTGTCGAGCGGTACATGAAGGAGCAGGGGCTCTTCCGCACCGACGCGGCGCCGATTCCGGAGTTCACGAAGCGGCTCTCGCTCGACCTCGCGAGCGTCGTGCCGAGCCTCGCGGGGCCGAAGCGGCCGCAGGACCGGGTGGCGCTCGCGGACGTGAAGCGATCGTTCGCCGATTCGCTCTCCGCGCCGACGGCGAAGCGTGGCTTCGCACTCGACTCGGCGGCGCTGAATCGCACCGGCACGGTCCGCGAGAACGGCCATGCCTCCACGATCCACCACGGCGCGGTCGTGATCGCAGCGATCACCAGCTGCACCAACACGAGCAACCCGAGCGTCATGGTGGCCGCGGGCCTCGTCGCCCGGAAGGCCGTGGCGAAGGGCCTCTCGACGAAGCCCTGGGTGAAGACGAGCCTCGCTCCGGGTAGCCGGGTCGTCACCGACTATCTCGAAAAGTCGGGCCTTGCGAAGGACCTCGACGCCCTCGGCTTCGAGACGGTGGGCTACGGCTGCACCACCTGCATCGGCAACTCGGGGCCGCTGCCCGACGCGGTGGCGAAGGCCGTCACGGAGGGGGATCTCGTCGCCGCCGCGGTGCTCTCCGGCAACCGCAACTTCGAGGGCCGGGTCAACCCGCTCGTGAAGGCCAACTGGCTCGCAAGCCCTCCGCTCGTGGTCGCCTACGCCCTCGCGGGCACGACCGACATCGACCTTGCCCGTGAGCCGATTGGCCAGGGCAAGAGCGGCGAGGACGTGTATCTCAAGGACATCTGGCCCACCGCCGACGAGGTCCGGCAGACCGTCGCGGAGGCGGTGAATCCTGAGCAGTTCCGCACCCGTTATGGCAACGTCTGGGAGTCGAACCCGCGGTGGAACGCCGTGCCGACGAGCACGGGCGAGCTCTACGACTGGGACGCGGCGAGCACCTACATCCAGGAGCCCCCGTTCCTCGCCGACCTCTCCCGTGAGCCGAAGCCGCCGAAGTCGATCCACGGTGCGAGGGTGCTCTTGGCGCTTGGCGACAGCGTCACGACCGACCACATCTCCCCCGCCGGCAGCATCGCGAAGGCGAGCCCGGCGGGCGCGTACCTCATCGGACACGGCGTGGAGCCCTCCGACTTCAACAGCTACGGCGCGAGGCGGGGCAACGACCGCGTGATGACCCGCGGCACCTTCGCGAACATACGCATCCGCAACCTGCTCGTGCCCGGCGTGGAGGGGGGCGTCACCCGCCTCCTGCCCGGCAGCGAGGTGATGCCGGTCTACGACGCGGCGATGAAATACCGCGACGCCGGCACGCCGCTCGTGGTGCTGGCCGGCGCCGAGTACGGCACCGGCAGCTCCCGCGACTGGGCCGCGAAGGGGACGATGCTGCTCGGTGTGCGGGCCGTGCTCGCGGCGAGCTTCGAGCGGATCCACAGGTCGAACCTCGTCGGCATGGGGGTCCTGCCGCTCGTGCTCCCCAAGCCGTGGCAGGAGCTCGGGCTCACCGGCGAGGAGACCTTCGACATTCCAATCGACTCAGGGCCGATCGACGCGGCGCTCGCGCCGCGAAAGACGCTCATGGTCAAGGCCACCTCGCCCGACGGGAGCGTGCGGGAGATTCCCTGCCTCGTGCGGATCGACACGCCCGTCGAACTCGACCAGTTCAGGGCCGGCGGCATCCTGCCCTACGTGCTGCGGAAGCTCTTGGCCGCTGGCTAGTCCGTGCCGACCTCGTCATTGCCGATAAGGTGCAGCTCGTCGGGATCGACGATCCATCCACGGCAGGTGGAGGAGCCGCAGCGGCACGGGATCGCGGCGTCGGCTGGCCAACAGTAGTCGATCGACAGTTCCTCGCCCGGGGCGATCGGGCGCACCGTCTGGAGCCAGAGCCGGTCTCTCTGAGACGGGTCGTCGGCGTCGTCCCAGTAGAAGATCTCGCAGTTGGGGTCGCAGTTGTGGTTCACGAACCGGAAGGGTGGGGCGGGCTCGAGGAGCCTGCCGCTCTGAAGCTCCATGCAGTAGCTCGAGTCGGCCGGGTGAGCGTCGAGCACCTCGCCGTGAATCTCGCCCAGGATCATGCCGGCGGCGAGCCGCTTCCGCGCGAACACTCCCCGGCCCACGTGGGTCTCGCCAACGCGGACGAGTTGCAGCCCTCGGCCACCGGGAGACCTTCGGGAAAACGCTTGCTGTGGGCTCAAAGCTGTGGTGCGATTCGTCGGGGCGGGGAGGAAGCGGGCGGCAGACCCGTGCGACGGGCTTCGCGTTGTATCGGCCGCGCAGGGGGGCGTCAATGAGCCCGCGGTGCTGAGCCCGCGGTGGTGAAAGCGGCCGCGGCCGGTCAGGCCGGCAGTTCTCCGCGGATCCGCTCGAGCAGCTTCTTCGTCGCGAGGATTCCCTCCTCCTCGGGCAGGGCCTTCCCCTCGTACTCGATGCCGACGTGCCCACGGTAGCCCGCCTTCGCCACGATCGCGAGCATTTTTCGGTAGTCGGTCCGCACCTCGTCGCCGGCCGCGTCGAACTCGTGGCTTTTGGCGCTCACGCCCTTCGCCCATGGCATGAGTTCCTCGACGCCGCGGTAGCGGTCGTAGTCGGGGAAGTTTCCAAAATCAGGCAGCGTGCCGCAGTTGGGCCGGTCGACCAACCGCATCACCCCCGCGAGCCATTCGCCGTTGCTCGAAAGCCCGCCGTGGTTCTCGACGATGACCGACATCTCCATCTGCCCGGCGTATTCACACAGTCGCGAGAGGCCATCGGCCGCGAGCTTCTGCTGCTCCTCGAAGCTTCCGTCACTCGCAGCGTTCACACGGATCGAGTGGCATCCGAGCCGCTTGGCCGCCTCCACCCAGGGGAAATGGTTCTCGATCGCCTTCGTGCGGGCCTGGCCGTCGGGGTCTCCGAGTCGCCCCAGACCATCGCACATGACGAGCAGGCTTCGCACTCCTTCGTCGTCCGCCCGCTTCGCCAGGTCGGCCAGGTAGGCAACATCCTTTGCCTTGTCCTTGAAGAACTGGTTCACATATTCGACGGCCTCGATCCCGAACCGCTGTCGGGCGAGTCGCGGAAAGTCGAGGTTGTCGAGCTTTCCGGCGAAGAGCGTGCGATGGAGCGACCACTCCGCGAGCGAAATCCGGAACGCCACGTCGGCGGCGGGGCTCGTCTTCACCCCGGCGTTCTTCGTGGCCGCGTTCTTCGGATCGTCGGCGACCGCCGACCCGCCCGCGACGGCGATCGCAGCGGCGAGGAATCGGCGCCGGCCCATGGACCGCCCCTCGGCGGCAGACCGACCTTCAGCCTCGTCGATCGACGACCCTCGCATGAACGCTCACTCCTTCGCCGTACTATAACGTCGAGCATCGTCAGGAGAGACTGCAGTTTTGTCCCGAACCCCGGAATCCGATCCGCCGACGGCCCGGCTCGTCGCCGTGACCATCGACTGGCTGCCCGCATGGGTGCTGCCGGCGTATGGCGCCACGTGGGTCGCCTCGCCCGCGCTCGACGCGGTCGCCGCCGCCGGCGTCGTCTTCGATCGGGCGCTTGCCCAATCAGTCTGCCTCACCGAGACCCGCAGCCTGCTCCTCCCCTTCGACGGCGCTCCGGAACTCGAAGGGCAGGTCGCCCGGGCCGGCGATCTCCACGAGGCCGCGGAGTTCGTCGCCAACGGCCGCCATCGGGTGGTGCTCTGCCACCTCGACCGGCTCGGTCGCAGCTGGGAGGCGCCGGCCGAGCTGCGGGAGCGGTACCGCGATGCCGAGGATCCTCCGGCGATGGAGGGGACCACGCCGCCGAGCTTCGCGATCGACGAGAAGACCGACCCCGACCGTCTGACCGTCGTGCGGCAGGCTTTCGCCGCCGAGATGACGGCGATCGACGAGCGGCTGGGCCTCCTGCTCGAGGCCGTCGCCGGCTGCCCCTCGCCGTGGCACATCTGCGTGGCAGGAACTGGTGGGATGCCGCTGGGCCTCCACGGCCAGGTCGGGGTCGCGGTGGAAGAGTCATGCATTCGGCCGCACGGGGAGCGGGTGCAACTGCCGGTGATCCTCCGCGAGGCCGGCGGACGGATGGCGGGCCAGCGGTTTCCGGGCATCGTCTCCGCCGCCGACATCGGGGCGACTCTCGCCGCATGGCTTGGGATCGCGGCGGAGTCGTGGCCGCCGGAGTCCGCGAGTCTTGCGGGGCTCTTCGAGTCGTGGACCGCCCCGGGCCGCGAGCGGCTCTTCATCCGGGGCAGGGCGGCCGCGGCGATGGCCACGCCCGAGTGGCATCTCGTGGCCGCCTGGCCGCGGGGAAAAGATGCGGGCGTGGAGGCGTCGCTCTTCGCGAAGCCCGACGACTGGTTCGAGGTGACGGACGTGGCCGACCGCTGTCCGGCGGAGACCGAGGCGATGCTCCAGGAATGCCTGGCCAACCCCGATCTTCCGGCCTGAAATACGCGGCCGAAAAGCCCTTCACGGCCCGCCATCGGCCCGCTACGATCCCGACCCATTTTTGCCGGAGGTCAGGCGGCCGTGCTGCCACTGCGCGCTACGAAGATGTTCCAGGATTGGATGTCCCAGGATCGCATCCGGTCCGTCCATCGGACCACCGTCGCCGTGTACCTGCTGGCCGCGACGATCCTCTGCGGTTCCCGCGGCTCGGCGGCCGCGGGCGAGGCGATCGTGACGGACTCGGTGCCCGTCGCCCTTCGCGTGACCTGGGGGGGCGGCAAGCCGCGTCGGTGGGCGGGTCGCATCGCCCTTGGCGGCCCCGCGAGAATCCTGCGGGCTCGGTCGCTCTCCCCCGAAACCGATGCCAACGCCGGCTTCCATCTCGCCGACGGCGAGGCGACCATCCACCAGCCGTCGGCCCGGTCGTTCGATGGAATCGACCTCGTCGTCGATCGCGGCGACGGCGGCCAGATCGTGGTCGAACTGGAGGCCGACGGCCGGCCCAACGAGCGGACGACGCTCGAGCTTCCGATCGACGACGTGCTCGCGTCGTCGCGGCAGCAGCCGCTCGACCAGGACGGCAACAGGCTGCTCGTGCGGCGGGTCCCCGGCGATGCGATCCAGGTCGCGTTTCGGCCGTCCCGCGAAATGGCGATCGGCGACACGCCTGCCGACGAGTCTGCCGCCGCGTGCCTGCGGCGGCCGGGGGAGATCGTTCGGCTGTGGGTTCGTCCGTCGCTCGACTCGAAGTCGGCCAAGGCCGGCGACTGCGAGTTGCGGCTCCGATTGCTCGGCGGCGGAAAGCAGCTGTTCGCCGCCGCGATCCCGCTCGCCGGGACCGATTCCGGCGATGCGAAGTCGGCGATCCGGAGGTTCGCCGAGGTGCCCGTCGAGGTGCCGCTGCCGACCCGCGAGGGGGCTTATGATCTCGAACTCGACGTGCTCGAACGGGGCAGCCTGCGGTGGTCGCGGGCGGTGGCCAGCCGCACGGTCCAGTTCGTGACGGTGGCCGCGTCGAGCGCGGTCGCTTCCACCGAGCGGATGCAGGTCGTCTACGAGCTCGACCCAGGCAGCCCGCGGCTGCTCGATCGTCTGCGGCGGCTTCCGGGGGTCACGGTGCCGGCGTTGAACGTGCCGCAGCTATCGGTGCCGCAGATCGGCATGCCGCAGATGCCGAAGCCGGGTGCCGGCGGCATGCCTCGCCTGCCCGCCGTCGAGGCCCTCATGCCGCGCGGGGGCGGGCTCGTCGCCGCGGGCGACTCCACGGTGGAGCCGCACCCGCTCGGCCCGGTGCTGAAGCTGCCGGCGGCAGGCTCGTCCGGCGAGCCGGCGTGGGAGGGGGTCGCGATCCCGGTGGCGCGGCCTGGCACTCCCCATGTCATCGAACTGGAATACCCGACCGACCAGGACGCCACCGTCGCCCTGGCCGTCATCGAGCCGAACGCATCGGGCGAGGGCGTGGCGATCTCGACCGAGGGAGGGTTTCGTGTGTCGCGTTCCGCGTTCGGCGTCGAGGCGGCCCGCATGGAGGTCCATCGGCTCGTCTTCTGGCCGAAGACTCGGTCGCCGGTCGTCGTGCTCGCGAATCCGTCGCCGGGCCGCGCCGCGGTCGTCGGCCGTCTCCGCGTGCTCGCCGGTCCGGACCGGCTGCCGGCCTTGGATCGTCCGGCCGGCGCCGCCGCGAACCTGGCCGGCCGCAAAGTTCACGGCTACCTTGCGAAGCCCGACTTCTCCCGGTTCTGCGGCGTCGATGCGAAGGACCCGGAGTCCAGGCTGCCGATCCACGATTGGGGGGCGGCCCTCTCCGGCATCACGCGGTGCGCGGAGCAGTTGAAGGGGCAGGCCGCCGACGGGGCGATGGTCGCCTTCTACGCCGATGGTGCCGCCGCATGGCCGTCGCGTTTCGGTGCGGGCGGAACCCGCTGGGATGGCGGCGCTTTCGCGGAGCGGGGCGCGGATCTCGAGCAGAAGGATCTCGTCGCCTTGGCGACCCGTGTCTTCGAGCGGGAGAGGCTGGGGCTCGTCGCGGCGATCGAGTGCTCGGGTCCGCTCGGGCCGCTCGAAGCTGTCTTGGCCGACCCGGCGGCCGACGTCACGGGCATCGAGTGCGTGGGCCGCGACGGTCGGCCGGCTTCCTCCGGCGGCGGCCGTTGGGATCGCCACTACAACATTCTCGATTCACGGGTGCAGGACGCCGTGGTCGGGCTCGTTTCCGAACTGGCCGCGAGGCTCGGCGATTCTCCGGCCGTGGCAGGCCTCGCCGTCATCCTCGGCCACGACGGATGGATGAACCTTCCGGGGGTCGCCTGGGGGCTCGACGACGAGACGATGGCGAGCTTTGCCCAAGAAACGGGTATTGAGGTGCCACGCGAGGGGGGCGACCGCTTCGCGAGGAGGGCGGCGCTCGTCGAGGGTCCGGCGCGGGCGGCTTGGCTCGAGTGGCGGGCTGAGAGGATCGCCTCGCTGCACGCCCGGATGGCCGACGTCGTCGCACGCCGCAGGCCCGAACTCGACCTGCACGTCGTCATGACGACGCTTCTGTCCGAAGGGCCCGCTGCCGCGCGATTCCGGCCGACGCTCGGCGGCGTGGCGTCGGAGGCGGGAGCGCTGCTCGACCTCGGGATCGATCCGGCGAGGATCGCCGCGCATCCGCGGATCGTCTTCGTCTCGCCCCAGCAGCGGGTCGCCGGCGAGGACATCGTCGCCGAGGGTACGATCGACCGGACCGTCCGGTCGCTCTCCGTCGTGAAGGAGCTCGCCCGCGTGCCGCGGCGCGGGGCGGTGCTGCTCGACCGCCCGCTCGATGTCGATCTGCGCCGGGCGGGGAGGCTGCTCGGCGGCGGTGCCGCCACCGGGACGCTCTCGGCCGTGAAGCTCCATGCGGTTTCCTCCTGTGCGGACCGGTCGCGGGGGATCGCCACGTCGCTCCTGCCGGCCGACTGCGAGCGGCTGTTCGACGAATCGCTGCTCATTGACCTCGCCCCCGAGCCGATGGCGGAGCGGCTGCGGGCGTTCGCCTCGCTGCCCGCCGCCACGATGGAGACGGTGGACGGGCTGCCGGCGCCGATCGTCGTGCGGACGATCCGCGCAGGCGAACGGCTGTCGGTCTGCCTCGTCAACGCCTCGGCCGCCGCATGTACGGCCCGCCTCACGCCCGACAGGCCGTGGGCATCGCTCGTCGATTCCGTCCGCGGCGGTCCGGTGGTCGCTTCCCTGGCCGCGACCGGGTCGGGCGACTCCCGCCGGCCCACCTGGCAGGTGCCGCTCGGGCCCTGGGAGGTGAGGTCGCTCGACGCGACGGGCGAAGGGGCCGTTGCGACGGTCGGCGTGATGCACGACGAGTCCGTGCGGAAGGCCGTCGAGGAACGGCTGGCCGCCCTGCGTCGTAGGCGGGCCTCGCTCGAGATGCCGCCGCCGCTCGAGTCGCTCGACAATCCCGCGTTCGAGCTGCCCTCGGCCGGCGGCGCCGTGCCTGGCTGGGAGCTCGTCGAGGCCGGTCGAGGCGCGATCGACGTCGTCGCCTCGGGAGCCTCGGGCAGTCCGCAGGCGATCCGTTTTGCGAGCGAGCACGGCCTGGCCACGCTCCAGAGCAACGCCTTCCCGGCGCCGCGGACGGGGCGGGTGAGCGTGGCCGCCTGGCTGAAGCTCGACGACGACGGCGGGCAGCCGCCGCTGCGGATCGCGGTCGAGGGCCGCGAGGGAGACCGCCAGTACTACCGGTTCGCCCCGGTCGGCGTCGGGGGCGGCTCGATGCCGCTGAAGACGGATTGGGCGCAGGTGGTGCTCCAGATCGACGACTTGCCGACGAGCGGGATGGAGTCGCTGCGGGTGCGGTTCGACCTGCTCGGCCCGGGCCGGGTGCGGATCGACGAGGTCCGCGTGTTCGATCTCGCGTTCGAGGAGTCGCAACGGGTGCAGCTGTCGAAGTCACTCGCCCTCATCGACCATCACCTCGCCTCGGGTGACGTGGGGGCGTGCCTCGTCGAACTCGACGGGCACTGGCCCCGTTTCCTCATGGAGCTCGTGCCGGAGAAGCCGGGAAGCGCAGCCTTGACGCAGAAAGAGTCGAAGGAGACGGAGCCGCAGAAGGGCTCCGAGAAGGCCAACGAGATCCGGTCGTCCATGATCGAGAAGATGCGCCGCTTCTGGCAGTAGCGGTCACTGCTCGGCGGTCTTCTTCGATCGGTTGCGGCGGCGGGGCGGCCGCGGCATGGCCCATTCCTTCGTGAGCGCCTCGAACACCTCGGGCGTCTCGTACCGCACGATCGTCGTGCCCTCGGGCATCGGGCCGATCAGGGACCGGAAGACAGGAGCCCCCCGCAGCTCGAGGTCGGTGCTGCAGTCGTCGGTGCCGATCTGGAGGTGGGTGCGGAGGAGCGGGGCGGGGGAGTCGAAGTCGTGGATGACCAGTTCGCCGTCCGCGCCACGGGTGACCACCCGCCATGTTTCTTTCGCCATCGCTCTGGTGTTCCTGCTGGGAGTGACCAAAACCGTCGATGGGTCATCGGCATCGCCGGCCGGCAAACCCGACCCAAGCCGCGGCGGGCCGCGCCTTCCGCACGGTCGGTGCGACAGGACCTCGGGTCGGCAGGCACGTCGGCGGCCCGGCGACGGTCGATCCGGCTTGAGGGACACGGTCCGGCGACGTACATTTCAGGTCGCTGGAGGGTAAGCGAATTGGCCAGCGGTCTGACTCGAAATCAGATGCCCCGAAAGGGGTTGTGGGTTCGAATCCCATGCCCTCCGCTGTGTTGCCCCGAGCTGCTTCGCAGCTCGGATGCCCTGCCTCCGGCAGGGCATGGCCCCGAGTTCCTTCGGAGCTCGGATTCCGTGCCGGAGCCACGGAATTGGTGGGCTGCGCGGAATCATGGGCCGACGCGGAATCCCTCGCGGCTAGCTGCCTGCCGCAGCTTCTCGTCACAGGCCATGAAACCGGCGTTGGCGGTGCGACCGCCGGTCATCACGATCGCCGCGGCGAGTTGCATCGCGTCAGCCGCCCGCAAGGGATGCACCCGCAGGAGGCGGCAGGCCGTTTCCCGCACTGACTCGGCTGGGAGGATCTCGTTCCATCCGCCGGCGATTGTCTGCAAGACCTCGATGGCCTCTGCCGACTGACGGGGGGTGAGGGCCGCGGCCCGCTCCAGCCTCGCGATGGCCGACGTGCACTCAATCCGCGTGCCCCACCAGGTGATGATGCCAGCATCCTTCGCCAGGGCGGTGCGCACATCTCCGGTTCTCGGTTCATGCACCAGCAGCGGAACGATCGCCGAAGCGTCCCAGTATCGCATTCCCGCTATTCCTCACGGTCGGCACGCAGTGCATCGACGATGCTCAACGGCCTCGTGGGCTTCACGGGCTTGGGAAGGCTTCGCATCGACAACGGCTTTCCGGCGGGCGCCAGCAAGCCGTCGCGAACGAGGCTGGCCAGCCACGGTGCGTCCGTCGCGGCCGTGTCTCCCGGTCCCACCGGCTGGAGTCGCGCGACGGGCCGGTTGCGATCGCAGATCAGCACGGTTTCCCCATCGCGGACCCGGTCGATGAGCACGCTCAGGTTGTTTTTCGCTTCGGTGATGCTTGCCCGTTGCATGACGACGACCCTCCTCCGTTTGATGAGGCTATTCTAGCTTGATTGCGAAGATCAATCAAGCCTTTTCGTCGCTCTTCGGTCCCCGGTCGGTGTCGCTCGCCCGGTCGATGACCAGCGGGTCGTGGCTGCGGGGGTCGCCGATTCGCAGGGCCGCACGGCCGGCGAGGAGGTCGTCGATGACGCTTCCGACGACCTCGGCCCTCCAGCCCGTCGCGAGCAGCGGCTCGCCGTCGTCGACGTCGTAGTCGAGCTTCCAAGCGAGCAGGTCGCGCATGTCGGAGACCGTGCCTACCATGGCCGGGGCGAGGTTCATCTGCCGGCAGAGGCCGGCCACGGCGGTCGAGAGGAACTGGCCGAGCACGGCCAACTGCGCTGGTGGTGCCCGGTGCCGCTCGCCGCCGGGCAACTCCCCTTCCGGCAGCGAGAGCCCGCGGTCGATCGCGTCGGCGATCCCCTTGATGATGTGTCTGAAATCCGATCGCTGCATGCCACGGATCGCCTGGATCTCTCGCTCGTCAGCGCTCTTCCGCTTCGCGAGCTCCACGAGTAGGTCGTCACGGAGCACCCGCTTCGGCGGCATGTCGCGGCTCTCGGCGACCGAATCCCGCCAGTGCCAAAGCTCCCTCGCGATCGCGAGCTCTCGTCTGGAAAGCCCCGTGAGCCCAGAGACCCGCCGCCATCGCTTCCGCTGGAAGCTTTCCACGACGTCACTCTGCCAGGAGGCCATCTCCGCCTCCATCCAGGCCTCGCGGCCGTGCTTCGCGAGCCGTTCCTCGAGCACCCGCCAGAGATCCTCGAGGTGCCGCACGTCGTCCATCGCGTAGGCGAGCTGCGCGTCGGAGAGCGGCCGCTTCCGCCAGTCGGTGCGGGTCTCCCCCTTGTTGGCCGTGCGGCCGAGCAGCCGCCGCACGAGCGCGCCGTAGCCTGCCGGGAAATCGTGGTCGACGAGGCCGGCGGCGATCTGCACGTCGAAGAGCCTCGCGGGAAGCCGGCCGGTGGCATGGAGCGAGAAACCGAGCTCCTCTCGGCCGGCGTGGACGATCGTGGTGCGATCGCCCTGTGCCAGCAGATTCCAGAAGGCGTCGAGCTCCCGGACGGCGAGCGTGTCGACCGCGGCGAGAACGCCCGGTGCGGCGATCTGGATGAGGCAAAGCTGGCTGCGGTAGGTGTGCTCCGACACGAACTCCGTGTCGAAGGCGATGAACGGGTGCTCCGCGAGCCGCTCCACGAGGCGGTCGAAGGCGGGCTGGCTCGTGATGAGGTCGAATCCCGCGGCAGCGCCGCCGGACCGGGGAGGTGTCATGGGATGCTTCAGAGGAAGAGCAGCGAGACGGCCACGAAGACGGGCAGCAGGATTCCGAAGCTGTAGGCCATGTACCCGAAGAAACTCGGCATCTTCACCCCCGACTTTTCGGCGATGGCCTTCACCATGAAGTTCGGGCCGTTGCCGATGTACGTCATCGCTCCCAAGAATACCGCCCCGAGGCTCACCCCGGCCAGTCGCATCACGTCCACCCCCGCCATCGTCGCGGCTGGATCGACGTCGTGGCCGCCGATGGCTTGGGCGGTCTTGAAAAACACGAGATAGGTCGGGGCGTTGTCGAGCACCGACGAAAGGGCGCCGGTCGTCCAGAAGAACGCCCTCGCCGACTCGATGCCGAGGCTCGCCCCCCGCTCGTCGAGAATGGCCAGCGCCGGCTGCATGCAGATGAAGATGCCGAGAAAGAGCGCCGCCACCTCCACGATCGCCCCGTAGCTGAAGCTGTTCTGCCGGCGGATCTCGGCCGAGCCGCCCGCGAGCGACACGAGCACGATCCCCAGGAGCACCGTCTCCCGCAGGAACACCCACGGGTGCCAGGAGGTTCCCGGGAAGGGCTTCGAAGGATCGAGCAGGGCCACCGCCGCGATCACGGCCAGGAGCAGGGGCATGTTGGGCACGAGGCCGCGGATCGTGAGCTTCCGCGTCAGCGCGGCATCCCGCGCGAGATCCCGCGGCGTCTCCTGTGGATGTGCGAGGAACGTATCCCACGCCCAGTAGATCGCGACGAGCACAGCATTGGTGAAGATCCAGGGCTTCCAGAGCGAGAGCGTCCAGAAGAAGTCGACCCCCTGGAGGTAGCCCAGGAATAGGGGCGGATCGCCGATCGGCAGCAGGCACCCGCCGCAGTTGCAGACGACGAAGATGAAGAAGACAGCCGTGTGGGCGACCCGCCGCCGCTCGCGGTTGGTTTCGAGGAGTGGCCGGATGAGCAGCATCGCGGCCCCGGTCGTGCCGATGAAGCTCGCAAGCAGTCCGCCAACCGTGAGAAACGCCGCGTTCGTGGTCGGGGTCGCCTCGAGGTCCCCCTCGATCCTCACGCCGCCGGTCACGCAGTAGAGGGCGAAGAGCAGCACGATGAACGGCACGTACTCCGAAAGCAGGGCATTCGCGAGCACCGTGCCGACGAGCCCCCAGGAGGGGCCGGTCGCCGCGGCCGGCGTGACGGAGTGCGCGGGGAAGTGGAGGTCGACCGGGTGGCGATGGAGGAAAGCGTAGTAGGCGAGCGTCGCCGCCCCGAGGAGGCAGGCGACGAGCAGCCGGTTCGAGTTGTGCTCCCACCAGTGCTCGATCGAGGGCACGAGCGGGAAGATCGCGATCGCCGCGAGGAGCAGGACGAACGGCAGCATGGTCCAGATCGGCGGCGCGGAGACCTCGGCGGCTCCCTCCTCATGCGGATGCCCGTGTTCCTGGTGCCCCGGCTGGTGATCCGACTGGCACTGCACGATGAGGTCGCGGCCATGCTGGGGATAGCCGAGGAACGCCGAGCCCGCGTAGCCGAGGATGACGGCCGCGAGGGCCGCGATCATCCAACGCGAGCCGGATGAGCCGTTTGGGGCATGGGCGTGCGCGTCGTGCGACATGGGGGAACGGCCCGAGTGGGAAAAGGCAAGGGGCGGGGTGTGCGAGCCTTGAAACCGCAGTATGGTAATCGCGATGGTGCGATCATGAAAGCGGAACGGTACGAGCGAGCGGGCGAGCAAAGGGAGGTCTGGGTTCGCGGAAATCCGCGTCCGCTCGTCGCGCTTGCGGCTGCGATCGCCCTCGGCATCGCGTGCGTGGCCGGCACGGGCGTGGCCTTCGGCAGCCGGGGGCTCGTTCTCGCCGCGGTGGTGGCGGGCGGGCTCGTCATCCCGCCGGTCGTGGCCCTCGCGTTCGCGGCGTCGCTGCCGCGGATCGAGCGTCGCGGCGGAGCGCTTCGGCTGCGGGTCGCACCGACGCGTGCCTACGACGTGCCGATCGAGGTCGTCGAGTGTTTCTTCCACGGCGCGCACGCGATCGGCCGGCCTGTCGAGCCCTGCACGGGCGAGGCGAGCGAACATGAGGAGCACGCCCCGGAGCATGGCCGCCGCCGCGGCACGATCGCCGTGCGGATCGCCGAACGGGCCCGTGATTGGCAGGAGCGGCCGACGTTCCGTCCCTGGGCCGGCTGGAAGCGAGGATCGATCGTGCTCGACGGCCTCTGGTACGAGCCGCTCCCGATGGAGCGATTCGGCGAACTCGCGCAGCGGCTCGTCGACGCGAAGCGGTCGCTGCGGGCGGGCGAGGAAACCCGGTGATGCGTCTGCTCGTGAGCGTGCGGGATGCGGTGGAGGCACGCGAGGCGATCGCGGGAGGCGCCGACGTGATCGACGTCAAGGAGCCGCTCGCTGGTCCGCTCGGGCGGGCGGGGATCGACGCCACGCTCGCCGTCGCCGCCGCCGTCGGCCGTGCGGACCGTTCGGTTCCCTGGACGTTCGCCTGCGGTGAACTGTCCGAGCCGGGCGGCGCCGACGTCGTCGCTCACGCCGCGTCGCTCGTCGGCCGGCTTCCCGCCGCCGCGCCGCCGCCGTGGCTCGTGAAGGTCGGCCTCGCCGGCGCCGCACCGCGCGACTGGGAGCGGGAACTCGCCGGGATCGATTCGCATCTTCCCGCCGGCGTCGCGCAGGCCTGCGTCGTCTACGCCGACTGGCGTCGGTGCGCCGCGCCGCCGCCGGAAAGGGTCGTCCGGCTCGCCGGGATGCTCGCGGGCCGGATGGTGCTCATCGACACGTTCGACAAGCGGGACGGCGGCCTCTTCGACGTCGCCGAACCGGGCGAGATCGAGGACGCCGTCGCCCTCGCCAAGTCGCTCGGGCTCGCAGTCGCCCTCGCCGGCCGGCTCACGCTGGCCGACGCCGACAGGGTTTCCTCGATCGCCCCCGACATCGTGGCCGTGCGAACCGCCGCATGCGGCGGCGATCGACTCCAGGCTGTGGCGGCGTCCCGGGTTGCGGCCGCCCGCCGGACGCTCTGCCGGGGTATCATGACGGCGGCCACGGAGACCATGCGATGAACGATCTCGAAGTTCGCCTGCCCCACGGGCTTTCCGCGGAGGAGATGCGGGTGCGGCTCGACCGGGCCGTGGTCGTGGCGCGGGAGCAATACTCCGACACGGTCGGGCCGATCGAGGCCGTGTGGGCGGGCGAGGTGATGACCGTCCGATTTTCGGCGATGGGCATGGACTTCAATAGCCAGGTGGAGAGCCTGCCCCGGGAACTGGTCGTGAAGGTGCGGCTACCGATGATGGCGTCGCTTTTCGCCGGAAGGATCCGGGAGGGCATCGAGGAACGATTGGGGAGGTTGGTCGCGTCGTGACGGTGCCGTGGTTCCGGCTGGGGAAACCGCGCACGCAAGAACGCCGAGACTCGACTCGCGGAAGCCGTGCCGCCGATGGCAGAACGGTGTTGGAGTGTCCGCAGTGAGACGATTTCGCAGGGCCCGATGAGCCATCGCCGCTTTCAGACGTTGTTTCGCGATAATCCTGCCGGCGGGCTTCGCGATAATCCTGCCGGCGGGCTTCGCGATAA
>JBIIOJ010000250.1:0-5015 GCA_044337015.1 Pirellulales bacterium
GACTTCAGAGGCAGCTGCCGCCGCCGGGCAGGCGCTTGCGGAGGAAATTCATCCGCTGCTCGATCGGCATCGCGAGCCGGCGGCGGATGAGTTCTTCGAGCTGCCGCTCGCTCTCGGCCGCGAGTGCAGCGAGTTGGGTGGCCCGCGACTGACCAGGCTTTCTCGCCGACTTCCTCTCTCGAGTCATCTCATTTCCTCGGACGGCCCCTTGCCGCAGACTTGCGGGTCTGTTCGAGCACTGGCAGTACTGCCAGGTCGCTGCGACGGCCGGCCGCCTTCTTGCTTGCAATGATATCGTCGAGCGAGGCGACGAGAATCGTTCGCCCCGCAATCTCCCTCGCGACGGCCCGCGACCGTAGGCCCTCGAACGACCGAATGCCGTGGATGGCGGGCATGAAGTCGGCCTGCAGGCCGGCCGCGTCGTCGACCACGCGAAACAGCTTCGACACAGGGTAGTAGGGCCGCAGGATCATCGCGTCGAGTGACTTGGCGACGGCCTTGAGCTTCCGGAGGTTCGTCGGCGTGCTCCGGAACATGAAGTCGAAGTCCACCGTCGTGACGGGTGCTCCGTGGATCGCAGCGGCCGCGTTGCCGATCAACACCGACTCGAGGCGATGCTCGTGGAGCGCGTCGAGAATTCGGCCGAGGAGGGGCGTGGCGTTCATGGGGTTGCGTCAGCTGGAGCCGCCGTCGATGGGGAGGATCTGGCCGGTGATGAAGGCGGCGCGGGGGCTCGTGAGGAAGTCGATCGCGCCGACGATGTCGGCGGGGGTTCCGATCCGGCCGAGGGGGGTGCGCCGCTCGATGCGGTGGCGGTGTTCCTCCGGGAGGCTCGCCGAGAGGTCGGTCGTGAGGAAGCCGGGGGCGATCGCGTTGACGCGGATACCACGGGGCCCGAGTTCGCGGGCGAGGTTTCTCGCGAAGCCCTCGAGGCCGGCCTTCGTGGCGGCGTAGACGGAGAGACCCGGCGAGCCATGCGCGGCCACGACCGACGAGATCACGACGACGGAGGGGCCGCCGAAAAGAGCTGCGTCCCCTTTTTCGGCGAGCATGGCGCGGACGGCCTCGCGGACGAGCACGATCGCGCCGCGGAGGTTCACGGCGAGCATCTGGTCGATCTCGTCGTCCCGCATCATCGCAAGCACGCCTTCGTAGGCGACCGCCGCATTCGCGATGCAGTGGGTGATCCCGCCGAAGCGGTCGGCCGCCACCCGTACGAAGGCCTGCACGGCCTCGGAATCGGCCGCGTCGAACGTGGCGGCGAGCAGACGGTCGGGATGCTTCTCGGCGAGAGCGGAGAGCGCGGCCGAGCCCGACCGCGAAAACGTCGCGACGGCATCGCCACGGGCGAGCAGCCGCTCGACCGTGGCCAGGCCCAAACCGCGGGAACCGCCGGAGATGAGCGACGTCGCGGTCATACGGCTTGATCGCTAGCGGCTGCGGCGGGGGGTCTTGCCGGCGGGGGTGGTCGCCGTCTTGTCAACGCAATCGACCACGCGTGGCACGGCGTGGGGTTCGAGCTTTTCACGGCACCGCGCGATCGCGGCGTCGCGAATCGCCGCAGGATCATGATCGGCCGCCGGCACGATCTCCGCCGCCACGAGTTCGCCCGTGATCGGGCTCGGCACCGCGTAGACCCTGGCCTCGACGACGCCTGGCACGTCGCGGAGCACCTCCTCGACACGCTTCGGATGAACCTTCGCGCCGCCCACGACGATCACGTCGCTCCGCCTGCCGACGAATTCGTAGCGGTCGCCCGTCTGCTCGACCAGGTCGCCCGTCGCCACCTCGGCCGTGTCGCGGTGGAGCTGCACGAGCAGCTCGCCATCCCGCCGCAGGCGGACGTGCGCCCCGCCCGGCAGCGACTTGCCGATCCACGAGGCCGGGAAGCCGGCTTTGCCGTCGGTGACTCGAAACACCTCGCCAAGCTCCGTTGTCGCGTAGACCTGTGTCACCTTCGCCCGCGGAAACGCCTCCTGCACCTGCTCGAGCAGCGGCCCATCGGCCGCCTCGCCGCCGAGCGTGATCCGCTCGACCACGTTGCCCGCAAGCAGGTCGCGGTCGGCGGAGGTGACCACGCGGCGAAGGAGCGTGGGCGTGCCGGGGAGGATCGCGACCTCGTCGTCTACCAGCGCCCGGACGACCGTGTCGGGATCGCGGCTGGCCGGCACGACGACCCGACCGCCCGTGAGCAAGGCCTGGAGCCAGACCTGGATGCCGGCCCACCGCGTCGCGTCGTAGACCAGAAGCCAGCCGCGGCCCTGCCACTGCTCGGAGAGCCTCGCGGCCGCCAGGAGCGAATCCCAGGAGTGGTCCACGAGCTTCGGCGGGCCGCTCGTGCCGCTCGTCGCCACGACGATGCGCGGGGGCACCGTCTCGAACTCGCTCCGCGGCAGGCTGCCGGCGGGCAGGTCGGGCAGGATGAGCGAGTCGTCGAGGATGAGCCAGTCGTGAAGCTCGCCGATCAGGTCGCGGGCATCCTCGGCGAGGATCGCCAGCGGCACATGCTGGCGGCCGCAGGCGGCGGCGATCGCGATGAGCGACTCGACCCGCTTCGCCCGGGCGACGATGCCGATTGGGCGGGCGTCGGCGAGCCTCGCCTCGAGCTGGGCGATGCGGTGGGCGAGGTTGGCGTAGTCGGTCGTCGATCGCTGGTAGAGCGTCGAACTGGAGCCGATGTTGACCCCCGCGCTCGAGACGATCGCCGCCCGCTCGGGAACCTCCGCGGCGACCGTGCAGATCGCCGTGGCGAGCCGGTCTTCGACCGGGGTATCGAGGATCGTGGGGAAGAGATGGGAGAGTGACACGGCATCGGCCGAGGCAATGGTCATTTTTCGGAAACCCTTTCGGAGAACTCCACCTGATTCGTGAGATGGTTGGACGCGCCGGCGACCGCCCGCTCGTAGAGCGATACGAGATCGCCCACCGTGCGGATCACCGGCCGGCCACCCTCCGCCGGGGCCGTCCTGAATGGATCCACCGAAAGCGTACGTTCCAGGATCACGACCGTCTGCGCGAGATCGAGGGAATCGAGTCCGATATCAGCCGCGAGAAGCGAGGAAGGCTCGAGAGGCGGCAGGGACCGGCCCGTGTCGCGAAGGACGCTGGCAATCGCGGTGGACACCGCGGCAAAGACGTCGGAGGGCATGTCGGAGGGCATTGGGGAGCTACCGGCCGGCATCGGGGTTGTATTCGGGCATGGTGGCCTGCCCCGGGGCGGAAACGCCGCGGCCGGTGACGGCCTGGACGAGGATTTGAACGGCGGTGCGGGCGACGATCCAGAGATCGACCAGCGGCCCGTACCAGCGGCCGAGCATCTCGACGTAGCGAACGTCGAGTTCGAGCCGCTCGGGCCATTCCACGGAGTTGCGACCATGGATCTGCGCCCAGCCGGTGAGCCCCGGCCTCACGAGCAGCCTCGCCGCCTCCCGGCTCGAATACCTCGGCAGATACCTCTCGGGCAGCGGCCGCGGGCCGACGAGGCTCATGTCGCCGATCACGACGTTCACCAGCTGCGGCAGTTCGTCGAGGCTCGTTCGCCGGAGCACCCGTCCGAACGGCGTGAGCCGGTCGCCGTCGCTTGCTCCCTCGGCAACCGGCACCATCGAGCCCTTGGCGACCGGCACCATCGAGCGAAACTTCACGAGCGTGAACGGCATGCCGTCGCGACCGCTCCTGCGATCGAGGAAGAAAACCGGCCGGCCCATCGCCAGCCAGACGAGCAGGGCGGTCGCGAGGATCAACGGCGAGAGCACGACGAGCAGCACGAGCCCCACCACGAGATCACATGCCCGCTTGAGCCCCCCCGCATAGAGGCCATCGGGCCGCGCAGGCACCGGTCGGCTGGCGGCGGCGGGCACGGCGGGAAGTGGCAGGGCTGCGGGCATGGCTTTGCGGTGGACGGCTTCACGAAGAGGATGGCGCGTGGGACACGGAGCCGGGCGGCGCAAGCTCACGATTCGCGCAGCGGGATTCTACCCCCCAGACAAGGGCCACGGGCATGACCACGAGCCAGAGCGGCATCAGGGCCTTCACCCACTCCGGCACGCCGGGCAGCAGCGTCACCACGCCCGCGGCCCCGCCGATCGCTGCAAGGAGGGCGTAGAGCAGCGAGACCCGGTCGTGGGCGATTCCGCTTCGTACGAGCCGATGGAAGAAGAATTCGCGGTGGGGCAGCATCGGGTTGTGGCCGTTCCACAGGCGGCGGACGACCGACACGCCCGCGTCGAAGATCGACGGCCAGACGGCCATCACGAACGGAACGAGCGCGAGCGGTCGCAGCCGCTCGGGAAACAAGAGCGGCATCGCGGCGAAGAACGTGCCGAGGAACGCGCTGCCGACATCCCCCATGAACACCCGCGCCGGATGCCAGTTGAAGACGAGGAATCCACCGACTGCGCCAGCGATGCATGTGCCGAGCACCATCAAGGGCGGCACCCAGAGGGCGGACCCCATGATCGCCAGCACCATCCCCGCCACCCACGCCTGGCCGCCGCACATGCCGTCAATCCCGTCCATGAAGTTGAACGCGTTGGTCAAGCCGACGATCCAGACCACCGTGATCGGCCAGCCGGCGATGCCGAGGTTGATCGTTCCCAGGAGCGGCAGCGACACCGACTGGATCGGGCCGACTGCCGTCGTGATCACGATTGCGGCGGCGACCTGCACCGCGAGTCGCACGATTGCGCGAAGCGGCCGGATGTCGTCGATCGCGCCGACGACGCCGATCGCGACCGCAGGCAAAAGCGTCCCGAGGAGCGGCAGGGCCATGCTCGGCCAGCGGATCGCCACGGCGATCGTGGCCAGGGCCATCGTGGTGACGATCGCGATGCCGCCGCCGCGGGCCGTCGGCAGCGCGTGGGCGCTTCGGAGATTGGGAAGATCCACGAGCCTCCATCGTGCCGCGAGGATCACGACGACGTCCACGATCGCAGCCGATGCGATGAACACGGCGATCGAGAAGCCGGGCCAGATCGCCGACTCGAGCGAGTCGAACGACGGGAACATCTGCGTTG
>JBIIOJ010000251.1:0-4950 GCA_044337015.1 Pirellulales bacterium
CGCTTCGATCGTGCCGGCCGCCTCGTGACCCATCACGAGCGGCGGAATCCGCCGGCCAGAGGCGCCGGTGTAGCCATGAACGTCCGAGCCGCAGATCCCGCAGGCGGCGATCCGCACGAGCACCTCGCCGGCCGCGGGGCTTGGGGTGTCGAGATCGGCCACCGCGAGGGCGCCGGGCGAGGAGAGCAGCAGGGCTTTCATGGGTTCGAAAATTCTATCGCGTCAGTTGTTCGCGTGCTTCACAAATCGTCCCACACCTGCATAAGTATGACCGACGGCGATCGAGTCAGGCGTCGCAGTTTGCGATCAGAAAAAGATAATGACATTAAGCGCCGTGTAAATATGATCCGCGGTGTAGTTGCACGGGATCCCGCAGGAAGGCTCGTGGCTCACCAGATAAAGCAACAACTCTTCTGTAAATCCCGGGTTTCAGAGGTCGGTCATCTGGCTTCCATGGTCAGATAGGCTATCGCTTCTCCAAGAAAGCTTGCAACTATGGCTACGGATCCCATTTGCGGCATGATCGTCGACGAGCGAACCGCGTACAGTGCGGTCCGCGACAACGCCACCTCCTACTTCTGCTCCGAGGGCTGCCGCCGGAAGTTCATGGGCGAGCCGGCGCCGACCACACCTTCCCCCTGCTGCGGTGCCCACAAGCCGACCGCCGCCCCAATGGCGGCCTCCTCCGATGCAACCTACACCTGCCCGATGCATCCGGAAATCGAGCAGATCGGGCCGGGATCCTGCCCGAAGTGCGGGATGGACCTGGAGCCGAAGGCACCGCAACTCGACGCCGACAAGACCGACTCCGAACTCCGCGGCATGTCTCGGAGGTTCTGGATCGCAGCCGCGCTCACCCTGCCGGTGTTTCTCGTCTCGATGCTGCCGATGCTGGGCGTGCCGGTCGATCGCGGGCTCGGCCCGACGGCGCACTCGTGGCTGCAACTGGTCCTCGCCACGCCGGTCGTGTTCTGGGCCGGTTGGCCGTTCTTCGACCGGGGCTTCCGGTCGCTCGTGACGGGCCACCTGAACATGTTCACGCTGATTGCCATCGGCACAGGCGCCTCGTATCTCTACAGCGCCGTTGCCGTCCTTTTTCCGGCGTTCATCCCACACCAGTTCCGCCACGACGGTGGCGTGCCGGTGTACTTCGAGGCGGCGGCCGTGATCATCACGCTGGTGCTGCTCGGGCAGCTGCTCGAACTGCGGGCCAGGCACCGCACGGGGGCCGCAATTCGTGAACTCCTGTCGCTTGCCCCGCCCCTGGCCCGGGTGGTGCGGCAGGGAGAGGAACGTGACGTGACGCTCGACGAGGTTCGTCAGGGCGACATCCTCAGGGTGCGGCCGGGTGAGAAGGTTCCCGTAGACGGCCGGCTGACGGAAGGCAAAAGCTCCGTCGAGGAGTCGATGATCACCGGCGAGCCGATGCCGGTGGAGAAGCACGCCGGCGATGCGGTCATCGGCGGCACGCTCAACCAAACGGGCTCGTTCCTGATGGTGGCCGACAAGGTCGGAAAAGATACCGTCCTCTCTCGGATCATCGGCATGGTGGCCGATGCCCAGCGCAGCCGGGCGCCGATCCAAAAGGTCGCCGACACCGTGGCGGGCTATTTCGTGCCTGCCGTGCTGGCGATCGCGGCTATCACGTTTTTGGTCTGGGCCATCGCGGCGCCGGAGCAGCCACCGCTGGCCTGGGCCCTCGTCAACGCCGTCGCCGTGCTGATCATCGCCTGCCCTTGCGCGCTCGGGCTGGCGACACCGATGTCGATCATGGTCGGCATCGGCCGCGGGGCGAGGGAAGGAGTACTGATCAAAAACGCCGAGGTGCTCGAGCGACTGGAGAAGGTTGATACCGTCGTCGTTGACAAGACGGGCACGTTGACCTCGGGCCGCCCGTCGCTGACCGAGTGCATTTCGATCGCGCCCCTTCCCGAGGCGGATCTCCTACGGATGGCCGCGAGCGTCGAGCAGAACAGCGAACACCCGCTGGCCCGGGCAATCGCGGCGGGCGCCGCTGCGAGGAACGTCACGGTGCCGCCGGTGGCCCACTTCGATTCCGTGACGGGGGGCGGTGCCCGCGGCAGCGTGGAGGGTCGGGAGGTACTTCTCGGCAAACGGAGCTGGCTCGCGGAAGAGCAGGTGGCGGATCTCGCGGCACTCGACGACCGCGCCTTGGCACTTCAGCGGGAGGGACGCACGGTGATGCTCGTCGCCATCGACGGGCGACTCGCCGGGTTGATCGCAGTATCGGATCCCATCAAGGCTTCCACCCCCGAGGCGGTGCGCAGTCTTCGCAACCTCGACCTGCGGCTGATCATGCTCACCGGCGACAGCGAGGAGACCGCCCGCACCGTCGCCACCCGCCTTGGGATCGAAGACTTTCGCGCCGGCGTGAAGCCAGATGGAAAGTACGAGATCGTCCGAGCCTTGCAGGCGGAGGGGCGAACGGTGGCGATGGCTGGAGATGGCATCAACGACGCACCGGCACTGGCCGCGGCCGACGTCGGCATCGCCATGGGGACGGGGTCCGATGCCGCCATCGAATCGGCCGGGGTGACTCTGGTCAAGGGCGACCTCCGGGGGGTCGTGAAGGCGATCGACTTGAGCCGCCATACGATGAGAAACATCCGGCAGAATCTCTTCTTCGCGCTCGTCTACAACGCGACGGGGATTCCGATCGCGGCGGGCGTGCTCTATCCGCTCTCCAGCCACATGCTGCTCAACCCGATGATCGCGGCGGCGGCCATGAGCCTCAGCTCCGTGTCGGTAGTAGCCAACGCGCTGCGGCTGCGGTCGATGAAACTAGGCTCGTAGCAGACGTCGCCCGACCAGGTCGTCGTAGCCGGCATGCTTCCGGTAACCGTTCGACCTATCGACCGGCGGGCAAGTCGAACTGGTTCGAGGGCTGCCTGCTCCTGGGCGTATACGCTGGGGGTATCCGATCGCCGACGGCCCGTCAGGCGAGCGGCGCCGGTTCCAGCCGCAGCACCACTGGCCGCGAGGTGCGCAGCGTGACCCGCGGCTGCGGCGTGATGACCGCTGGATCCGCCAGGCGGACACGGAATCGTGACAGGAGCGTGCCCACGATGATCTGCGACTCGAGCATGGCGAAACTGTTGCCGATGCAGGTACGCGGGCCCGCGCTGAAGGGCAGGTACGCGAACTTGTTCTTCTGCTCCTCGCGGCCGGCCTCGAAACGCTCCGGCCGAAACGCCTCCGGATCTCGCCACAGGTCCGGCAGTCGGTGAATTGCATACGGACAGAAGATCACAAGGTCGCCCGCAGCCACCTTTGTACCGCCGAGATCATCGGGCCCGATCGCACGGCGGTCGAACATCCACACCGGCGGGTAGAGCCGAAGCGTCTCCTGGATCACGGCCTTGAGCCGCGGAAGCTTCGGAAGATCATCGACGGCGGGCGGGCGGCCGCCGGTTGCCGCCAGCAGTTCGTCGCGAAGCCGCTCCTGCTCGTCGGGGTGGCGGTCGAGCAGATACCAGAGCCATGACAGGGCGTTGGCAGTGGTCTCATGGCCGGCGATCAGCAGCGTCATCACCTCGTCGCGAAGCTGCCCGTCGGTCATCCCCTCGCCGGTCTCATCGTCCCGCGCGAGCATCAGGATCGTGAGCAGGTCGCGCCGCGGAGGGGAGTCTGCCTCTCCGCCAGCGGCCAGCCGCCGGCGCTTGGCCGCAATCAGACGTTCCACGATGCCGTCGAGCACCGTCAGTGCAGGCCTAAGCCGTCGGTTGTTGGCGGTCGGCATCCAGAGCGGCGCACGAATGGGCGACGTCACCCGTGACGCAAGGCACGAGAGAATCTGCGGAAAGACACGATTGATCTCGTCGGCACTCCCGCGGAGATCGTCTCCGAAGAGCGTCTCTGCCACGATTCGGAGCGTGACCTTCATCATGTCGGTGCAGGCATCGACGGTCTCGCCCGCCGCGGCGGCGCGTTCCCATGCGGCGGCACAGTCGGCCGCCAATCGCGATAGGATTGGCGCGAAGTGCCGGACGCTCTCGCCGTGGAAGGCCGGCTGCGCGATCCGCCGCTGCCGCCTCCAGAAACCGCCACCGCTCGTCAGCATGCCGTTGCCCAGCACGACCCGCACGGCGTCGAACGCGGGCGTGCGCTTGTCGTAGTTGTCGATGTTATCGAGGAGCACGTGACGGATGAGAGCAGGATCGGAGACGAGATGGCCGCGGGTGAGCCCGATCTTCAAGGGCACCACCCCTCCGGATCGGGATCGCCTGACGAACTCGCCGAGCGTATCGCGGACCAGCGCAATCAGGTCGCCGGCAAGCGGCCACATCAGCACCTCAATGAGTTGAGCCATCTATGATCTCGCCTGTGCGTGGTTGCGGCGGCCCACCGCGCGGGCCGTTGAGCAAGCGGCCGATCGGCGTGTGACGCACGCCGTAACGGTAGCTCAGGAGCAGCACCGGCGTCACCAGCGACATGACCACGAGAAACTTGACCATCCTGTCGTTCGGCTCGGATCGCCACGAAAATCTCGCCATCGCGCCCATCTTTGGCGGCGGCAGATTTCACGAGCTAGGATAGGGGTCTCTGACGCCGATACCTGGCCTGGGGCAGCGGGGCCAGACTTCTGATGGCCTTTTTGCAGCGATGAAACAGAGGAACCAATGGCTGTGCGCTTGCACTCGATCCTGTTCGGACGTCGTCGGCGGATCACTGACGGAAACCGGATGCGTGGCCGCCGTTCGACAGGCGGCCAATCGGCCATCGAGCGGCTCGAGTCGCGGGCCATGCTCGCGGCCGACGATGTCCTCGTCGGCCTGGAGGGCAATCGGGTCGTGCTCACGCTTGACCCGCAAGGCGCGGCGATCACGAGCCTTGCCACCGCGTACGACGCTCCAGCCGCCAGGCTGACGATCACCGCAGCGACGGCGGGCAAGCTTGCCATGGCCGCTCCGTTCGACGGCATTTCCGTCG
>JBIIOJ010000042.1:0-16117 GCA_044337015.1 Pirellulales bacterium
CCCCTCACGCCCAGGCAGGTCGTCGAGCGAATCTGCCGCGACGTCCGCGAGCAGGGGATCGACGCGGTGCTCGATTACACGCGGCGGATCGACGGGGCGTCGCTCACCCGCGAGTCGCTCTTCGTGAAGGCCGACGCGCTCGCCGAGGCTCACCGCGAGATCGAGCCCGGATTCCTCGCCGCGGTTCGTCGGATCAAGGACCGCGTGGAGCGGTTCCAGAAGGCGATCCTCGCCAGGGACGTCTCCGTGCCGCTCGCCGGCGGCGGCCGACTGCGGCAGCGGTATCTGCCGCTCGATAGGGTCGGCGTGTGCGTGCCGGGCGGGGCGGCGGCCTACCCGTCGACGCTCCTGATGACCGTCGTTCCCGCCAGCGTGGCGGGCGTGGGCGAGATCGTCGTCGTCGCGCCGCCGACGAAGTTCGGCTCCGAGAATCCGCACGTCTTGGCCACCTGCCACGAGCTCGGCGTGAAGACCGTGCTGCGGGCGGGCGGGGCCCAGGCCGTCGCCGCGATGGCCTACGGTATCGAGGGGCTCCCGCGGGTCGACATGATCGTGGGACCTGGCAACCTGTTCGTGGCCCTCGCCAAGGAGCACGTCTTCGGCGACGTCGCCATCGACTCGATCGCGGGCCCGAGCGAGATCGTGATCGTGGCCGACGACCGCGCGAATCCCGAGTTCATCGCCGCCGACATGCTCGCGCAGGCGGAGCACTCGCCAGGCTCGGCGATCCTGCTCACGTCGTCAGCGGACCTTGCGAAGCGGGTCGCCACGGCGGTCGAGACCCGTGTCGCCGTCCTCGAGCGAAGCGACCTCACGCGGCAGAGCCTCGAGCGTTTCGGGGCGATCGTCGTGACGCGAAGCGACGACGAGTCGACGACGCTCGCCGACGAGCTTGCGGCCGAGCACCTCTCGATCGACACGCGGGATACCGAGGCGACGCTTGCGAGGATTCGCCACGCGGGCGCCGCCTTCCTCGGGCCTTACAGCCCCGTTGCCGCGGGCGACTACGCCGCCGGCCCGTCGCACGTGCTCCCCACCGGGGGCACGGCCCGGTTCGCGGCCGGCCTCAACGCCAACCACTTCCTCCGCGGCGGCAGCGTGATCGAACTGGCGAAGGACGACCTCGCCGAGCTCGCCGCCGACATCCGCACGCTCGCCGACACCGAGGGGCTCACGGCCCACCGCCGCAGCGTCGAAGCCCGCATCCCGCCCGCCGCGAACACCTGACTCACCCGGCGATCTCGTCCGGTTCGGCGAGAATCTCGGAGAGCAGATCGCCGAGGCCGAGACGGCCTGCGAGGCGGTCGAGTTCGTCGCGGTCGGCGATCGGCATGTGCCGCGCGATCTGCCGAAGATCCCGTCTGCTCTTGTGGCTTCCCTTGGATGCCCAGACGAGCTTCGACGCCGCGGCATCCGGTCGCGACACCACGGGAACCAGCATGCCCTCGAAGACTTCGAGCAGGCCCGAGCGGTCCAGTTCGCCGGGAATCATCTCGCGGGGATAGATGTCAATCTTGAGCGCTTCGGCCATGTCGAAAAGCTGGAACATCGACCGATCCGCGACGGCCCGCCGAACTCCGGGCTCATCGAGCATGAAGCCGGCCTGCGTGGAAGCGTCGATGAAGGACTCGAGGGTGCGGGCGATCGCGGCGTTATCCACCACGATGTCGATGTCCTGGGTCATCCGCGGCTCGCCGTAGGCGATGCTCGTGATCCCACCAGTGAGGTGAAACCGAATCCCGAATGAAGACAGAATTCCAATCAGCCGCGACAGCGTGTCGCGGAAGATTTCAGCCGGATACATGATCGAGCATCCGTTGGATCATCTGTCGCGCGTTGGCGTCGGAACCGTAGAGCCGCATCGCCGTTTCCCATTTGAGCCGCTCCGCGGGGAGGGGGCCGGAACGGGCGACGATCTCACGGCCGATCAGGCCGCGGGCCCACACGAACATCGCCGCAGCCCTGGCCACGCGTGCGTGCGGAGGCAGAGCGTCCTGGGCTTCACGAAATCGGGCCACAGAATCGTGTTCGGAGTCGTCCACGCCCCTATCGTACGGCAGTTGCATCAGCTGCAGAAACACCGACGCCCGGGGCAGGCCACCTCTCGGTTTGCGCCGGTCCTGACGGTCGTGCGGCCCGCATCGAGCGTTTTCCCGGTGCGAGGTAGACTTCCGGCATGTCCACGACCCGCGAGCCCCGATCCGCCGCCGCCCTCGTCCGCCCCGACATCGCGGCGATGCAGGGCTACGTGCCGGGAGAGCAGCCGCAGGGGGGCAAGTGGATCAAGCTCAACACGAACGAAAACCCCTACGCCCCTTCGCCGGCGGTGGCCCGGGCGGTGGCGGCGACGGCCGCCGGCCGCACGCTCGCGAAATACCCCGACCCGCTCGCCACCGTCTTCCGCGTGCGGGCTGCGGAGGTGCTCGGGGTCGATCCCGACTGGATCCTCTGCGGCAACGGCAGCGACGACCTGCTCACGATCCTCGTCCGCACGTTCGTCGGGGCGGGGGAGTGCCTCCGCGTCCCAACGCCGAGCTACATCCTCTACCGCACGCTCGCAGAACTCCAGGGAGCCGTCTGCGAGGAGATCCGCTTCGAGCGGGACTGGTCGCTCGGCGACGACTTCGCCACGGCGATCGGCCCGGCCGGCCGGCCGCCGAAGCTCGCGATCATCGCCAACCCCAACAGCCCCTCCGGCACGCTCGTGCCGCCGGCTCGCGTGCGTGAACTCGCCGACCGCCTCCCCTGTGCCGTCGTGGTCGACGAGGCCTACGGCGACTTCTCCGACGCCAACTGCCTCGACCTCGTGAGGCAGTGCGAGCGGGTGATCGTGACCCGGTCGTTCAGCAAGTCGTATGCCCTTGCCGGCCTGCGGTTTGGCTTCGCCGTCGCCCGGCCGGAGATCATCACCGAACTGCAAAAGGCGAAGGACTCCTACAACTGCGACGCCCTCTCGATCGCGGCCGCGACCGCGGCGATCGACGACCGGGCCTGGCTCACCGACACCCTTGCGAAGATCGTCGCCACCCGCCGCCGGCTCACCGACGGCATGCGGTCGCTCGGCTTCGACGCCGTCGAGAGCCAGGCCAACTTCGTCTGGTGCACGCACTCCTCCCGGCCGCACAGGCCGATCTACGAGGCGCTCAAGGCCCGCGGGATTCTCATCCGATTCATGCAGTACGCGGGATGGGGCGACGGCCTGCGAATAACCGTCGGCACCGACGACGAGATAGACGCCTTCCTCGACGCGATGAAAACCGTCTGACATGAAGTCCATCTGAAAGGCCCCCATGCCCCGCTCCGCAACGATCGAACGCAACACCGCCGAGACGAAGATCCGTCTCACCGTCGACCTCGACGGCTCGGGCAAGGCCTCGATCGAGACCGGCCTCGGCTTCTTCGACCACATGCTCACGCTCCTGGCGGGCCACTCGCTCTTCGACCTCCAGATCCGCTGCGAGGGCGATCTCCAGGTCGACGGCCACCACACGGTCGAGGACGTCGGACGCGCCCTCGGCACGGCGATCAAGGACTGCCTCGGCGACCGCCGCGGCATCCGCCGCTACGGCCACGCGATCATTCCGATGGACGAGGCCCTCGCCACCGTCGCCGTCGATCTCGGCGGCCGGTCGGCCTGCGTCTTCGCGGTCGATTTTCCGGTGCCCTCGATCGGCACGTTCGACGCCCAGCTCGTGGAGGTCTTCTGGGAGAGCGTGGCCGCCACGCTCGGCGCCAACTTCCACGCCCTCCTGCACCACGGCAGGAACGGCCACCACATCGCCGAGGCGGTCTTCAAGGCCGCCGCGCGGGCGCTCCGCATGGCGGTCGAGCCCGACCCCCGCCAGCCCGGCATCCCGAGCACGAAGGGCACGCTCACGTCGAACTGACGTGGCGTGCCAATCATGGGACGGGATTTTTACCCACCCGGTCGGCCATCGCCGGATACCCACTTCCAGTGATGAGCTTCGCCCCGCGAATTGGACCACAGCGTTTATTTTCCCCCACGAAACACCAGTCGCATTCTCAGATTGACCTGGTTACATTGACGTCGCCTTGAACGGGTATTTCACTTCCGGCTGGTCGCGACACACAGCCTCTTTCCCAGTTAAGTGAGACATTTCCATGCGCCGCGCTTCCGAAGGTTCTGCCGCCACGCTCTTCGCCCCCCGCACTCGCCGGATCGCCGCACAGCGTCGCCGCACAGCGTCGCCGCCAGGCCCCCGCCCGTCATCGACTGGGCCTCGACTCACTCGAGCAGCGTTACGCGCTCGCCGTGCCAGGCTTCCTCTCGATCGGCGGCCAGACGGCGGCAACCTACTTCGACGCGCCAACCGGCGCGGGCTCGCTCTCGAATAACGTGCTCGTCTTCATCAACGGCACCTCCGGCACCGCCACGTTCAACGGCGGCACGGGCGTCGCCGACGGCACCGACATCAGCACCATCGCGATCACGAATGCAAGTTCCGACTTCCGGATCACGTTCCAGGCCACCGTGACCACGAGCGGCCCGAACGGCTCGGACGGGCTGGTTGAACTGGGCGCGGTCACGAGCACGACCGTGATCGGCGGGATCACCACCACGCTCGGCCCGGAAACGCCCGTGGTCGGCTCGGGGATCAATTTCACCGTGCAAGCCGGTGAAACGGTGCTCGTGATGTCCGGCGACCAGACCGAAGCGTTCGGTGGCTCCGGCGCGACCGTATCGATCACCCCCACCGCGCCGAGCGCCGGCTCGGCGGTGCTGCGGACGGTCCAATACATCTACTTCGACGGCAGCGACACCTACCTCAAGGTGTTCGAGCCGATCGACTCGACGACGACCGGAGGCACGGTGGCTCCCGTTGAATTCCGACGGGTGCAGTACAACCTCAGCTCCTTCGTCGGCCCGAATCTCGCCGCCAACGGCGGGATCTTCGTCGACACCGTGGGCACCGGCAGCGGCGGCGGCATCACGCTCACCCACGGCCTTACGAAGACTGCCACGATCGACATTCGCGGCACAGAGGACATCTCGACCGAGACGTACCTCGGTCTGCGGGACGGCGCGAGCATCGTCCTTGGCACGACCGCCAAGGACACCGTCGCCGGCAGCGTGTTCGTGAAGAATGCCGGCACCGGCTCCGCCATCACGTTCAACGGAGCGGTGGACCCTGCGTTCGCCCTGCTCACGCGAGGGACTTTCGAAACGTTCATAGCACCGATTCGCTCCACAATCACAGCAAATGCGGCCTTCAACGGGCGGATCGACTCGGGCGCGTGGCTCACCGGGCCGCTCCAGTTCAACGCGGGCCTCGGAAGCAGGGCGGTCATCATGGGCAGCCGTCCGATCCTGAACGTGAACGTGGTCGGCAGCCTGGCCGGTACCGTCGTGACCTCGAACTTCAGCAGCGTGAACCGTTTCAACCTCGCCGTCAGCGGCGATGTGACGAAGACCGCCACCATCAACGCCGGACGCACCTGCTTCGCGACGATCGACGGAAGCGTGGCGAAGGGGGCGGTGATCACGTCGGCCGAGAACATGACGCTCTCGATCGGTCGCAACCTCTCCGGCAAGGTGCTCGCCGGCAGCCAGCTCACGCTCACGGTCGGCGGGTCGCTCAATGGTGCCACGGTCGCCACGGAATCGAGCACCTCGATCACGGTGGAGGGATCAGTCACCAATCGCTCGTTCATCGAGTCGGACGGCGACTTGACGCTGAACGTCCTCGGCAGCGTCTCAAAGGTGTCGCGGATCCTCGCGACCGACACGATGACGGCGTCGATCGGCGGCAGCTTCACCGACGGCCGTGCGGACGCGTCGCAAAACATGTCCATGACCGTGCTCGGCAACGTCACGAACGTCCGCCTCACGGCCAACGACGACCTGAGACTCACGGTCGGCGACGTCGGCAATGGCCGCCGCTCGACGGTGAGCGGGTCGCGGGTCACGTCGTCCACCGGCTACGTGGTCGCCGACATCGCCGGCAACCTGCTCAAGAGCACGTTCCTCTCGATGGACGACGGCCACCGCGTGACCGTCGGAGGCAACGTGCTTGACACGGACTTTCTCTACGACGACCGGGACACCACGGTGGACGTCGGGGGCAACTTCCGCGGCCGGATCCAGGGGTCGAACGGCGGCGTGACGCTCACGACCGGCGGCTCGGTACTCAAGGGCGCGGTCGTCAGCACGAACCAGTGGCAGGAAGGGACGATGGTGCTCGACGTGGCCGGCAACTTCGCCGGCTCGGTGACGAGTGCCCCGTACCTCGTGTTCCTCGTCGACGGCAACGTCGAAGAGTCGGCGTCGATCACGGCCCGGCGGATCTCACGGGGCTACTCGGCGCCAGAGGTCCCCGCGAACTTCTTCGTGGGGGGCACCTTCGCCGGCAAGCTCGAGGCGATCGACTTCACCGCCTCGAACGATCCCGACGCGGGTGTGATCACGCTCGTCGGCGGCAACGTGACCTCGACGGGTCTGTTCCGCATCAGCCGGTTCACCGACATCGGGGCGAACGAGTCGTACCGCTTCGGCGGCAACTTCCTCGGCCGGCTCGTCGTCGGGGGCGACCTCGACGCCGACCTCGCCTTCGCGGGGAACGTCAACGAGGTCGTGATCGGCGGCGCCGTGCAGGCCGACGTGACGATCGCCGGGGCTCTCACCCACTTCTCGACCGGCGGCAGCTCGTTCGTGCAGACCGGTCCGACGAGTGGCAACTTCGTGATCGGCCTGCCGCCGGCGACCGTCGGCACGCTCTCGGCCGGCAGCTTCAAGAACGGCGCGAACACTGTCGTGCCACAGCTGGTGGTAGTCCCCTGATTCCCCGCGTGGGGGCAGGACTGCAGCCTGCCAAGAAGATCCTCACCCCCGGGGATTGCTCAGCTCCGTCCGGATTTCCGCGAGTGTCAGGCGGCGGCCCTTGAGCGCTTGGATGCGGCGGCAGCGGGCGACGGCGTCGGCCCCGAAGAGTTGATAGCCGGATGGGGTGGTCTGGGCGACGCCGAGCAGCCCGAGCGCGGTCCAGTGCCGGATCGTGGGCACCGTCTCACCGACGGATTTCGCCAGCTGGCCGATTTTCAGCAAGGCTCCGGCGGAGCCCGCCGGTGCCGCCCGACCTGGCTCATCGCTTGACCCCGCAGCATCGAGGTAGATGTCGAGCGACCGTTCGACCGCCCTGGCGACGAGCGTCTCGTAGGCCGCCTTCGGGCCGCCGAGCTGCGCCGTTTCCAGGCCTCCGAGATAGGCCACCCGATCGCGCGGCCGGATGATGGCCGGCGGATACCCGCAGCGCAGGAGCATCAGGTTCATCAACAGCCTCGCGGTGCGGCCGTTGCCGTCGATGAATGGATGGATGCTCACGAGCCGATAGTGGGCCTCCGCGGCGAACGCCACGGGGTGCAGGGCCGACCTCGCCCGCAGCCACCCGCAGAACTCCGCCATCAAGTCCGGAACCTTCCGCGGATTGGGGAGCACGACCGTCGAGCCGGCGATCCGCACCGCGACGTCCCGGTAGCGGCCTGCGTTCGCGTCGTCGATGCCCTCGAGCACCAGTTCGTGCAGCCGCAGGATGTCGCGCTCCGAAACGGCACGACGCCCCCCGCGCTTCACGAGCACGTGCACGACGTCGAGGGCCCGGGCGTGATTGGTCGCCTCGAGATGCTCCTTGAGGCTCTTGCCCCCGATGGTCAGCCCCTTTTCGAGCACCACGGCCGTCTCCCGGCGGGAGAGCGTGTTGCCCTCGAGCGCGTTGCTCGTGTAGGTGAGTTCGACGCGAAACCAGGCATCGAGACGGCGAACCGCCTCCGGCGGGAGCGGCCGCCGCCGGTCGAGTTCCCGTTTTTTCGCGTCGACACGCCGCAGGTCCATTCAAAAAACCATAACCTGACACTTTATGGTTTTCAATGTTTCCGCCACAGGGGCGGCCCGGCGGCGGCTACTCGTTGACGTAGGTCTCGAGGAACCGGGCGAGGCTGTGGAAGTCGCTGCCCCGCTCGACGTAGCGGACGACGGTCACGAGCGTGTTGGGGTCGACGAGTTCCTCGAAGGGCACATAGGCGAGGTCGAGCTGGCCCGACACGCTCACCATCACGCCGTTGAGCCCCCGCTCGGCGAGGGCCCGGTAGCCGCCCACGCCGAGCTGGCTGCCGAGCATCACGTCGAAGGCGTGTGGCTTGGCACACCGCGATTCATAGCCGAGCTGGAGGCCGACCACCTTCCGCGACCGGCCCGTCTGCTTCTTGAATTCGTCCGACACGAGCTTCGCGAACAGCTTGCCGAGCTGCACGTGGGAGATCGAGATGTGGCCATGCTCGTCGCGGGGGATGCCCTCGAGGCTCTTCGCCGGGAGGTACTCGGCGAGCCCCTCGGCCATCACGATCACGCCGTACTGCTTCCCTTCCTGCTCCTCGCGAACCCGCATCGTCTTCACGATCCGGCCGACGACCTCGTCGATGTTCATGACCGGCTTCAGCCGGGTCTGCCCGTCGGGGCCGGTCACCGTCTCCTCACCGCGGAACTTGCCGTGAATGTCTTCCACGCTGATCACGAGGCTCGCCTCACCGGCGATGGCCGCCCCGTACGACAGCCAGCCGGCGCTTCTGCCCATCGTCTCGCAGAGGAAGTAGGAGCGGCTCGCCTCGGCGTCGTAAAGGAGGTTTCGGATCTCTCCGCCGAGCGTGTCGACCGCGGTGAAGTAGCCGAACGTAAAGTCGATGCCCATGTAGTCGTTGTCGATCGTCTTCGGCAGGTGGACGACCGGGATCCGGGGGGCGTCGGCGGGAAGCCGGTCTTGGTAGAGCTTGAACTTGTTGGCGGTCTTGAGCGTGTCGTCGCCGCCGATCGAGATGAGGGCCTCCACACCGAGCGAACGCAGTCCCTCGTAGGCGTTCTTGAGCAGCTTCACCCGCTCCGGGTCGTCGAGATGGCTCGGATGCGAGACGTGCTTGCCGGGATTCGTGCGGGCCGTGCCGATCATGATGCCCTGGGCGCTTCGGGTCCGCTTCAGGAACTCGGGCGTGATCTTGATGTAGTCGCGGCCCTCCGCCAGCGGCTTGGCGGGCGAGTAGTCGGCGAGCGACGAGTAGCCGTGCTTCATGCCGAGCACTTCCGTGCCCTCCCGCATGAACGACGTCGCCGCCGTCGAGATCACGGCGTTGGCACCAGGCGCCGGGCCACCGGCGAAGAGGATCGCGACGCGGCGGAAGTGGTGGGCGGCCTTCGGGGGGCGGGAGAGCGACTCGGCCATGAAATTCTCCGGTTACTTCGCGAGCAGTTCGCGCTCGACGAACGTCGTGTCGATCTGGGCGTCGTGGAAGGCGGAGCTGCGCAGAATCTCGAGATGGATCGGAACGGTCGTCTTGATCCCCTCGACCCGCAGTTCCTGGAGCGCGCGGACCATCGTCTCGATCGCTTCCTTACGGGTTGGCTGGTGCACGATCAGCTTGCCCACGAGCGAATCGTAGGTCGGCGGCACGACGTAGCCGGTCGTGGCATGGGAATCCCATCGCACACCGAAGCCGCCGGGAGCGATGATGCGGTCGATCCGGCCCGGGTTGGGACGGAAGTTGTGGGCCGGATCCTCCGCGTTGATGCGGCACTCGATCGCGTGCCCGCGGGGCCTGATCTCCTCCTGCCGCAGATCGAGCTTCTCGCCGCAAGCCACCCTGATCTGCGCCTTCACGAGGTCGATGCCGGTCACCATCTCGCTCACCGGGTGCTCGACCTGGATCCGGGCGTTCACCTCGATGAAATAGAAGTTGTCCTGCTGGTCGACGATGAACTCGACCGTGCCGGCCGAGTAGTAGCCCGCCGTCTTCGCGAGCCGCACCGCCGCCGCGGCCATCTTTTCGCGGGTCGCCTGCGGCAGCCGCGGGGAGGGGCTCTCCTCGATCAGCTTCTGGTGACGCCTTTGGGTCGAGCAGTCCCGCTCCCAGAGATGAAACACGTTGCCGTGCTGGTCGCCCAAGATCTGGATCTCGACGTGCCGCGGCCGCTCGATGTACCGCTCGATGTAGATGCCGGGATTGCCGAAGGCGGCCTGCGCCTCGGCGGAGGCCTGCTGCCAGGCGCTTGCAAGGGACAGATCGTTGGCCGCTACCCGCATGCCCTTGCCGCCGCCGCCGGCGGTCGCCTTCAGGAGCACGGGGAAGCCGATCTCCTTCGCGACGCGAACCGCCTCCTGCTCGCTGGCGATGATCCCATCGCTGCCCGGCACCGTCGGCACGCCCGCCTCGCGGGCGAGCGCCCGCGCCGAGTTCTTGTCGCCGACCCGCTGCATCGCCTCGGGCGTCGGTCCGATGAACCCGATGTCGCACGAGCGGCAGACTTCGGCGAACTTCGAGTTCTCCGAGAGGAAGCCGTAGCCGGGGTGGATGGCCTGGACGTTGCCGATCTCGGCGGCGCTGATCACCCGGTCGAATCTGAGGTAACTGTCGGCCGCACGGGCCGGGCCGACGCAGACGGCCTGGTCGGCCAGTTCGAGATACGGCGCACCTCTGTCGGCCTCGCTGAAGATCGCGACCGTCTCGACGCCGAGCTCCCGGCAGGCACGGATCACCCGCAGGGCGATCTCTCCTCGGTTGGCAATCAGGATACGCTTGAACATTCGCTTCCTCTCCCCAGCCAGGGCGGCCGGAAACTCGACGGCCAGGATCCGGCGATCAGGCGCCCGGGTCGATCTTCACGAGCGGCTGGCCGAACTCGACCGGTGCCCCGTTCTCGACAAGGATGGCGACCACCTGGCCGGAGATGCCCGAAGGTATCTCGTTGAAGACCTTCATCGCCTCGATGATGCAGATGGTCTGCTCGGCGCCGATGCGATCCCCCACCTTCACGAACGCGGGAGACTCGGGGCTGCTGGCGACATAGAACGTGCCCACCATCGGGCTCTTCACGACCTGCAACCGCGACGACTCAGCCGGCGCCGCAGGAGCCGCCTCGGCCGGAGCGGCGGCAGCAGACCTCGGGCTGGAAACCACGAACGGGCCGGAGGCGGGGAGGGCCTCGCCGCCCCGTCGCACCCGGACCCTCTGATCCGCCTGCTTCAGATCGACCTCCGAGAGGTCGTGCTCCTTCATCAGTTCGATAAGTCGACGGAGCTTCTTCAGCTCGAAAATGTCGCCAGGACCGTGTGAGGCACTCATTGCTGCGGATCAGCCCTCCAGGACTCCCTTTGGCGAAACGCCTCGCATGGCGTCCCGTGGGTCGGAAGATAGCCGTGCCGTTGTCGGGGCGTCAAGCGGCGTCGGCGGCGTCGGGAAGGGTAGAATCTCGGTTTTGCAAGCCAATCCGGAGCGAACGTGGCTTCCATCCGACCGCACGACCTGCCGAGCCCCCCGCCGAGGCCCGCCGAGAGCCAAAAGTTCGACTACGGACGGGTGGTCGTGGTCGGCGGCTCCGCCGGGATGGCCGGTGCGCCGGCCCTGTCGGCGATGGCGGCGCTGCGAAGCGGCGCGGGGCTCGTGGAGCTGCTCGTCCCCGAGGCCGTAGCGGCGATCGCCGCCGGATTCGACCCGTGCGTCATGACGCTCGGCCTGGCGTCGGCCGAGGGCGGCTTTGCAGCCGCTGCGGCAGGGGAGATCCTCGCGCGTGCGGCCCGGGCCGACGCCGTCGCCTGCGGGCCGGGCCTCGGCCGTAGCGCGGCGGCAGGACACATCGCGCGGACGCTCTGGCGGGAGTGCCCGAAGCCGTGCGTGTTCGACGCCGACTCGCTCTTCGCGATCGCGAGCGAGTCCGCGGCGTCGCTTGCATTCCACGCCGGCCCGCGGATCCTCACGCCCCACGAAGGGGAGATGCGGCGACTGCTCCACCGCGACGACCGGCCGCCGCGGAACGACCTCGAGCGGCTCGCCCGCGAGTTTGCCGCGGCGACCGGCAGCATCGTCCTGCTCAAGGGCCCGCGGACGCTCGTCGCCTCGGCCGATGCCACCGCCCACAACACGAACGGCAACCCCGGCATGGCCACGGCCGGGGCAGGGGACGTGCTCACCGGCGTCGTCGCGGCACTCGTTGCGCAGAAGCTCCCGCCCTTCGACGCCGCCCGCCTCGCCGCATGGATCCACGGCCGCGCGGGCGATCTCGCCGCCGAGGCCGTCGGCCAGGTCTCGCTCGTGGCCACCGACATCCTCCACTCGCTCCCCGCGGCGTTCCGCGAGATCAGCCCGCCGCGAGCAGCGCCATCCGCGTAACGTCGACGACGGCGTCGAGACCCGCGGCAAAGAGCCGCATGCCGGCCGCGGGCTCGACGGCATGGGTGCCTGTGAACGAGCCGAACGCCGGGAGCACGAAACATCCGTCACTCTCGACGAAGCACCGCTCGGTGAGCCGGCCGCCACTCGGCGAACGGATCGCAAGCCGCGGATGGAGGTGGCCGCAGAACGTGACACGGCGATCGGCTGCACCACGATCGAGTGATTCGTGCCGCTCATTCGGTTCGCCTGCGTCGCCCGGGTCGTGGATGAACCGCACGTGCCCCTCGACGAGTTCCGGCACGACCAGGTCGAGCCCGAGCGAGGCCGGGAGCCTCACCCGCCGGTCGTGGTTGCCGAGCACGAGCACGGTCTCGATCGCCGCGATGCCCTCACGAAACATCCGAAACTCGTCGAGCACCGTCGTCGTGCAGCCGCTCGCCGCATGGAAGAGGTCGCCGAGGATCACAAGCCGCCTCGCACCGGTCGCCTCCACGAGCCCAAGGAGCCTCGCGAGATCCTGCTGCGCCGCCCCCTCGGGCACGGGCAGGCCGGCCTTGCGAAAGGTCGCCGCCTTCCCGAGATGCAGATCGGCCACCAGCAGCGTCCGCGACTCCGGCAGCATCGCCGCCCGCCCGGGCAGCAATTCGACACGACACCGCGAGGCTCCCTCGCCGATGTCGATCCCGATCGCACTCGCGAGTGAACGCTCCATCACTCACTTTATAACCGAAGGCGGGAATTTCGAGCCCTGACGCCATCCCGGTGATCCGATCGAGCCAGCCACGTGACAAGGCTGCATCGACGGCGACGACTCTCTCAGGCCAGCACTTCCCGTATCGGATTGGCTTCGATCACGCCGGTCAGCTTCTCGTCGAGGCCGCCGTGGAAATACGTCAGCCGGCGATGGTCGAGCCCCATGAGCCTGAGGATCGTCGCATGGAGGTCCCGCAGATGCCGAGGGTTGCCGACGGCTCTCTCGCCGATGTCGTCGGTATCGCCGTAGCTCACGCCCGCCTTCACGCCGGCTCCGGCGAGCCAATACGTGAAACCCTTCGGATTGTGGTCTCTGCCTCCCTTCTTGCCGCCCGTGTTGAAGGTTTCCGACACCGGCATCCTGCCAAACTCGCCACCCCAAACCACGAGCGTCGAATCGAGCAGGCCCCGCCGGGCAAGATCCTCGAGCAACGCCGAAATCGGCTTGTCCACCTCGGGGCAGTGCAGTTTGAGATTCTCTTCGATGCCGTGGTGTCCATCCCAGGTGTTCTGCCCGCCCGCACCGCCGCCACCCGAGTAGATCTGTATGAAACGAACCCCCCGCTCGACGAGCCGTCTCGCGACGAGGCACTGCCGTCCAAAGTGGCTCGGACCGAGGGCGAGCGTGTGCCAGTCGGGCTTCGGTTCGTCGATCCCGTACATCTCGATCGTCTGCCGGGTTTCATCGGAAAGATCGAGGGCCTCGGGGGCCGACATCTGCAGCTCAAAGGCCAATTCGTACGCGGCGATGCGGGCGGCCAACTCCGATTCTCCCGGCCGCGACTGCATGTGTTCCTGGTTGAGCCGGTTCATGAAATCGATTTCCCGGCGCTGCACGCCTCGACTGATCGCGGACGGCGGTGCGAGGTTGAGGATCGGGCGGCCGCTCGATCGGATGACGGTGCCCTGGTACGCGGCCGGCATGTAACCGGCGGCCCAGTTGGCCGGCCCGCTCGTCGGCGCACCGCGAGGATCGAGCATCACGACATACCCGGGGAGGTTCTCGTTCTCCGATCCGAGGCCATACGTGATCCACGAGCCGAGCGACGGGTGGCCCTGGAGGATGCGGCCGCAGTTGGCTTGCAGCAGGGCGCTGCCATGGGCGAAGGAGTCGCTCTGGAGGGATTTGACGAACGCGAGCTTGTCGACGTGCCCCGCCAGATGCGGAAAGGCGTCGGAGACCCAGTTTCCCGACTGACCGTGCCGTTTGAACGTGCGGCGGCTGGCCTGGAGCACGGCGGTCGTCTTCGCACCGTTGCGAAACTCGTTTTCGATCGACTGGCCGTCTCGCGCCTGAAGCTCCGGTTTGTAGTCGAACAGGTCGACCTGCGAGGGCCCGCCGAACATGAAGAGAAAAATAACCGACTTCGCCTTCGTTTCGATCATCGGCGGCTTGCTGGCCAGCGGGTTGGGCACTCCGCCGGGAGCCGACCCGCAGCGGCCTTCGCGAGCGAGCATCGAAAGGAGCGCCAGTGAACCGAAGCCCGCACCGGCGGTCGTGCAGAAGTGCCTCCGGGACATGCACACGTGGTCGGATGGATTCATGATGGGCACCATCAGTCGATGTAGATGGCCTCATTGCTGTTCAGCACCGCCCGCACGAGGCTTCTCCACGCAGCGGAAGATGGCTGGTCGTCCGCTCGCGGCTCCTCCTGAAGACGGGTTTGTTCTTCGAGGTAGGCGATGGCAGCGGCCCGCTCCTGCTCGGTCGCGGATCGCTGATAGACGAGCTGCCACAGTCGCTCGACCATGGCGGACGGAGCAGGGCCGGCCTCTTCCTGCACGCGATCACGGAGGCGGGACGCCTGATCGTGAACCCATGGATCGTTCATCAGCAGCAGCGCCTGGGGCGCCGTCGTCGTCGAGGGGCGGACGATGACGGGCGACGACCCGATCGACCGATCCATGACCTCGAGAAATGGGATCGGGAGGGTCCGCTTGACGGCGAGATACACGCTGCGGCAATTCTGCTCGCCAGCTGGAGTCTCCGGCCACCGGCGGGCCGCGGCATTGGCCCGCTCGAGAACTTCCGGGCTCAACGTCGGAAACACGGCTGGTCCAGAGGCCTTCGCATCCAGCCGCCCGCTCACGAAGAGCACGGAATCCCGGATCGCCTCGGCGTCGAGCCTTCGGACTCGCTGCCGCCAGAACAGGCGGGATTCGGGATCCACCTCCAAGGCCACGGCGTTGTCCGCACGCGAACTCATCCGATAGGCGTTGCTCGCAAGGATGATCCGGTGCATGTGATGGATCGACCAGCCGGAGGCGACGAACTCGCGTGCGAGAAAGTCGAGCAGCGGCAGGTTCGACGGCGACGAGCCCGTCCTGCCGAAATCGTCCGGCGTGTCGACGATGCCGAGACCGAAATGTCGCTGCCAGATCCGGTTCACCATCACGCGGGCGACGAGCGGGTGTCCGGGTCCGACGAGCCACCTCGCCAGCGTCATTCTCCGCCCGGAGGAGTCGCCGAGCGGCACGATCGTCGGCTGCTCTCCGTGGATCTCCCGCAGCAACGTCGGCGCGGCTGGATCCACCGACTCGCGCGGCGACGCACGGTCGCCACGGTGCAGCACGAAGGTCGGCTTGGGAGCGGGGAGTTCGACGGCGGCAAGGACGTCGGCGGAGCCGTCGGAGAAAAGAAGGTTTCGGGAAATCTTTCCCGTGCCGCGGGAGCCGCCGCCGAGCTTGGGCTGGCCGTAAGGATCGAGTCCACGAAAAAAGCCGAGCATCGAGTAGTAGTCTCGCTGGCTGATCGGGTCGTATTTGTGATTGTGGCACCGGGCGCATCCGACGGTCAGACCGAGAAACACCGTGCTTGTCGTCACGAGCACGTCGTCCGCATCGTCGAGTTCGGCCTGCTCGGAACTGTCGGGCTCGTCGTCCCACTGGTGCAGCCGGCAGAAACCCGTGGCGATGATCGCGTCGCGCCAGCGGTCCGGCTCGACCTCGCTCGACCAGCCCTCGGACGCGGCCAGCTCGTCACCGGCCAACTGCTCGAGAAGAAACCGGTCGTACGGCTTGTCCGTCGCGAACGCGCGGATCACATAATCGCGGTACCGCCATGCGTTGGGCTTGTCGCCGTCGCGCTCGTAGCCATTCGTTTCCGCGTAACGGACCCAGTCAAGCCAATAGCCTCCCCAGCGTTCGCCGTATCGATGTGATGCCAGGAGTCGGTCCACTAAGGCCTTCCACGCCA
>JBIIOJ010000252.1:0-4911 GCA_044337015.1 Pirellulales bacterium
AAGATAAAGCATACGAACTACAACATGAAAACCGGAAGCGGGCGGTCTCCGACGAGCCGCTCTCGACGTTCTCGATCGACGTCGACACCGCGTCGTACGCCAACGTGCGGCGGTTCCTCTCTTCGGGCAGGCTGCCGCCGCGGGATGCCGTTCGCATCGAGGAACTCGTCAACTATTTCCGCTACGACGACCCGAAGCCCGCGGGTGACGAGCCATTCTCCGTCGCGATCGAGTCGGCGGCCAGCCCGTGGCACGTGGGCCGGCTCATCGTCCGGATCGGCCTGAAGGGCCGCGACATCGACCGCGGCCGGCGGCCCGCCGGCAACGTCGTCTTCCTCATCGACGTGTCGGGCTCGATGCAACAGCCCGACAAGCTCCCGCTGGTGAAGCAGGCGGTCGCGATGCTCGTCGAGGAGCTCACGGAGAACGACCGCGTCTCGATCGTCACCTACGCCGGCGAGGCGGGGCTCGTGCTCCCGCCGACCACCGGCGACCAGAAGCAGCGAATCCTCGCCGCGATCGTGGGGCTTCGCGCCGGCGGCTCAACCCACGGAAGCGCAGGCCTCGAGCTCGCCTACGAGCAGGCGGCGGAGCACTTCATCGAGGGGGGCGTCAACCGCGTCATCCTCGCGACCGACGGCGACCTGAACGTCGGCGTCACGAGCGACGCGGCCCTCGTCGAGCTCATCAAGCGGAAGGCGGCCGGCGGCACGTTCCTCACCTTGCTCGGCTTCGGCCAGGGCAACCTCCAGGACGCGAAGATGGAGAAGATCGCCGACAATGGCAACGGCATCTACGCCTACATCGACGGCGTCCGGGAGGCCCGCAAGGTGCTCGTCGAGCAGCTCACCGGCTCCACCATCACGATCGCGAAAGATGTGAAGATCCAGGTCGAGTTCAACCCCGCGACCGTCGCCTCCTACCGGCTCATCGGCTATGAAAATAGGCTATTGGCCGCCCGCGACTTCCGCGACGACCGCAAGGACGCCGGCGAGATCGGTGCGGGCCACTCCGTCACCGCCCTCTATGAGATCGTGCCGGTCGGCGGCGTGGTCGGCGACATCGCCGGCTCGGGCGCCGAGCCGCTGAAGTACCAGCCGCAGCCCGAGGCCGTGGCGGAAAAGGCCGCCGCGATCGACGGAGCGGCCAGCCGCGAACTGCTCACGGTGAAGCTGCGGTTCAAGAAGCCTGACGGCCGAGAGAGCGTGCTGCGGGAGGTTCCGCTCGCCAACGCCGGCGGCGACTTCGAGGCGGCCTCGGCCGACCTGCGGTTCGCTTCCGCCGTGGCGGCCTTCGGAATGATCCTCCGCGGCAGCGACGAAGCCGGCTCGGCCACGCTCGACGACGTGGCGAGGATCGCCGGCCGGGCGATCGGCCACGACGACGGGGGCTACCGGGCAGAGTTCCTCGACCTCGTGCGGAAAGCCGGCAGCCTTCGCGGCAGGTCCGATCCCTCCCGCCGCGAGTGACATTCGATCAGCCGCGTCAGAGCGCCCGGCGGTACTTCTTCGGCTGCTGCCGCGTGGGCACTGGCGCTGGTCCACGCTGGTCCGACGGCGTTCCAGCGGCGACCGGACGGCCTTCGTCCCGGTGGTTCGACCGGTCAGAGTTTCGCCTGTTGCCCTGTCGGCCGTGGCCCTGTGGCCGGCCTCCACGCTGGCCGTCTCGCCGCGAGCGTTGGCGGGCCGGCCGCTCGTGGGACGACGGTCGTGGCTGGCCGCCGATGTCATGCGACTCCGCGGGCGGCTCGTTCTGCGCCGAGATCTCCCGGCGGATGAGACGCTCGATCGCCCGCAGACGGGGCAGTTCCTCGCGGTCGCAGAGGCTCACGGCCTCGCCCGTCTGCCCTGCCCTGCCCGTCCGGCCGATGCGGTGCACGTAGGTCTCGGGCTCGTGTGGCAGTTCGTAATTGACGACGTGCGACACGTCGTCCACGTCGATACCGCGAGCGGCGATGTCGGTGGCCACGAGCACCGGCGGCCGCGGAGACTTGAACGCCGCCAGCGCCCGCTCACGCTGGTTCTGCGACTTGTTGCCATGGATCGCCGCGGCGGGAATGCCCGCCTTGTCGAGATCGCGGTGGAGCTTGTCGGCGCCATGCTTCGTTCGTGCGAAGACGATCACCCGCGACATCCCGCCGTCCTGCAGGAGCCGCACGAGCAGGCTCTTCTTCTCCTTCTTCTCGACGAACCAGACCGACTGGCTGACCGTCTCGGCCGACGTCGCCTGCGGCGTGGTCTTCACCTCGAGCGGCTCGCGGAGCATCGAATCGGCCAGTTCACGAACCTCGGCCGGAAGCGTCGCGGAGAAAAGCAGCGTCTGCCGCTCCCGCGGCAGCATCGCGACGATCTTCCGCATGTCGTGGATGAAGCCCATGTCGAGCATCCGATCCGCCTCGTCGAGCACGAGCACCTCGACCGAGCGGATGTCGACGAGCCGCTGCCCGACGAGGTCGAGCAGCCGACCCGGCGTGGCGACGAGAACGTCCACGCCGTGCATCATCGCATTGGCCTGCGGCCGCTGTCCGACGCCGCCGTAGATCACCGCGGCCTTCAGGCCGGCGTGACGACCGTAGGCGACGAAGCTCTGGTGGATCTGGCCTGCGAGTTCGCGGGTGGGGGCAAGCACGAGCACACGACACCGCCGCGGCGACCGCGACTTCGGATTCGCGAGCAATCGCTCGATGATCGGCAGGGCGAAGGCCGCCGTCTTGCCGGTGCCCGTCTGGGCGCAGCCGAAGAGATCACGGCCGGCGAGCACGTGCGGCACGGCCTTGGCCTGGATCGGGGTCGGCGTGGCGTAGCCCTCGGTCGCCACAGCCCGCAGGAGCGGGGCGGAAAGGCCGAGGTCTTCGAATGTGGAAGGATTGTTGGTTTGCATGGGAATGTTCACTGCTTCCTGAGAGACTTTTCGGGGGGAAAAATGGCGTGTCCACCCCGAGTCAACACGACAAAAAGGGGCGACACGACGAAACGGGCGATGGATCACGGCCCGCCCAGAGAGAGTTTTCCGGTTCGCAGCGGGCGGTTGCCCGAGGATGTCGAAGCCGGCCGGCCCCAAAGGAGCCGGACTGGCCCAAGGAAGCTGGACTGGGTAGATGCGATCGCGGCAGCGACATCCGCGGCCTGAGCCGGGCGGGCGACTGCCATCATCGAAAGATTCGATTTCCCTGGACCCTACCATGCCCGACGCGGCGGAGCAACCGCGTTTTTGTCCGTTCTTCGCCTCGAGCGGTTTCGCTGCGTAAAATGTCGGTGAGCACGAACTCCGGGCCCTTCGCGGCCCGCGCTCATCCGTCCCGCTCCGAAGGCTGTTTCGGAGCCGCCGACGGCAGTGGCATGCATGCCTTTCCGCCATGCCCGCGACCAGACGGCCCGTCCGTCGTCGCCCTTCCCGTGCCACCCCAAGGAGCCACGCACCGTGCATGCCCCCCTCCACCGAATCGCATTCATCGGCAACTACGTTCCGCGGCGGTGCGGAATCGCGACGTTCACGCACGACCTGAGGACGGCCGTCTCCAAGGCCAACCCATCCGCGGAATGTCTCGTCGCCGCGATGAACGACCGGGGCCGCCGCTACGACTATCCCGACGAGGTCCGATTCGAGTGTGCCGACGACCGACTCGAAGCGTTCCGTCAACTGGCCGATTTTCTCAACGTGGCAAACGTGGATGTCGTGTCGCTGCAACACGAATACGGCATCTTCGGGGGCGAGGCGGGCGGCCACGTGATCGAACTGCTCCGGAACCTCCAGCCGCCGGTTCACACGACGCTTCACACGGTCCTCGCGAGACCATCCCCGCCGCAGCGGCGGATTCTCGGGGAAGTCATCCACCTGTCGTCCCGTGTCGCGGTGATGACGGAGCGGGGTCGCTCACTCCTGCGGGAACTCTATGGCGTCGCTGACTGTCGGATCGACGTGATCCCGCACGGCATTCCCGATGCCGACCTCGTCGATACGACGCCGCACAAGGCCCGGCTGGGCCTCTCAGGCTCAAGCGTCATCCTCACCTTCGGCCTCCTGTCGCCGAACAAGGGGATCGAGCACGTGATACGGGCGATGCCGGCCATCGTGTCGCGGCATCCCGAAGCCAGATACATCGTCGTCGGTGCCACGCATCCACATCTGCTCGGCGTGGATGGCGACCCTTACCGCGACGGGTTGATTCGGCTCGCCGATGCGCTCGGCGTCGCGAACCACGTCGTCTTCCACGACCGCTACGTCGACCTGGCGGAGCTGCTTGAATTCCTGGGGGCGGCCGACGTGTACGTCACGCCCTACCTCAACGAGGACCAGATCACGTCGGGCACGCTCGCGTACGCCTTCGGCTGCGGCAAGGCCGTGGTCTCCACTCCCTTCTGGCATGCTCGCGAGCTGCTCGGAGACGGCGGCGGGCTGCTCGTGCCGTTTCGGGATCATGCCGCGATCGAGCGGGCGATCCTCCACCTACTTAACGATGAGGAGGCCCGCCTGGCCATGCAGGCGAGAGCCCGCCTCCTCGGCCGCAGCATGACGTGGAGCCGCGTGGCCGACCGCTACACGGAAGCCTTTCACCTCGCCCGATCGAGCATGACCGTGGCCCCGAGCCGGCCAACCGCCGGCACGCCGCCGCGGCTGCCACGGCAACCGCTCCCGAGAATCGCGCTCGCCCATCTCGGGCGGCTCACTGATCCGACCGGCCTGCTCCAGCACGCCTCGTACGATATTCCGCGGCTCTCGGAGGGCTACTGCACCGACGACAACTCGCGGGGGCTCGAGCTCGTGGTCAGGCTCGCGAGGCTCGGTATCAACCTCGTCGAAGCCAGGCGGGCCGCCGGCATCTACGCGGCATTCATCGAGCATGCGTTCGACCCCACGACCGGCCGGTTTCGCAACTTCCTCTCGTACGATCGCCGCTGGCTCGACCGCGAC
>JBIIOJ010000253.1:0-4909 GCA_044337015.1 Pirellulales bacterium
GCCGCGGGCGATCGAGAAGCTCGCCTTCAGCTGCTGCGGCAGCGACGCGTTCCTTGCGTCACTCGAGGAGCCAGCGGCCGCCGATGGGGCGACGGTCGAGTCGGTGGTGCTCGCGGGCGTGGAGACGCACGTCTGCATCCTCCAGACGGCGGTCGACCTCCTCGCCCGCGGATTCGGCGTGTTCGTGCCGGTCGATGCCGTGGCGTCCAGGCACCGGATCGATCACGACACGGCGCTGCGGCGGCTCGAAGGATCAGGGGCGATCCTCACGACGTCGGAGTCGATCCTGTTCGAGTGGTGCCGTTCGGCGGATCACCCCCGCTTCCAGGAACTAAGGAAGGTGGTGCTTCGGGAGGGGAAGGCGGAGCCGGCTCCGGGAGCGTGAGGTCGAGCGATTCGCCCGGCTCGAGCGCGGCCGCACCGAGCTGCCGGAGCCGCGCGATCTTCGCCGCGGCGGGCGGCTCGCCGGGCCGCTCCTTGCCGGGAGCGCCGCCGAACCGGATATGCCCCCCTTCCTTTCCATCCACCTCCGGCCGCACGAGCATCCAACGCCGCTGCCCCTCCGCGGCGTCGAACCGCAGCTGCACCGGTCCGAGCGACTGCCTCTCCGGCTGCACGAGCATCGCGATGGCGGCGGCCTCGTCCACCACTTCGTCGCCCCACGGCGTGCCCGCCGGCCCCTGCGGGCTCGAGGCGATGCCGACGATCTTCGGATACGCAGCGGCGTCCTCCGAGGTGAACCCGTCGCTCGGGAGCACCGTTCCCTCGCCGTCGATCGGCAGGACCCCCCCCTCCACCTTCACCATCGCCACCGGCTGGCGGCAGAGGATCTCGACCCTCGCCCCCGGCGGATGAAGCAACTCCACGCCGACGACCTGCTTCACCCACGGATGCATCGCAAAAGCGCGGGCGATCCGCCGTGACAGGTCGGGGGCATCGACGGCGAGCGGGCCATCGAGGCTGGCGGAACGAAGCACGTCGAGCTTGAGATCCGTCTTCACCCATGCCGGAATGCCGACGACCGCGATCGACTCCTGCGGCAAAGCGAACTGCGTCCCCATCCGGACCCGTGGTCCATACGCCGACCACAGCCACGCGGCGCCGGCTGCGGCGAGGATCAGCACGACCACTCCGCCGAGGCCCGCCCTTCGCCGCTGGATGAGGCCACCGAAGCCCTCCTTGGGCGTCGCCGGGGACCGCGGCTTGCCGCGACTCGGGCCGTTCATGCTCACCACACTTCGATCTGCGGCGTCAGTTCAACCCCGAGCCGTTCGCGGACCCGCGACCGGACCGCCTCGACGAGCGACCGCACGTCCTCGCTCGTGCATCGGGCCGACGCGACCACGAAGTTGGCGTGGGCCTCCGACACGGTCGCCTCGCCGACCCTGACGTCCTTCGCGCCAGACTGTGCGACGAGCGATTCGGCGGTCGTGCCGGGCGGGTCCTTGAACATCATCGCGACCGACCTCGTGCCGGACGGCTGCTCAGACCGCTGCACGATCCACTGCTTCTGCATCCGCTTGGTCAGCGTCTCGGCCGTCTCGCGGTCCAGTTCGAATCGGCAGCCGATCACGATCGCGTCGTCGAGGCTGCTCCACCGCGACTGGAACGCCACCTCCGACGCCTTCCGCTCAGCGAGACTTCCGTCCACGTTCATGACGGAGACGCTCACGATCCGTTGACCGATCTCGCCGCCGTGGCCGCCCGCGTTGCCGACGAGCGCGCCGCCGAGTGTTCCCGGGATCCCGACGAGCGATTCGAGCCCGCCGAGCCCCGCCTGCACCGCCGCGGAGACCACGTGCACCAGTTTGGCGCCGGCACCGGCGACGATGCACGGCGGTTCGACCCGGATCACGCTGAACTCGGGGCCCGAGAGCCTGATGACCATCCCCTGGAAGCCGCCCGACGGCACGAGCAGGTTCGAGCCGCCGCCGATCACCTTCAGGGGAACGCCTCGCTCATGGCATCGCGCCACGACCTTCGAGAGGGCTTCGACTCCGACCGGCTCGCAGAAATATTTCGCGGGCCCGCCGAGACCGAGCCACGTGTGCCGGGCGAGCGGTTCGTCGCACGCGACGGCCACCGCCACATCGTCGAATGGCGTCGCAGCGGGCCCGGAATCAGCGTTTTTGGTGTGCACTCGAACCTCGACTCGGTGGAAGTATCGCGGAGAATCCAACGAGATTGTGCACTGCGGTGCCGTCGCACGTCCACCCGAACCGGCCCGATTCACGCGGCCCGGTTGATACCGCCGGGGAACGCCGTCGGCTCGTGAGAACTCATCCACGCCTCGACCAGAAACGCCAGCGCCATCGGCTCCCCCGAAGGGTCGGTCGGGTTGGGGGAAAAGGGCGGTGCGTCGTCCAGCACGAGGAGGCAGTCGTCGTCGTCGAGCCCATCGAGCACGCGGCCGATCCGACCGAGCGTGGCAGCCCCGGAGGCCTCGGGCCGCCGCGTTTCCCCGACGAACAACACCTCGTCGCACCACTTTTCGAGCAGCTCGTCGGCCGGATTCACCTCGAGCCCTTCGGCGACCCCCTCGCCGAGCATCACCACCAGTCGGCCACGGGACAGATGCCGCAGGCTCGCAAGGGTGCTTGCGAGCTGGTGCCGGCTCGTGGGCCGGTCGAGGAACGCGGCGAACGACTGCCCGCAGGCGAGCGGCTCGATCCGCCCCGACACGCTGCCGGCGGCCTCGATGCCCTTGGCGACCCGCTCGAGCGGCAGACCGTAGCGAACGCCGACGGCCGCGGCGACGACGGCGTTGCGGGCGAACGATGCGACCGGCGTCGGCACGCAGACCGGAACGAGGCTTCCTCGATGGGAGAGCAGGAACGTCTGGCCTCGAAGGCCACGCTCGACGGGCGAAGCGGTGATGTCTCCCTCGCCGACGAGCGTCGCTGAGAGGCCGTAGCCCTCGTATCTCTCTGCCATCCGCACGAGCCGATGGTCGTCGCCATTGACGACCAGACAGCCGTCGGGGTGGAGGCAGTCGAGGATCCGCCGCTTGATCGCGTGGTAGGCGCGGCGGGTGCCGTGGAGATCGAGGTGGGCCGTTGCGAGGTTCGTGACGGCGACCGTCTCGCAGACCACCCCGGCCAGCGACCGCGCGGCGAGCATGCGGCTCGAGACCTCGACCACCGCATGCGTGCAGCCGCTGTCGGCGATCCTCCCAAGAGCGCGGGCGAGCAGCCTCGGGTCGTCGAGGAGCCGGCCATCGGCCGCGGCCCGCATCGGCGCGAGGCCGTCGGCGTCGAGACACCCGAGATCCGAAAGGACACCCACGGCGATCCCCGCCTCCGCGAGCACCGACGCGACGAGCCATGCGGTCGTCGTCTTGCCGCTCGTCCCCGTCACGGCGATCAACCGCATGCGGCGGGCCGGGTTGCCGTGGAAGGCATGGGCGATTCTCGCGAAAGCGTCCGAGGTGTCCTTCACGAGGCACAGGGGCACGCCGAACGTCGGCACAATTCGTTCCGCAACGACCCCGGCGACGCCCCGGGCGATCGCCTCCGCGACGTCGTCGTGCCCGTCGCGGTCCCGTCGCTCCCGAGCGACGAAGATATCGCCGGTTCTGCACGTTTCGACGTCGTCGCTCACGCCGCGGCCGAGCACGTCGCGGCAGGCAATGAACCGCGGAGTCGGCAGCACCTCGGATAGCCGCACGGCCGATTTGACCCCGCCCTGAGCGGCGATGCCGCCGCCACAATCCTTCGACATCCCATCTCCGACGCCGTCGAATACGTCGCCCATCGGATCGGCCTCCTGCCATTCGTCGCCACGGTCGCCTCCGGCGTGGAGGAGCGGTCATCCATGACCACGCGTCACCCGCCGGGATCGTTCAGCGGGGCGTGATTGTCCGGGCATCGAGGAAACGGTCAACCCCACTTGGGCCGCGGAAACAACGGCCGCAAAAACGGCGTAACAGGGGGGACACGCGGATGCTCCGTCTTGCCCATTCCTCGCCGCCGCGACTATTGTGCGACGATCTGGCTCGAGCAGGATTCGGGCTTGACGGGCATGAACAATCCACGACGTGCGACATGAAGGCAAGCGAGGTGAATCGGCGAGCCGTCTGGATCGGACCGACCGACAACGACGAGTTCGAACTCGCCCGCGGCGTTCTCGCATCGCGGCTCGACACGACCGTTCTCGAAGAGGAAGGGCCGCTCGATCCGCGTGGTCCGCTGCTCGCCTGCCTCGCCGCCGACGGCCCGAGGCGTGCCGTGCACGAGACGGCGCTCGAACTCGCGCGACGGTGGCCGCTCTGCAGACTCGTGGCGATCTCCTCGAGCCTCTGTGAGGGAAGACGCCGCAGTGGTCCGCCCACGCCCGGTGTCGAGGAGATTCCGTGGCACGAACTGCCCGGCCGGCTCGATTGCTGGCTCGAGGACGTGGAGGCGGGAAGGCCAGGCTGGCTCGGCCAGCCCGCGACGCTCCGGAGGGAGGATCGGCTGCTCGTGGGCCTTCGCAACGGGACCGCGACGGCCGATGAAGCCGCAAGCTGGCGGACGGTGGCCGTCGCCGCGGCGCATGCGGAGTCGCTCGACGGGCTCATGGGGCTCCTCGGCTCGTTCCGCGTTCCGACGGCGTCCGCGGCCGTCGGCCGGCCCACGATGGACGCGTCGGCCGACGTGCTGCTGTGGGAATGCCCGGAATCGGTCGCCGTGGAGCTGCCATGGCTCGGGATTCTCGCGGCGCACCGGCCCGCGACCGACATCGTGATGCTGGAGTCGTTTCCGAGGGGGGATCGGACCTGCGAGGCGATCCGCGCGGGCGCAGCGTGGGTGCTCGCCCGGCCGACGCCGGCGGACGTGCTCCTGGGCACCCTCCGCTGGCTGGCCCGAAAAGGCCGCAGGAGTGACCTTGGCCGGGCCGTCGTGGGGGGCTAGTCTCCCCGCCCCATGCA
>JBIIOJ010000254.1:0-4903 GCA_044337015.1 Pirellulales bacterium
AGATACTGCCCCGGTGAGCCCGCCGTGGTGAGCCCCTGCCAGCCGGCCACGGGGAGCGTGCCGCCGGCCGCGGCGGTGACGCTGGTCGTGACGTCGTAGTCGATCGTGGTCTCGAGGCCGATCTGGTTGGCCGAGCCGCGGGCGGTGACGAGCACGCCGGCCCCGGTGTTGCCCGCGGCCGTGGTGCCATTGGCCAGGACACCGATGGAGTTGCGAGTCAGCGTGATGCCCGAGGCGTCGAGCGTCACGCCGGCCCCCTTGGCCTTCACGAGCGACAGGCTCGTGAGCGAAGAACCGTCGCTGCCTGGCGCGAACCGCAGCCCGGTCTGGCCCCGGAAGTCGACGGTCACCCGCGGCGAGCCGGTGAACCCGGGGGCCGTCGAGCCGTCGATCGCGACGGCATCGGTGATCGCGGGCAGGGAAGCGGAGAGCGGGATCGTGCCTGCGACCTCGAAGGCGATGTCGTCGGTCCCGGCATTGGCGTTGGCCTGGTTGATCGCCCACCGCAGCGAGCCGTCACCGGCGTTCAGCAGATTCGTGACCGTGAACGTGGCGAGCAGCGCCCGTGGCTCGAGGGCCTCGGGCCGCAGCAGAGCGGAACGACGGCGGCGGACCGGACGACGACGGAACAGGCTGGCGATCGCACGCATGGCGGGCATCCTTGGGAACGCCCGCGGACGGGCGATTGAACTCACCGCAAAGGCATACCACTCGTTTGAGTGCGGTTCAAATATCCGGCCGTCCGAATTCCTTCGACGGTCGGTTTGCCGCCTCAGACCGACACGGCGGGCTCGGGAGGCTGCAGGGCAAACGGGCTCACGAGGTCGGCGCAGTCGCCGAAGCTGATGCCGAGGGCGCGGGCCGCCTGCACGGCCGAGCTGTCAGGCTCGACCCGCGAGAGGCCGCCGATGGCGTCGGCGATCGGCACGCTCTCGATGTTCGGCGGCCGATAGCAGACCATCTCCCCGAAGCGGCCGTGGTGGATGAGCCGCACGGCGTGCGCCCCGAACTGCGTCGCGAGCACGCGGTCGAAGGTGGTCGGATTGCCGCCCCGCTGAAGGTGGCCGAGCACGACGGTGCGGACCTCCCGGTGGAGCCGGCTGCCCACCTCGCCGGCGACGATCTCGCCGATCCCGCCGAGCCGCACCTGCTGCCTCTCGCCGTTGCTGCCGGAGGTGACGAGCCCGCCGTCGGGAAGCGAGGCCCCCTCGGCCACGACGATGAGCGTGAACTTCTTGCCCGCAGCCTCGCGGCGGAGCACCTTGCGGCAGACGTTCTCGAAGTTCCACTCGATCTCGGGCAGGAGGATGACGTCGGCCCCGCCGGCGATCCCAGCGTGGAGCGCGATCCAGCCCGCATGCCGGCCCATCACCTCGAGCACCATCACCCGCTCGTGGCTGGCGGCGGTCGTGTGGAGCCGGTCGAGGGCGTCGGTGGCGCTCGCGACGGCGGAGTCGAACCCAAACGTGAAGGCCGTCGCACCGAGGTCGTTGTCGATCGTCTTCGGCACGCCCACGACCGGGATGCCGTGCTCCTGGAACTGCCGGGCGATCGCGAGCGACCCGTCACCCCCGACGCACACGAGCCCGCAGATGTTGAGCTGGCGAACGGTCGTGGCCACCTGCTCGAGGAGCGCAGGATCGATCGAGACCCGCTGGTCCTCACCGACGGTCGCCGAGAAGCGGCCCTTGTTGGTCGACCCGAGGATCGTGCCTCCCTGCGTGAGGATGCCGGCAGTGTTGCGACGGTTGAGCGGCATGTAAGTGACGGGCTCGACGAGCCCCTCGTAGCCGCGGAGGAATCCGACGCAGTCGTAGTCGAGGCGGACCGCGGTCTTCACGACCGCGCGGATCACTGCGTTGAGACCAGGGCAGTCGCCGCCGCTGGTGAGGATGCCGATGCACCGCTTCTGGTGGGACATGGGAGAGGCTCCGGAGGTGGGAAGGGGATCGCAGGCGGGAAACGTCCCCGGGCCGCCTGCGCCGGAGCGATACAGAGTGTACCACTTCTCCGGGGCCGGCTCGCCGGGACGTCGGCCGTCGGGTACATATGCGTCCATGCCCGCCACCACGATCGTCTGGTTTCGCCACGACCTCAGGCTCGACGACAACCCCGCGCTCGCCGCGGCCGCGAAGCGGGGCGCGGTCGTGCCGGTCTTCATCTGGTCGCCGGAGGAGGAGGCGCCGTGGGAGCCCGGGGCGGCCTCGCGGTGGTGGCTCCACCAGTCGCTGGCCACGGTCGCCGCGTCGCTCGAGAAGGCCGGAAGCCCGCTCGTGATCCGCCGCGGGCCGGCGCTTGCGGCCCTGCGAAAGCTCGCCAGCGAGACCGGGGCGACGCACGTCGCATGGAACCGCCGCTACGAGCCCGCGGTGGTGAAACGCGACACGGCCGTCAAGAAGTCCCTCGGCGACGACGGCCTGTCGGTCGAGAGCTTCAACGGTGGTCTCTTGTACGAGCCGATGAACGTGGCCACGAAGGAGGGGCGGCCCTACCAGGTGTTCACGCCCTTTTGGCGGGCGCTGCTATCGCGGCCGGAGCCCGCCGAGCCCGAGCCCGCGCCGCGGAAGCTCGCCCCGGCCGGCAAGGTCGCGAGCCTGACGATTGAATCGCTCGGCCTCCTGCCGCGGATCGACTGGGCAGGCACGATGCGGAAGACGTGGTCGCCGGGCGAGGCGGGGGCGAAGAAGCGGCTCGCGACGTTTCTCGAAAAACGTCTCGCCGATTACGGTACCGAGAGGGACCGGCCCGACCACGAGGGGACGAGCGCACTCTCGCCCCACCTCCACTTCGGCGAGATCTCCCCGCGCCGCGTCTGGCATGCTGTCCGCGAAGCGGCCGGCGGTAGGCCCGCCGCGAAGATGCAGGGCAGCCCCGAGGTGTATCTTCGTGAACTCGGCTGGCGGGAGTTCGCCCACCACCTCCTCTTCCACTTCCCCCACACTTCTGACAGGCCGCTGCGGGCCGACTACGAGAGGTTTCCCTGGGCGAAGGATCCGGTGGGCCTGCGGGCCTGGCAAAAGGGCCGCACGGGCTTCCCGATCGTCGATGCCGGCATGCGGCAGCTCTGGGCGACCGGTTGGATGCACAACCGCGTGCGGATGATCGTCGCGAGCTTCCTCGTGAAGGATCTGCGGATCAGCTGGCTCGAGGGCGCGCGGTGGTTCTGGGACACGCTCGTCGATGCCGACCTCGCGGCCAACACGCTCGGCTGGCAATGGGCCGCGGGCTGCGGCGCGGACGCCGCACCCTACTTTCGGATCTTCAACCCGACGAGCCAGGGAGAGAAGTTCGATCCCGACGGCGACTACGTGAAACGCTGGGTCGATCGGGGCAAGGACTACCCCGGGCCGATCGTCGACCACGCCGAGGCGAGGAAGCTCGCGCTCGCCGCGCTTGCGACGCTCAAGGCTCCCGGCGGCAAGCGGTCCTGAGCGGAATCAATCCCTGCGGCCCAATGCGTCACGTACCGGGTACGCCATCCGCCCGTCACGCCATACGAGGCCGCGTCGTGCGGGCATTGCCGCGAGAGTCGGACCGGCAAAGACCGCGGGTCGGTGTCACCGCTGGCCGCGGCGACGGATCATGAGGCCGCCGCAGGCGAGGCCGGCGAGGGCCATGGCCCAAGTGGAGGGCTCGGGCACGGCGACGAAGTTGAGCATCACGTCCTGGCCGGAGAGTGACGTTGTGAAGAAGCCTCGGCCGGTCGGCGAGAGTGAAGCTCCTTGAGAGTCGAGAAGCGAGCCACCCACGATGAGATTCGAGGGGTTGTTCACCGATCCGCTCGACAGGTCGTAGATCATCCATGAACGGTTGACGTTCCAGAACGAATCCGACCAGTTGACCGTGCTGCCATCTCCGCTGAACGAGAGGGCGAGCGTCGTCGAGCCCGAGAACGTGAGGTTGCCCGTGGGCATGATGATCTGGTCGTAGTTCACGCCGGCGGAACCTGTCGTGTTGGCGATCAACTCCCAGTTCACCAGCGCGCCGGCCTCGTAGGTGAGATTGCCGTTGAACGTTTGGACGCCGGGGGAGTTGCCCGGCGAGTGGGTGCCGGCGATCGTGGCGTTGCCGCCGACCGTGCCGGTGCCGCTGAGAGCCGCGATCGCCGCGACGTCGAGCCCGCCCGCAATCGAGCCGTTGAGGTTCAGGCCGCCGTCATTCACTGACGTGAGCCCGGTATAGGTGTTCGCCGCCGTGACTGCGAGGATGCCGGCCCCCGACTTCGTGACCGTGCCCGTGCCACTCATCAGGCCGGAGTAGGTTCCGGACGTCGCCTGGGCGAATTCGACGGTGGCCTCGTTCGCGATGGCTCCCTGAACGCTCATCGTGTCGCCGATCAGCCCGCTGTTCTGGACCAGAGTGCCGCCGGAATAGCTGTTCGAGCCGGTGAAAGTCACCACCCCTATCCCATTGATCGTGACGGCACCAGTTCCGCTGATCGCGCCGGCATAGGTGCCCGCTTGGTCATTCTGGAAGGTGACGAGCCCGCTATTGGCGATCGGCCCCAGGATCTTGTCGGTGCTTGCCTGGAGTTCTCCCGCCGACACGATCGTGCCGCCGGTGTACGAATTGAAGTTGCTCAGCACCAGCATGCCGGTGCCGCTCTTCGTGAGCGAGCCGGAGCCGGACATGATGCCGTGGTACACGCCGAACTCGGTCGCCACGACGAACTCGGCCGCGGCGTTGTTGGTGATGTCTCCCTGCAAGCTGTCGGTCGTGCCGACGAGCCGACCGGCGGAGATTGTCGTGCCGCCGTTGTAGGAGTTCGCGCCGCCGAGCGTGAGCGTGCCCGAGCCAAGCTTCGTGAGCGAGCCGGCGCTGCTCGTGAGGTTCGAGCCGAGCGTCACGTTCTGGCCGTTGGTGTCGATCGAGTACTGCTGGCTGGCCGCGTTCGAGAACCGGC
>JBIIOJ010000002.1:0-45781 GCA_044337015.1 Pirellulales bacterium
CCATCGCCCCGCTCGAACTGGCGGCCGACTGGGATTCCGTGGGGCTCCTGGTGGGACAGTCCTCGCATCACCCGATCGAGCGGGTGCTCACCTGCCTGACGCTCTCCCCCGACGTGGCGAAGGAGGCGACCGAGCGAAAGGCGGGCCTCGTCGTGACGCACCACCCCCTCCCCTTCCGGCCAATCGGCCGACTCACGGACGACTCCACGACCGGAAGGGTGCTGCTCTCGCTCCTGTCGACCGGCGTCGCCGTCTACAGTCCCCACACCGCTTGGGACTCGGCCGCCGGCGGGATCAACGACCAACTCGCGCAGCTCTGCGGGCTCCAGGGAGTGCGTCCGATCAAGCCTCACGCGGAGCTCCACCTCGCCGGGGTCGGCCGGATGGGGCATGCCGCCGACTCGATGTCGATCGGGCAGCTCATCGGAACGCTGACGAGCGCCCTCGATATCGATGGCTGCCACATCGTCGGCGAGGCCTCCAAGCCCGCAGGCCTCGTCGGAATTGCCTGCGGCAGCGGGGGCGACCTCGTGGACGAGGTCCGCGGCGCCGGATGCACGACGATGGTCACCGGCGAGATTCGCCTCCACGCAGCCGTCGAGGCGAGGGCGTCGGGGGTGGCCGTGGTCGTCGTCGGCCACCACGCGAGCGAACGCTTCGCGATGGAAACACTCGCGAAGCGGCTCGCCGAGGCCGTGCCGGGGCTGGACGTGTTTCCCAGCGGCGTGGAGGCAGACCCGCTCGCCTGGGTAGCTCGATAACCGAATGTCTTCCATGTACCTCACGGCGCTGCCGGTGTTCAACGAAGTCGCGCACGTCTCCAACGTGCTCGACGAGGTGGTCCGGTACGCCGATCGGGTGCTCGTCGTCGACGACGGCTCGACCGACGGCACCTCCGAACTGCTCGCAGCCAGACGCGACATCCGCGTGATCCGCCACCCGACGAACCGGGGCTACGGCGCGGCGCTGGCGACCGCCTTCGCCGAAGCGGTCGCCGGCCCGTGGGAAGGTCTCGTCACGATCGACTGCGACGGGCAGCACCAGCCGCGGCTCATCCCGGAGTTCGTCGCAGCGGCCCGCGATCCCGCGGTCGGCGCGGACATCGTGAGCGGAAGCCGGTTTCTCGATCCGGCGACACGGCGGGGCGAGGCCCCGGCCGACCGCCGCCAGATCAACCGTGAGATCACGGCGGAGATCAACGCCTCGCTCGGCCTTTCGATCACCGACGCCTTCTGCGGCTTCAAGGCCTATACGCGGCGGGCGCTCCGGTCGCTCCACGTCACCGAGACTGGCTACGCGATGCCGCTCGAGGTCTGGGTGCAGGCGGCAGCCGCCGATCTTGCTATCGTCGAGATGCCGGTGCCGCTGGTGTACCTCGACCTGACGAGGAGTTTTGGCGGTGCTCTGGACGATGCGGCGACCCGTCTGGCCTATTATCGCTCCGTTTTGAGCCGAGCCTGTGAGGCCGTGCGCACGCGCCATCCGCCATGCCACCACTCCGTAGAACCCACCGAGCCCCCGCCGAATCGGGCGGAAGGCTGATCGATCCTGCGGTGGCGGCGATCGAGCCGTTGCTCGACAACAACCGACTCCTGCGGGCCGCCTTCGACACGCGGATCGGTGACCTCAGGCTCTGGGAGCTCGTCGCCGCGACCCGACGCGAGGTGCTTTCCGTCGCCGCGGAATACACCGCGAGCTATCGCGACGTCGAGCGGCCGGACGACATGGCCGATTGGATCGCCAGGCCGATCGTGATGGGCGGGCACCAGCCGACGCTCTTCCATCCCGGCGTCTGGCTGAAGAATTTCGTCGCCGCCGCCTACGCGACGAGGCTCGGCGGCACGGCGATCAACCTCGTCGTTGACACCGACCGCTGCGGGAACCCGTCCGTCGGCGTTCCGGTCGCTTCGGACCCTCGGGCCGACTCCGACGTCCATCTCGAGGCGATCCCGTTCGACGTCGGCGGCCAGGAAACGGCCTGGGAGGAGCGGGGCGTCCTCGATACCGATTGCTTCCGGTCGTTCGGCTCGCGGGCCTGCCAGGTGATCCAGCCGTTCGTCCCGGAGCCGATCCTGCGGCGATGGTGGCCGCTCGTCGTGGAGCGGGCCGCCGCATCGCACAGGCTCGGGCTCGGCATCGCGCAGGCGCGGCACGCGCTCGAGGGCCGGCTGGGCTGTGACACCCTCGAGCTCCCGGTGAGCGAGATGATGCGGCTGCCGACCGTGATGGTCTTTACCGGCTACCTGCTCTCTCGCGCCCGCGAACTTCACGAGGCCTACAACGCGTCGCTGGCGGCCTACCGTCGCCGCCACCGGCAGCGGGGCGTCGGCCGACCGATGCCCGACCTGCTCTGCCTGCCCGCCGACGACTCCGGCGGCAGTTGGTACGAGGTGCCGTGGTGGATCTGGTCGAAGGATGACCACCGGCGGAGGAGGGTCTATGCCCATCTCGGACCCTCCGACACCCTCACGCTCTCGGATCTCGAGACGGTGCGCGTCGAACTGCCGATCTCGCCAGGCACGAATCCCGCCCGCTGGGTCGACGCCCTTTCGCGGCTGGAGGAGCACGAGATGCGGCTGCGTCCCCGCGCCATCCTCACGACGCTCTTCGCGAGGGTGCTCGTGGCCGACCTGTTCGTGCACGGGATCGGCGGGGCGGCCTACGACCAGATCACCGACGACATCGTGCGGAGGCTCACCGGCTGCGACCCGCCCCGTTACGCCGTCGTGAGCGGCACGCTCCGGCTGCCTGCCGGCCGGGGCGAGGATCCGGCCATCGAGCGGGCCCGTGCCGACGGGCTGCTTCGCGACCTCGCATTTCACCCGGAGCGGCATCTCGAGCCTCTCGCCGGGCAGCCGGAGGAGGTTCGGAGGCTCGTCGAGCGGAAATGGCAATGGATCGACACGTTTCCCACACCCGCCCTCGCTCGCCGGCGGTGCGCGGAAATTCGGTCGGCCAACGAGGCCCTCGCCGCGTTCACGATGCCCCTCCGGGAACGAACGCTCGCAGGCCAGGCATCGCTCGCGTCCCGAATCCGCGGCTGGAAAGTGCTCTCATCACGGGAGTTTTCCTGGTGCTTTTTCAACGAAAAGGAGCTGAAACCGTTCCTCCTACTGGAAAACACGGAAAAGATTGCCTAATGTGACGGGCAACGGATTGTTTCGCGGTTCCACGGAGAGGACGTGCCATGCAGCGTGCCAAGTCACGGCGTTCGCCTACGGTTAAGCTCACCGGAGGCCGAACGCGGCCGAAGCCTGGCTCGAAGCATGCCGTTCAGCCCGCCGAGGCCAAGCCCGCGGCCAAGATCTGCCTGAAGACCCGGCCCCGATCGCGGCCGATGGCGGTCGAGCACGTTGAGATCCGCCCGGCCACGATCTTTTCACGTCGGTCGGAAGCCAGACGCCCTGCCATCCTGCACATTCCGCAGGAAACCATTCCGCATTACGAGCCGCCAAAGTGGCTCCTCGAGGAATGCCGGGTCGCCCCCGCACGGGCCGGCGACCAGCATGAGATCCTCCAACTCCTGGCCGGCCTGCCGGCAGCTCCTTCGAAGGCCGAATTCCACGCGGCTGTCGACCACCCCGACCACGACGCCGCGAACCGTCTCGTGGCCCGGCTGCCCGGCGGCCGGATCATCGGGCATGTGGAAGTGCTGCCCCGCCAGATTCTCGTGGGTGGCGCTCCCGTCGCGGGCGGCTCGATCGACCGGATAGCGCTGGTGCCGGAATGCCGTGGCACGGGCCACGGTCGCCGGCTCGTCGAGTCGGCCGAGGAGCGGATGCGGAAGATCGGGGTGGACGTCGGCTTTTCGCGGACGCGGATCGCCGGATCGTTCCAGGGGCTCGGCTGGGCCATCCTCGGCCGCGACACCTCGACCGTCGGCCGTCCGACCGAAATCCTCGCCCGGCTGCTCGACGGCCCGCAGCGGGACGGCGAGCCGATCACGATGCGGCAGTGGCGACACGTCGAACTGCCGGCGATCCTCCGGATCTACCGTCAGAACGCCGGCCGCTTCGTCGGACCGCTCGACCGCAACGAGTCGTACTCCCGCTGGCTCGTCAGCCGGGGCGCGTTCGATTCGATCCTCGTGGCGCTCATGGGGCAGGACCGCTACGACCTCCACGAGACGACCGCGCGGATCGTCGGCTACGCGATTCAGTCAGGCAACCGCGTGCTGGAACTGATGGCCGACCCGGAGTTTCCCGGGCTCGAGCGGGAGATCCTGGCGCGGGTCTGCGGCGAGGCGATCGAGAACGACTGGCAGGAGATCGTTTACGAGTCGAACGCCCTCGACCCGCTCCACGAAGCTGTTGCAGGTGGGGCGGTTTCCGGGTCCGGCGGTGGACAGGCCGCTGGATCATCGGCTGGGGGCGACCGGATGATCGTGGCCAAGCTCTTCAACCCGCTGAAGCTGTTGCAGGCGATCGCGGCGTCGGTCGGACAGAGGCTTGCGGCCGCCGGCGTCCGTGAAACGGTCGAACTTGGTCTCGATGCCCCGTCGTTCCGTGGATCGATCATCGTGGCCGACGGGACGGCCACCGTGCATCCGGGCCGAGTCGGCCGCAGCTACCTGAAGATCGCCGACGATGAGCTCGCGAGGCTGCTTCTGGGCCAGTGCAACCCGGCCGCGGCGGCGGCCGCCGGGAGTCTCACAGCCTCGACCCAGATCGCGATCAAGTTCGCGTCGATGCTCTTCCCGCGGGTGCCGCTCTGGTGCCCGATGTGGGACGACCTGCCTGCCTAGATTTCCGCTCACGCGCCCTAGGTTTCCGCTCACGCGCCGCTGTGGCTAAGGTTTCCGCTCACGCGCCGCTGTGGCTAAGGTTTCCGCTCACGCGCCGCTGTGGCTAAGGTTTCCGCTCACGCGCCGCTGTGGCTAAGGTTTCCGCTCACGCGCCGCTGTGGCTAAGGTTTCCGCTCACGCGCCGCGGGCGCCTGCGAGCCATTCGTCGGCCCAGGTGCGGACGCCGTCGACTCCCTTGCGATGGCAGAAGTCGCCGAGGGTCTCCTTGGCTTGCCGCTCCGCCTTGTAGCAGGCGAGCACGGCCGTGATCTCTCTCGCGAGATCCTCGAACGGAACGACGTCCTTGTAGTGCTCGTTGAGCCGGTCGCCGAGCAAACGGCCGCCGAGGAACATCGTGTACTTGCCCGCCGTGCGGCCGACGATCCCGATGTCGCAGTTGTAGGGGCGGGCACACGCGTTCGGGCAACCGGTCATGCGGAGCGTGAAGGCGTCGTTGGCGAGCCCCAGTTTCGCCACTTCCGGCTCGAGCGAATCGATGAGCCCGGGAAGCACCCGTTCACTCTCGGCCACCGCAAGGCCGCAGGTGGGCAGGGCCACGCAGGCCATGCTCCAGCGGCGCAGGGTCGAGATCTCCTCCGAGGTCTTCACGCCGTGCGCGTGGAGGATCTCCGCGATCCGATCGCGGTCGCCCGCCGCGAGGTCGGTGAACAGAAGGCTCTGATGGGCGGTGATCCGAACACCCGGCTTGATGTCCCGCAGGATCCGCCGCAGGGCGGTTTTCAGCCGGAATTCACCCCCCCGCCCAGAATCAACACTGTCGTGGACGCGGCCATTCTCCACGTTGAACCCGTAGAAGAACCTGCCGTCCCCCTGTTCGTGCCAGCCGATGTGGTCGTCGAAGCCGTGGACGTCGGCGGGATGACAGGGGGCGAGCGGCTTGCCGAAGTATTCCTCGACCTTCTTGCGGAAGTTCTCGAGGCCCATCGTGTGGATCGTGTACTTGAGCCGGGCCGTCTTGCGGTCGGTGCGGTTCCCGAAATCCCGCTGCACCTTCACGATCGCCTCGGCGATCGCGAGCACGTCCTCCGGCGGCACGAACCCCAGCCGCTTCGCGAGCGCCGGGAACGTCTTGGCGGCGCTCGGCGTCACGCCCATGCCGCCGCCGGCGATCACGTTGTAGCCGAGAATTTTCCCGTTCTCGTGGACGACGATGAAGCCGAGGTCGTTGGCGTAGACGTCGGTGCAGTTGTCCTCCGGCAGCGCGAAGGCCGTCTTGAACTTCCGCGGCAGGTAAGTCGGGCCGTAGATCGGCTCCACCTCCGCCTCCTTCGCAGTGCCGCCCGCGAGCGTCTTCTCGCCGGTGTCGGGATCGGTGAGCCAGATCTCGTAGTAGGCCCGCGTCCGCGGGGCGAGGTGCCTTGCCAGCTCGTCGAGCTTCGCCTGCATCTCCTCGCGGACGGCGTTGCCGTGGATCGGCGCGGGGCAGCACATGATGTTCCGCTCGACGTCACCGCACGCGGCGAGCGTGGTCAGCTGGTTCTGGTGCACCCGCTGCATGAACGACTTCAGGTCCCCCTTCACGACGCCGTGGTGCTGGATCGACTGCCGCGTCGTGAGCCGAATCGTGCCGTTGCCTAGCTCGTCCCCCATGTCGATCGCGGAGAGGAGCTGCTCGGCCGTGAGCTTTCCGCCAGGCACGCAGGTACGAATCATGAACGAGACCTGCCGCTCGCTCTTCTTCCCCTCGACCGCCTTGCGGGCCTCGCGGTCGTCCTGCTGGTAGGTGCCGTGGTTCTTGAGCAGCTGGATCGAGGGCTTGCCGAAGCCGGGGGCGGCGTCGGCGAGCTCCTTGGCGATGTCGCCCCGGAGGTAGTTGCTGGCGGTCTTGGCGACCTCGACGGCGGTCGGCTTGGCGGCGGATGCGGGGGTTTCGTCGGACATGGGTTTCGGTGACTTCCTGCGGCTCTGGGGAGGACGGGAGCGGGCCACGACGGGGATCGCAGGCCGCCCTTTGGCAATAGGATAGGCGATCCGCCGCGCGAGAGCGACACGGGATCGCTCCCGCCGCCGACGCCAGATGCGTTCACAATCGGGCGGAAATGGCCGCATCAGGAGCCGGAAATCGGGAGGGCATTCGCTGCCACGATCACGGCTTCGTTGAGCGCCCGATAGAGTTCCTGCGAAGACCGCTGATAGATGTCGTGATCCGCTCCCTCGAAGCCCACGTCGTTCCACGAGCCCATGCCACCGAAGACCCACGACGCCTGGACGGCTGCGAGCAGGTGTCGCGCGTCGGGTGGCAGGATCGAGTCCGGCGCGAGGTCGTAGCCGGCCATCTCCGTGGGTGTGCCATCGAGCGCCGCTCGACCGGCGTCGAACGCCTTGGCAAACCAGTCCATACCGTGCCTGCGGGCGAGGTCACGGCTGTCCATGAGGCTGGCGGCAAAGCGGCGACGGAGATCGGCCGGATCCACGGGCGGCAGCTGCACCGGTGGCTGATCCGTCTCGACCCGGGCGTACGTGATCCGCCAGATCTTCTGGTCCGGGCGGCTCTGGTCGCCGAGTTCCCAGCGGGCATCCCAGATGTCGGCCCCCTTCGGCGTGATCGCCTCGTTGAACCACCGCGGGTGTTGCTCGCCACGGAGGATGCCGCAGACGAGCCGAATCCGCGAGACACCGTCGCGAGCGAGCCTTTCGAACCAGGCCACGGGCTCCGAAGCATAAGGCGTATCCGTCGCGTCGGCTTCGCGACCACCACGATCCACGAATCGGACGAACTCGCAGCAGGAAAACGCGTTGTTCGACGGAAAGAAAGCCTGCCAGTCCACGCCAGGCTCGCCACGGAGATAGGCGTTGCCGTACGTCGTGAGCGCGATCTGTTGGGCGAGGGTGCCTTGCATGCTGAAAATGGTGCCAGCCACCAAATCTGGGCAATCTACGGAAGCTGATTCCCTGTCTTATCCATATTTGGTGGCTGGCACCATTTTGCACCATTTTGTTCCAGACAAAATTCCTTGCCGAGTGGCTCCTTGAATCTTGAACACAGTCGCCGGGAATGAATCGCGGAGTCGAACGGTGCCCACGCCGCTCACACAATCCCTCGCGGCCGGCGACCGGGAGGCGTTCGCCGCCCTCTACGATCGGCTCGGAGTCCGCCTCTACCGCACGGCCCTCACCATGCTCGCCTCCACCGCCGAAGCCGAGGACGTCGTCCACGACCTGTTCGTGGATCTCGCCCGCAACCGCGAGAAGCTCGCTGGTGTCGCAGATCTCGATGGCTACGTCTTCACGATGCTCCGACACGCGGTCGGCCGGCAAAGCCGGCGGGCGTCGCTCGCGCGGCGGTCACTCGACCGGCTCGGCCAAGAGCGGCTCGACGCCGGGGGATTCAGCACGCAGCCGACCGAGATCGAGGACGAGGCCCTCGCCGCAGCGGTCGCGTCGCTGCCGATCGTGCAGCGGGAAGTGATCTCGCTCAAGATCGACGGCGGCCTCACGTTCGCCGAGATCGCGGCTGTGATCGGCATCTCGGCCAACACGGCCGCCAGCCGCTACCGCTATGCGCTCGAAAAACTTCGGATGGCCCTCGCCCCCAATGAGGTACGGCCATGAACGACTCCGGTGATCCCCGGCTGGCCGCGGTCGAACGGCGGCTCGAGCGATGCCTGCCGGAGGAGCCCGCGCCGGCACTGCGGCACCGTGTCCTCATGGCGGTGGACGACCTGCTCACAGAAAAGGTGCCAGCCACCAAATCCAGGCAATCTGCGCAAGCCGTTTCCCTGTCTTATCCATATTTGGTGGCTGGCACCATTTTGCTCGCCCTCTTCGTGACGGTGTCCGCCGGGGCCGTCGCCGCAACCCTGCGGCCGGCCGCGGCGCCGTCGCTCGTGGCGCGTCTGCGGGCCGCTGGCGTGACGGACGACGAACTGCTCGACCTGGCCGCGGCACCGCCGGCGGCAGCCGCCCCGCCCCCCCAAACCGGCCTTCCACGGCCCGTTCACCCCGCGGTTCACTGGATCAAGGTCCGCAAACTCTTGGAGGAGCATCTCTGATGGGTCACCTCATGTTCTATTTCGCCGTCGTGGCGGCCTGCCTGCTCTGGTCGGCCGCGTGCATCGCCGCGGCGGCCCGGACGGACCGCACGTGGCTGCGGCGGCTCCTCGTGGCGGCAGCCGTGCTCCTGCCGCCGCTATCGCTCCTACCGTGGGTCGGAATGACCGGCATGCTCGCCTTCGGCTGGAAACTCCAGACGAACTGGTTCGCCCCCACGCTCACGGCATGTGTCGCGGCGATCATCGGGGCTCTTTGGATCCGCACGGCCGGCCTGTCTCGAAAGCCGTCCGGCTTCCTCGTCGCGGCGGCGTGGCCGGTCGTCGGCCTCTTCGCAATGGCCGTGATGGCCGAGGCCGTGGCGTTCGGCACGCTCCTCTTCATCGACAACGCCGTCGTGGCCGAGGCGCGGATGCTGCGGGTCGAGGCGGCGCAGATGATGGAGTCGGTCATGCCACCGCAGCCTCTGTCCGACGACGACGCGAAGCCGCTCTACCTTCGGGTGTTCGCCGCCCTCGAGGCCGACAAGGAACTCACTGCCGAGAACTCGCCGCTCATGGATCCGACCGAGGTCGACGTCGGCACGGCGGAGGTGGCCGCGATCCTCGCCCGGCACGCCGGCACGCTCGACCTCCTGCGGCGGGCCGCCGACCGGCCCGGCTGCCGGTTCGCCCGCGACTGGTCGCGGCCCTCGATGGACATGCTCCTGCCCGAACTGACTGCGATGCGGAACGCGGCCCGGCTCCTGGCGGTCGCCGCCCGCCGCGAAGCGGCCGACGGCGATACCACCGCGGCGATCCGTGACATCGTGCGGATGCGTCAGATCGCCGACCACGCCGCGTCCGAGCCGATCTTGGTCAGCGGCCTCGTGGGCCAGGCGATCGATTCGATGGCGCTCGACGCGCTCACCGACGTGCTGCCGCGGCTGGAGAAAAAAGATCTGCCGCTCTTGGACGAAGCCGGGTTTCGCGACTTCGTCGCGACGCCATGTGCGTACGACCGGTTTCTCCTCGGCGAGGAGGCGTTCGGCCTGGCGACGATCGCGCAGCTCGCCCTGCACCCCGAGGGCTTCACGGGGCTCTCGCAGGAGGGGCTTTACGCTCTCGAGCCGAAACCGCGATTCCTCGAAGCGGCCCTGGCGTTCTTGTACCGCTCGTTTCTGCTGCCGGCCGAGATCACGGGCTACCGCAGCGTGCTATCCCGGTATCGGAACCTTGCCGGTGGGACGGCCGGCGCATCCACGCCGTTTCCGGAAACCAAGAGTGGGGCAGCCGCGATCGAGAAAGACGTGATAGCACGACGTGCGGGAATGTTCGCGGGCATGATGACACCCGCACTCGAAGGAGTCCTGCGTTCGCAGGCGAATAGCCGGGCCCTGCACCGCGCTGCCGAGATTCTCGTGGCGGCCACCCGCGAGCGGCTTGCGTCGGGCTCGCTCCCCGAGTCGGCCGAGGCCCTCGTGCCCGACGACTTGTTCGCGGTGCCCCGCGACCCGTTCACTGCCGACCAGCCGCTGCAGTCCAAGCGAACCGATGGTGAGTGGCTCATCTACTCCGTCGGCCCCGACGGCGAGGACGACGGCGGGCCGGGGCCGAACAAGATCATCGGGGGCGGCGAGGGCAACGACGACGTCGGCCTGCGGCTCGCGCTTTGACTTGCGATCAGTCGTCGTCCGACCCGGCCAGCTCGGGAACACCCGCCTCGAACGACGCGGCGGTGACGAACACGGCCTCGGCGGCTGTCGGATGGGCCTCCTGAAACTCGTCCACCGCCCGCCGCGCCCGTTCCGTCGTCTCGTCCCAGCTCACCTGCACGGGGATCGGCCCGCGAGGCCCCTCGACGACGAAATCGACCTCTCCCCGCCCCCGCCAGTAGAAGACGCGGCCGAACCGCCGCCGCAACAAGAGGAACGTCGCGCACTCGAGCTGCTTGCCCCGATCGCGGCCCGTCGCCGTCACGGCCACGCGACGCAGGCCCGTATCGACCGGATAGAACTTCCGATTTCTCGCCAGCCGCTTGCGGGACGACCAGGCGAAGAAGGGGCAGGCCATCGCAAGGTACGCGCTCTCGGCAGCCTCGAGGTAGAGGCCGGCAGTATCGACGGAAATCCCGAGGGCGGCAGCGGCCCGTCGAACGCTCGTCTCGGCGCCGGCAGCCTCGTAGAGCATCTGCACGAGTTGCCGCAGCGGCAGGCTCGAACGTGCCGCCACCCGGTCGCGCATGTCACGTTCGACGATGTCCTGAAAGTATCCCCGCAGGAGCATGTCGCGGTCGGGCGATTTCACGACCGCGGGAAAGCCTCCGCAGTCGAGGTAGTCGCCGAGCGTCGCGGCCGGCCTGGCCAGCCGGAATTCGTCGAGGTCGAACGGGAAGACCTCCACTGTATGATGACGGCCGGTGAGCGATGACCCAAGCTCGCCCGACAAGAGGTGCGCGTTGGAACCGGTGACGACGAACCGCCTGCCGCGGGGCCGGTCCAGCTGCGACCGCAGCCACCGCTGCCATCCATCCACCCACTGGATCTCGTCGAGCATGTAGGTGCAGCCGGGGCCGCGGTCGGCCTCGAACGCCTCGACCATCATGTCGAGCGTGGTGTGGTCGAGCGCGCTTGCCAGCCGGGGATCCTCGAAGTTGACGAAGAGGCACCGCTCGCGATCGAGCTTGTAGCGGTCGATCAGCTGCCGCAGGAGCGTCGATTTCCCCGACCGCCGAACCCCCTGCACGACGAGGGCTAGATCCGGACGGAACTCGATCGGCAGCCGAACCAGCCGCGGCACGGACCGCCCGGGCGGGGCATCCCAATGGCTCCAATCGGCGGCGATCCGTAAAAACGCGGCGAAATCCATGGTGTCGAGTTTACTCGACAGCTGTGATACCGTCGAGTTTTCTCGACATGAGGGACGGCCCGTGCCGAACAGAACCGCTGCCGTCCCGAATTTTTCGTGTCAGCTCACGGCGACGTGAGCCACGGGCTGCGGCTCCGCGCGGGCCGCGGGAGGCGGCGGCACGCTACCGAAGTTGTGCTCGATCGCGAAGCGGGCCATCTTCATGAGAATGGTCTCGTCGAGCTCCGGGCAGGGGAGATGCGGCATGATCGCGTCAGTGTTGGTGCGGTCGAAGAGCGGGTCGTTCCGCAGGTAGCCGCGATAGATGTCGAGTTCGGCGCCGAGCATCTCGTTGAACCAGAGGCCGTCGCGCAGGTCGGGGTCGTCGGGCCGCGCGGCCTGCGAAAACGATTCGATCGCCTTCTGAACGACGCGGCCGACGATGTCGACCGGCACGGGCCATGGGTTCGTGAGGTGGTAGGTGCGGCCCCGGGCGGCCGGCGTGCTCACGGCATGGACGATCGCCGACGACACCCAGTCCACGGGCACGAAGTTCTTGCCGGCGGCGGGATCGACGCCGAGCATCGCGAGGAAAGCCGGTCCGCTCGTCGAGCCGATCAACACCCGCGTAAGCAGCATGTGGCCGAGCCGCAGGGCCGCGTAGAAGCCGTGGTAGGTCGAGGTGAATCCGGTGCAAGAGTCGCCCACGATGATCGACGGCCGGAGGATCGTGGCGGTGTCGAGGTGATCGGCGGCCCGCACCATCTGCTCCGCCTCGACCTTGCTCCGCTCGTAATCGTTGCTGAATTCCTGTCCCTCGTCGCCCTCGTCCTCCCGCACGGTGCCGGAACGCAGGCCGCATACGTAGGCTGTGGACACGTGGTGGAAATGGCGCAAGCCTGCCGCGGCGGCGACCGCCAGCGTCTCCCGGGTGCCCCCCACGTTCGACCGCCACGGCTCGCCGTTGCGGTCGGCTCCGCGAAACGTGAGGCTCGCGGCGTTGTGAAGCACCTCGTCGCAATGGTCGCCGAGCCAATCGATCGCCCGCGCGTCGAGGCCGCACAGCGGCTGGGAGAGATCCCCCTCCAGCACAGTCGGCCGTGGTAGCGGGCGGCCCAACTCCGCCTCCCAGCCCCGCAGCATCCCCTCGACCCGCTCCGCCGCGGGTCGCTTCCGATCGCGGCGGACGAGCACCGCGAGCCGACGCCCTTCGAGGAGCAGGTCGCGGACCATGTAGGAGCCAAGCAGACCGGTCGCACCGGTGAAAAACAGGGTTCGAGGAGGAAGTGTGATCAAGATGGACTCCGATTCCGATTGTTCCCGCAACCTGCGGCGACCGCGGTTATAAGAGTTGCGGTGGTGCCTCACAAGCGGCCCGGGGCTCCGCCTTCAGGGGTGTTCCTCCGCCCAAGAGCGCCATGCCGCCACGTAGTCGGCGAGCACGCCGGCGGCCGCCGGCGGGGAGATCGTGTCGGTGTCGTAGCGGAACGTGACGGTGACGCGGTTCGCGTACTCGAAAAGGCCGAATCCCCAGTGCGTGCAGGGACGCAGCGGCGGCGTGCACAGCTGCATGTCGTAGCAGCGGGCGCGGTCGAGCCAGATGCAGCCCTCGTCATCCACCGGCAGCCGTTTGCGCAGCCGGCGGGAGGGATCGCTCAGGTTCGTGAGCACGGCCGTAGCGAAGCAGCGCCGCCAGTGGAGCCCGCGGCGCATGAGCCGCGGCCAGCGGGCGAACGTGTGGAGCATGGAGAGCATGTCGGAGCCCGCTGCGGCCTGTCGCGGCAGCCGCAACTGGCGGCGGGCGTCGGCCAGCAGGGTCGGCCAGTCGGTGCCGACACCGACGTGGCGGTTGACGAACAGGTAGGTGTAGCGGTTGGCCGCCGGCATCCGCTCGTGCTCGCGACCGCGCAGGTCGACCGGCACGGTGATCCGCATGCGGGTTCCGGGCTTCACGCCCTGGTTGCGCTGCCAGCTGTCGAGCACGGTGAAGAGCAACGCCACGGCCACGTCGTTGAAGCTCGCCTCGCCCAGCCGGCGCGGATCCTGGAAGTACTGGACGGTCTCGCGGTCGAACGTGTGCATGCAGAATCCGATGCGGCTGCCCGGAGCCGCGTCGACGGCCGACCCGGCAGCGAGGCCCGCCTCGGGCACGGTCGGCAACGGCCGCGTGCGGAACATGTGGAGGAGATGACGCAGCCCCCGCCACACCGACGGCTCGCATGCATGGACACCGCGGCAGTCAAGCTGTGCAGCGTCGAGCTTCATGAAGGCGTCTTCGGTCGCCACGCCGCGGAGCACGGCATAGGCGAGGGCGAGATCCTGGATGAACATCCGCGCCCCCTGCCCATCGCAGCAGGCGTGGTGGAAGACGAGCGTCACGTCGCTGCCGGTCGCGGTCTCGCGGATGCGGCCCCGCAGGCCGGATCCTTCGGCCAGGTCGATCCAGCCGGGGCCAGGCTCGGGGGGCGACTCGCGTGGTACGACCTCGAGCTCGTTCCACCCCGACACTGGCGCGAGCCAGTGGACGCCGCGACGGTCGTCGACGATCGATGCCCGCAGGAGCGGATGCCGCCCGAGCGCGAACCGAAACGCGTCGCGCATCACCGTCGCGTCCACCGGGCCCTCGAACCGGAGAACGACCTGAAAGACCAGCGGATATCGCGGCCGGTCGTCGAGCCACATGAAGAGTTCAAAGGGCGTGAGCGACCAGGTGCGTTCGGCGGAGGCCCACGGGGCGTGGGCGGCCAGCAGCGTGTCGATCGACGGCATCGTCAGAACCTCCCGGGCCTCGGAGACGGATCACGGAGAGCCGTTCGAGGGTGAAGCCTCACCTCACCGGCAGGTCGAAGTCGCCCGTGCGGTCCCGCCAGACACAGTGGATGTGGTTGGCGGGATTCCCCTCGGCGTCGGGCTGCACGTTCACGAACTCGATCGAGAAGGTCGGCCCCTCGACCCGGTAGCCATGCCCCACGCCGGGCACGAGGCTTCCCGCCCAGGCGAAGTGGACGTCGTCCCAGCCATGATGCACTGACTCACTGTGTACCGACTCGCCCCGCCCCGCGACCGAACCACCGGCCGACTCGATGAGCCGCAGCCGGTCTGCCGCGACCTCGTCGGGCATCGCCGCGCAGTAGGTCTCCACGAGCCGCCGCAGGAGCGACTGCTGCTTCGCCGAAAGCTCCCGGAAAGGAATCCCGGCCGGCGGCTCCTCCGGTGGCTGCGCCGCTCCCGCCTCGCGGATCTCCTTCGGCGGTTCCTTCGCGATCACGGCCTTCGCCCGCTGCGGTTCGTCGAGCGAGGAGAGAAGCTCGAGGGCGAGAACTTCCTCATCGCGGAGCACGCGGTCGCCAGCGGCGGGCAGGCCGTCGAAGGTGGTCTTCACCTCCGCGGGGTTCGCCCCCATGAACTGCGGCGTTGAATCGACGAGCACGCCGTCACGGACGGTGAAGTTGAGCGAGAGATGATGCCCCTCCACCGACAGGCCCCAGGAACCCTCGTCGGCGGGCGTGCCGAAGATCGTCAGGAAATACCGCTTCGGGTCGCGGATGTTCTTGGCTTTGTCGCCTTCCAGCCGGCGCAGAATCTCGTCAAGCTTCATGATCGTGATCGACTTGTCGTAGCCCGCCTGCGAGAGGGACGACCGCACGAGCGCGAGCGCCGCCTCCTCCTGCCGGTCGTTCATGTCGCGGAGCTGCAACCCCTTGCGGTCGTTCTTCGGCACGAAGTGCCAGTCGGTCCGGGAGGGACTCGCGAACGGCCGCACGGCCTTTGACTTCTGGTCGGCATCGAGCGTCGAGAGCCAGTCGATCGCAGCGGATGCCATCGACTCGGCCGCGGCGGGGCGGCGAAGCGCCCCCAAAAGCCTGGGCGCGGCTGCGGCGACCACGAGGAGCATGGCCGCGGCGGCACATGCGGCAGTGGGGCGAAGGGGGAGCGTCGCTGTCATCATCGTTTCTCTGGCGTGGAGGTGGAGTTCCCCGCGGGTCGGTCGTGATTTCGGCCGGGGTCGCGATCGTGGTGGGCCTGATCCACGTGGACGTGCACGTCCGGATGTCTTTGAAAATACCTGCTCCACGCCTCGTCCGACACCCCGGCCCCGTCGAGATAGAGCGTTTGCAATCCCGGCAAGGCCGCGATCGCGTCGAGCCCCTCGTCGCCGATCACCACGTCGATAAGGTGCAGCGATTCAAGGGCCGCGAGCTCTGCCACCGCCTCCCCGACCTCGCGGCCGGCGAGATTCGGGCCCCCGAGCCGAAGCGAGCGGAGCTTGGGAACGGCCCGTAGCAGCCTCAATCCCGCGGCCGTGCAGGCAGCCTGCGGCACGTTCAGGTGCGTGAGCTGCCGGCAGCGGGTGATCTCCTGAAGCCCGGCGTCGGAAAGCGGTGACTCCCGAAGCACGAGCCGCTCGATGTCGGGGAGTGTGGCGAGAATCTCCGCCTTCGCGTCATCGGCGACGCCGCGGCGCAAAACGAGCTCCCGCAGGTCTGCGAGGCCGCGGAGCGATTCCCACTCGTCGTCGGCGAGGGGTGAGTCGGCCACGATCCGCGAGGACTGCCCGTCGCGGACGGCTGCATGCTGCTTGTCGAACGGCCGACCGGACTCTTTCGGAAGCCTCACCGCCGGCCCGCCGCATCCGGCGAGCACTGCGACCGACACGATCAACGCCATCCGCTTCTCCACCATCATCCCCTCATGCCCATGACTACACTTCGTGGCACAGCTTCAGCTCGCGACTCCTCCCGGGAGTATGATGCCGGCACGCGGCACCGCGGAAGCCGCGGACGGAATTCATGGACAACCGCTCTCGTGGAAGAGTTCGCCTCGAAGCTGCCCGACGGAACCACCTCGCGGGTGAGATCGCTGCTTCGCGCCCACCGCGTCGTCGTGCGACTGAGCCCGCCACGGCGGACGAAGCTCGGCGACCACCGCCCGCCGGCCCGCGGCGTGCCACACCACCGCATCACGGTCAACGAGGATCTCAACCCCTACGCCTTCCTCATGACGCTTCTCCACGAGATCGCCCACATGACGACCTGGGAGCTCCTGCGGCCGCGGTCCCGCCGGCACCGGCCGCACGGCCGCGAATGGAAGGGCGAGTTCGCGCGGCTCCTCGACCCGTTCGTCACGGCGGCAATCCTGCCGGAAGATCTCCAGGATGCGGTCGCCCGCTCGATGCAAAACCCCACCGCCGCCAGCTGCACCGACCGTGATCTCGTGATCGCACTTTCGAAGTACGACCCGCCCGACCGATTGCGGCTGCGGCTCGAGCAGCTGCCCCCGGGCAGCATCTTCCGGGTCGATAACGGCCAGGTCTTCCGCCTCGGGGCCCGGCTCCGCAGCCGCTACCAGTGCTTCACGCAGCCCGGCAACCGCGAGTACCGCGTCCACTCCCTCGCCCGTGTCGAGCCGATTCAAGCCAGGATCTCGTGAATCGGCTCGGCGTGCTCGACGCCGACGAGCTTCTGGTCGAGTCCGCCAAAGAAGTAGGAGAGACGGTTCGGGTCGAGGCCGAGGCAATGGAGCACGGTCGCGTGGAGGCTCTTCACGTGGAAGCCGGTGCGACCGTCGTGCTCGGGAGCGATCGCCGCCGAGCCCAGCTCGTCGGTCTCGCCCACGCTCACGCCCCCCTTGATCCCTCCGCCGGCCATCCACATGGTGAATCCGAAGGAGTTGTGGTCGCGGCCCGTCCCCTTCGCGTACTCCGCCGTCGGCTGCCGGCCGAACTCGCCCCCCCAGATCACGAGCGTGCTGTCGAGCAGCCCCGTCCGCTTGAGATCCGTCAGGAGCGCCGCGACCGGCTGGTCGGTGTTGCCGGCATGGAACGAGTGGTTCTTCACGAGATCGTCGTGGGCGTCCCAGTTGTCGTCGTTGTGGGCACCGCCCGAATAGAGCTGCACGAACCGCACTCCCCGCTCCACGAGCCGCCGCGCGAGCAGGCAGCGGCGGCCGAAGTCGGCGGTCCGCGGGCTGTCGAGCCCGTAGAGTTTCTTCGTCTCCTCCGCCTCGCTCCCGAGATCGACCGCCTCCGGCGCGTGCTCCTGCATCTTCCAGGCGAGCTCGTACGAGGCGATCCGGGCGGCCAGTTCCGTGTTGTCGCCGCGGGAGAGCAGGTGGGCCGTGTTCGCCTCGCGAAGCGCGTCGAGCATCGCCCGCTGGGCCTCGAGCGGCATGTCGTCGGGAGGGGCGAGGTCGAGGATCGGCGGCCCCTTGCTCCGCAGCATCGTGCCTTGGTACGTCGCCGGCATGTAGCCGCTCGACCAGTTCTTGGCGCCGGAGATCGGGCCACCCGTGGGGTCGAGCATGACGACGAAGCCGGGGAGGTTCTCGTTCACGCTCCCGAGGCCGTAATTCACCCACGAGCCGAGGCAGGGGGAGCCCGACTGGATCTTGCCCGAGTTCATCTGAAGCATTGCCGAGCCGTGGATCGGCGAATCAGCCGTCATCGAGTGGATGAACGCGATGTCGTCGACGTGTTTGGCGATGTTCGGGAAGAGGTCGCTCACCCACTTGCCGCACTGGCCGTACTCCTTGAACTGCCACTTGGGACCGACGGCCCGGCTCTCGCTCCGATCTCCGCCGCGGCCCTTCGTCTTCACCTTGATCGTCTTGCCATCGAGCGGGTAGAGCGCGGGCTTGTAGTCGAACGTGTCGACGTGGCTCGGGCCGCCATACATGAAGAGGAAGATCACGCTCTTCGCCTTCGGCGCGAACATCGGCGGCTTGGCGGCGAGCGGGTTGGCGAAGGGCGTGCCCGTGGCGGCGCGGGCCTGCCGCGCGAAGAAGCCGGCGTCGAGCAGCCCCGAGAGGGCGAGCCCCGTGAACGAGGCCCCCGCCTCCCAGAAAAACTCCCGCCGCGTGCGCCGGCAGAAGGGGCCGCGGTGCGATGCGTGACTCGGCGTCATGAAGGGATCCGTTTCTCTTGTCAGTTTTCTCTCGTCAGTCCAGGTAGGCGAACTCGTTGAGGTTGAGCACCATCAGGCAGTAGAGTTCGAAGGCCCGGGCGGGGCTCACGCCGTCGGCATTTTCCAAACGGTTCACGAGGGCCAAGCCCTTGGCGATCTCGTCGTCCGCGGCGGGCCGCACGACCGCGATCTCGATCGCGCGGCGAACGGCGGCACGTGTCTTGGCCGCGGCATCGACGGAGTCGCCGTGCCGGGACTGCACCTCGCGTCGGACGCGATCGGCGAACATGCGAGCCTGGGCCTGGAGGAACGAGCCGTTCATCATGCCGAGGGCCTGCGTGGGCTGCGTCGTCACGAACCGCACTGGGCAGGAGGTGTCGGTGTCGGCGGCGTCGAAGTCGGCGAGGATCGGCACGAGCAAGGACCGTTTCACCTTCGCATAGATGCTGCGGCGGGCCTGCTCCTCCGGCGGAGAGGCTGCCCAGCCGTCACCAGGCCGCGACTGCCCTGCCATCACCTCCCGCGGGATGTCGGGGCGGACGCCGGGGCCGAACATCCTCGGGCTGAAGACGCCGCTGGCCACATGGATCGAGTCGCGGATCTCCTCGGCGGAGAGCCGACGCATGTCGAACCGCCAGAACGCGTCGTTGAGCGGATCCTTCGCGATCACCGCCGCGTCCGCGGCCGACGCCGCCTGGTAGGCCTGCGACATGAGGATCAGCTTGTGAACCGCCTTGAGCCGCCAGCCGCCGGCGATGAACTCCGTCGCCAGCCAGTCGAGCAGCTCCGGATGCGTGGGCGGGTCGCCGGCGAACCCGAAGTTGTTCGAACTCCGCACGATGCCCCGGCCGAAGTGGTGCTGCCAGATGCGGTTGACCATCACGCGGGCTGCCAGGGGATTTCCCGGCGAGGCGATCCAGTTGGCAAGCGCCGTGCGGCGGCCGCTGGAAATGGAAGTAGCCCCCGGTCGCGGCGCGGGGATCACGGGAGGCGGGCTTCCGAGGATCGCCGGAAAGGCCGGTTCGACGCTTTGCTCGGGCTTTTTCTCGGCGTGCGGGTTCCCGCGATAGAAGACGTGGGTCTCGGGTGGCTTCGGGCCGTGCTCGCTGACGACGAGCGCCTTGGGGGCGTTCGCCTTCTCCGTATCGAGCTCGGCGAGCGTCTTCTTCCAGGCCGCGAGATCCTTGCGGGCAAGCTCGTCGAGCACCTGCTCTCCCTGCTCGCGCACCCGCTTCTCCAACGCGTCGATCATCCCGCGGGCTTCGGCGCGGCGGCGTTCCCGCTCCTCCGACCGGTTTCGCAACTCCTGCCACGAATCGTCCGCAAGTGGAATCTCCCGCTCTATGTACGCGGGGTTCATCTGCCGCCCGCCCATCGGCGTGATGTTGTGGAAGAAGGCGAGCAGGGCGTAGTAGTCCTTCTGCGTGAGCGGGTCGATCTTGTGGTCGTGGCACCGCGCGCAGTGGATCGTGAGGCCGAGGAATGCCTGGCCGGTCGTCGCCACGATGTCGTCGAACCAGTCGTACTTCGCCTGGAGGGCGTCCGCGGGCTCGTCGTCCCATATCCCCAGCCGGTAGTAGCCGGTGGCGATGAGGGCGTCGCTCGACGGATCCGGCAACTCGTCGCCGGCGAGCTGCTCGATCACGAACCGGTCGTAGGGTTTGTCGTCGTTGAGCGAGCGGATGACATAGTCGCGATACCGCCAGGCATGTGGCTTGTCGCCGTCCCGCTCGAAGGAGTTCGTGTCAGCGTAGCGGACGATGTCGAGCCAGTGGCGGGCCCACTGCTCGCCGTAGTGGGGCGAGGCGAGCAGCCGATCGACGACCCGCTCCCAGGCATCGGGCGAGGAGTCGGCGAGAAACTCCCGCATCGCCTCCGCGGTCGGCGGCAGGCCGGTGACGCCGTAGGTCGCCCGGCGCAAAAGCGTCCTGCGGTCGGCCGGCGGCGGAACGGGCAGCCCGCGGCGTTTGAGCCCGGCGTGGATGAAAGCGTCGATCGGAATCGCGACGCCCTGGATCGTGGGCACGGCCAGCCGCTCGGGACGCCGAAATGCCCAGTGCTCCTTCCACTCGGCCCCCTCGTCGATCCAGCGGGCGATCGATGCGACCTGGTCGGCCGAGAGCCGCGGTCCCTCGGGCGGCATTTGAATTTCGGGGTCGGTCGAGGTGATCCGCGCGAGGATCTCGCTCGCCGCGGCCTCGCCCGGCACGATCGCCCGGTTGCCGCTGTCGAGCTTCGCCGTGGCGGAGGCCTCCTGGTCGAGCCGCAGGCCCGCTTCCTGCGTGGCCGGCCCGTGGCAGGCGACGCATCGCTTGGCAAACATCGGCTGGATGTCGCGGGAAAAATCGATCGAGCCTGCCGCGATCGCGACGCCGCAGACCGACGGCATCTGCCCGGCGAGCATCGCCGCGAGCCCAGCGGCGAAGAACCGGTGTCGATGCTGATTCGAATTCGGAAGATTCACGGGCAACCCTTCACATCAGCCGATCGATCGTTATTCTAAGCGTCGTTAAGAAACCTTCAAGGAAACCGATTTCCCACGCAGGAGCCCTTCCATGGATCACCGGAATAGGATCGACCATCGTTCGAAGCCCGGTCCGCGATCCGGGCACGTCGCTCTCGCGTTGGGATTCATGCTCTGCATTCCCTTCGCTTGTTCTTCGGAGGCCTCCGAACCCATGACGACGTCGTCTCGTGCTCCCGTGAAGCGTCCTTTTGGAAAGCTCGCCGATGGACGGCCCGTCTCGCTCTACACGCTCGAGGTGCCGGGGGGCTGGCGGGCCGACATCACCGATTACGGGGCGATCCTCACGAGCCTCTTCGTGCCGGCGGCAGGGGATGGGAAGCCGGTCGACGTCGTGCTTGGATTCGATTCGCTCGAGGGCTACCTCGCCGGCCATCCTTTCTTCGGGGCGACCTGCGGCCGCGTCGCCAACCGGATCGCCGGAGGCACCTTCGAACTCGGCGGCAAGCGGTACACGCTCGCGACAAACAACGGCGACAACCACCTCCACGGCGGCCTCGTCGGATTCGACAAGAAGCTCTGGAAGGCGACGCCCCGGGCCTCCGACCGTGGTCCGGCGGTCGACTTCGAGATGACGTCACCCGACGGCGACGAGGGCTACCCCGGCGCAGTTACGGCCCGCGTCACCTACACGCTCACGCCCGACGGCGAACTGTGGGTGGAGATGTCGGCCACGACCGACAGCCCGACGCTCGTGAACATGGCCCACCATTCCTACTGGAACCTTGCGGGCCAGGGCTCGGGCACGATCCACGACCACGAACTCACGATCGCGGCTGACACCTATCTGCCGGTCGATGCAGGCGGCATTCCGACGGGCGAGTTCGCGCTGGTGGCGGGCACGCCCTTCGACCTGCGGCCCGAGCGGCGTCCCGCGGCGACGCTCGGCGAGGCGATCGCCGCGCTTCCAGCGACCGCCGACGGCAAGAATCCTGGCGGAATCGACCACAATTTCGTCGTGAGTTCCTGGAAGCCCGACGTCAGCCTGCGGTCTGTGGCTTTCCTCCGCGACCGCAAAAGCGGCCGCACGCTGGAGATCCTCTCAGATCAGCCGGGCATCCAGGTCTACACCGGCAACTACCTCGACGGGAGCGTGAAGGGCAAGGGGGGCGTGGCCTACGGCAAGCAGTCGGCGGTCTGTCTCGAGACGCAGAAGTATCCCGACAGCATCCATCATCCCAAATGGCCGACGACGCAGCTCGAACCCGGACAGACCTACCGGCACACGATGGTGCACCGGTTCGGCAGTCGCTGACGCCCACACGATGAACCGATGAAGCACGATCTCATGAAGCATCGTGGCCCCCGCGTCGAATCGACGCTCCTGCGGCGGATCAACGAGCGTCGCCTCCTCGAGGCGATCCAGCGGCACGGTCCCTCGTCTCGGGCGGCACTCACCCGCGCCTCGGGGCTCACGGCGCCGACCGTGTCGAAGGCGGTCGATTCGCTCCTGAAGCGGGGACTCGTCGAGGAACTCGATCCGGTCGAGCAGTCGCTCGGGCGGCCGGGCAGGCTCGTGCGAATGGCGGCCGAATCGGCCGCGGTACTCGGCGTCGTGATCGATGCGGGAAGTTGCTGCGTGGTCGCCACCGGCCTCGACGGCACGGTCGCCGAGGAGCGGACCGTCCGTTTCGCGACGCCGGCGGGATATCCCGAACTCATCGACGCAGTCGAGGCGGCCTGCCGCAGGCTGACCGGCGGCGAGGCGGTCGTGCACGGCGTCGGCGTGAGCGTGCCGGGGCTCGTGAACAACCGGCTCCGAGAGATCGTCTTCTCACCCAACCTCCACCTGCTCGACAAGCGGAATCCGGCCCGCGACCTCGAGGGCCGGCTCGGGGTGCCATGCGTCCTCGTGCAGGAGAGCGACGGCCTCGTGCTCGGCGAGCGGATGGCCGGCGACGCCCGCGATCTCGACGACTTCGCGGTGCTCGACGCATCCATCGGTCTCGGTCTGGGCGTGATGAGCGGCGGACGGCTGCTCTCGGGCCACAGCGGCTTGGCGGGCGAGGTGGGCCACATCACCGCCGCGGCCGACGGCATCCGCTGCGGCTGCGGCAACCGCGGCTGCCTGGAGACGCTCGCGACCGACGCGGCGCTCGTGCGGCTCATGACCGAGAAGCTGGGCCGCCCGGTGTCGCCCGCCGAGGCCGCGGCGCTCCTGGAGACCCGGGACGCCGACTTTCAGCACGAGCTCCGCACGGTCATCGAGTATCTCGCGATCGCGATCGGCGCCGTGATCAACATCTTCAATCCGACCACGCTCTTCGTGCACGGGCAGCTCCTGGCAGGCTCGCCGGACCGATTCTCGCGGGTGCTCGACCGGGTGAGGCAGCGGACGCTCATGGCGTCGCTCTCCGACTGCACGATCGTCGCCACGAATTCGAGCAAGAGGCAGGGGGCGGTCGCCGGCATCATGCACCACCTCACCGATGCCTGGGCTCCTTCGATCCGTTGACCCGCGGGCGAGCCGCGTCAAGCATCACACGGGCCCGCGGGCGAGCCGCGTCAAGCATCACACCGGCCCGCGGGCGCGGCCGGTCAAGCATCATAGTACAGGCAGAACTCATACGGATGCGGCCGCAGCCGCATCGGCGCGATCTCCTTCTCCCGCTTGTAGCGGATCCAGGTCGCGATGACGTCGTCGGTGAAGACATCGCCGCGAAGAAGAAACTCATGGTCCCGCTCGAGCGCAGCGAGCGCCTCGTCGAGTGAGCCCGGCGCCTTCGGCACGTTTGAGAGCTCCTCCGGCGGGAGGTCGTAGATGTCGCGGTCGAGCGGCTCGCCGGGATGGATCTTGTTCTGGATGCCGTCGATCGCCGCCATGAGGATCGCCGAGAAGGCGAGGTAGGGGTTGCAGGTCGGGTCGGGGCAGCGAAATTCGATCCGCTTCGTCTTCGGGCTCGCCGAGTACATCGGGATCCGGCAGCTCGCCGAGCGGTTCCGCTGCGAGTAGGCGAGGTTCACCGGCGCCTCGTAGCCCGGCACGAGCCGTTTGTAGCTGTTGGTGGTCGGGTTCGTGATCGCGAGGATCGCCGGTGCATGGGCGAGGATGCCGCCGAGCGCGTGGAGCGCCATGTCGGAGAGCCCGGCGTAGCCCGTCCCGGCGAAGAGCGGCTGCCCCTCCTTCCAGAGCGAGATGTGGGTGTGCATGCCGGAGCCGTTGTCGCCGTAGATTGGCTTCGGCATGAACGTGACCGTGCGGTCGTGGCGACGGGCGACGTTCTTCACGATGTACTTGTAGAGGCACATCTGGTCGGCCATGCGGACGAGTTCCTGGAACCGCATGTCGATCTCGCACTGCCCGGCCGTGGCCACCTCGTGGTGCTGGGCCTCGACATCGATGCCGCAGGCGATCATCGTCTGCATCATCTCGTTGCGGAGGTCCATCAGCTGGTCCGACGGCGGACAGGGGAAGTAGCCCTCCTTGTGCCGCAGCTTGTGGCCAAGGTTCGGCAGCTCCTCGCGGCCGCGGTTCCATTCCGCCTCGACGCTATCGAGGTGGAAGTAGCCCTCGTGGGCGTTCTGGTCGAACCGCACGTCGTCAAACACGAAGAACTCTGCCTCCGGCCCGATGAAGCAGGTGTCGGCGATCCGCGTGCTCTTGAGATAGTTCGCAGCCTTGCGGGCGATGTGACGGGGGTCGCGGGAGTAGTCCTCGCGGGTGATCGGGTCCTGCACGTTGCAGACCATCACGAGCGTGGGGACCGCCGTGAACGGATCGACAAACGCGGTATCGGGCACCGGCACGAGGAGCATGTCGCTCTCGTTGATCGCCTGCCAGCCGCGGATGCTCGAGCCGTCGAAGCCGAGCCCGTCCTCGAAGACGTCCTCCTCGAGCTTCCCGACGGGAATCGTGAAGTGCTGCCACGCCCCGAGAAAATCGACGAACCTCAGGTCGACGGCCTTCACTTCCTTCTCGCGGCACATCGCGAGCACTTCACGGGGCTTCATGGGAAACTCTCCTCGGTCGGCAGGCACGGTATCGCAGGTCGCCCCATGATACGCCCCCGGCGGCAGTCGCCCGGAGCCGCTTTCAGGCCGCCGGCGGAATCCCTATGCTTCCGCACAGAGGAGCGTCGAACGATGGCACGCTACACCCGCCGGATGTTCCTTTCGACGACCGGCGCCCTGGCTGGCTCGGCCGCATTCGCCCCACCGCCGGAGGTGCTCGCGGCGGTGGAGGCGGGCCGCGCCCGCACCGTCTCGGTCTTCCACACGACCGATCTCCACGGCAACATCCTCCCGACGAAGACCTACGAGGGTCTCTCCGACGTCGGCGGACTCGCCCGCTGCGTTAGCTGCATCCGGCAGTGGCGGCGGGAATCACCCCATTCGCTCCTGGTCGATGCGGGCGACATCGTGCAGGGAACGCCCGTGAGCCTCGAGAGCCGGGGCGGCCTCATGATCGACCTCTTCAACGAGCTCGGCTACGACGCCTGGGTGCTCGGCAACCACGACTTCGACTGGGGCCCCGAGCCGCTCGCGGCGAACATCGCCCGATCGACCCCTCCCGTCCTCACGGCGAACCTCGAGCTTGCGGGCAAGCCGCCGGAATCGCTCCATGCCGCCTGGGGCAAGCTGCGGCCGTGGATCATGAAGGACGTGGGTGGCTTCCGGATCGCCATCGTCGGCCTCATAACGCCCGGCCTCGGTTTCTGGCTGCCCGAGGAGACGCTCGGTGGCGTGCTGGCGACCGATCCCGCGGAGGCGATGGCGAAGTCGGTCGCGGAGGCGAAGGCGGAGGGTGCCGATGCGGTCGTCGTCGTCGGCCACATGGGATGGAAGTTCCAGGACGACTACGCCAATCCCGTCCGCGAGCTGCTCGGACCCGCGAAGGGGGTCGATGTCTACCTCGCGGGCCATTCCCACCAGAATCGTCCGACCTGGCAGGTGGACGACGTGCTCTGCTCGCAGGCGAGCTACCACGGCATCCACTGCGGCCGCGTCGACCTCACGTTCGACCTCGCCACGCGGAAGCTCGTCGACAAGCGAGCCTTCACGCTCCTCATGGACGACCGCTTCCCCCTCGATCCGGCCGTGATGCAGGCCGCCCGGGGAGACCTCGCCCGCAGCGACGAGGAGCTCGCCCGCACGGTCTGCCGCGTGAAGGAGCCGATCGCCGGCGGCGGCAGGCGGAGCAGTCAACTCGTGAACCTGCTCTGCGACGTGTTCGCGGCGGTGCTCGCGAAGCGGCAGCATCCGGTGGACGGCGTCTTCCACGGCAGCTTCGGCACTGAGCGGGTCGATGCCGGTGAACTCACCGTCGCCGACTGCTGGAAGATCCTCCCTTACGACAACCTGCTCGTCACGGCCGAGCTCTCGGCCAAGGAACTCGCGGAGGTGGTCGCCGAGGACGCAAAGGAAAAGAAGTCGGACCGCACGCTCTGGCCCTTCACGATCCACTTCGACGCCGGCGGCACGCCGACGCAGGTGCTCCACCGTGGCCGCGAGGCGAAGCCCGACGAGCGGTTCACGATCGCCTTGAACAGCTACGACTCCCAGTCGGGCGGACGGCGGCTCATGAAGCTCCGCGAGATCCTCGCGAAGCCCGACGCGAAGCGTTCGCTCACCTCGATCGACACCCGCGCCGCACTCGTCGACGGCCTGCTCGACCGCGGCGAGATCTGAGAAGAAGCGTCGATGTGTTCGAGTCCTTGAACCGCATGAACGATCGCCTGCCGCTCGCCGCCCTGCTGATCGCGATCGTAGCTCTCGGACAGAAGCCCGCGCGGCCGCTCGAACCGCTCCCCTACAACCATCCGGGCCTCGCGGTGGATCTCGGCGTCGGCCTCTGGGCCTGGCCGTCCCCCTGCGACGCCGATGGCGACGGCGACTTCGACCTCGTCGTCTCCTGCCACGACAAGCCGAGCAACGGCGTCTACCTGTTCGAGAACGCCGTGGGCGACACGGCAAAAAACAAGTTCCCCGTGTTCAAGCCGGCCCGCCGGATCGGTGACACCGCCGCCTACGCCACGCCCAGCTATGTCGCCGGCGGCATGCGGGTGCTCACGCCTGGGCATGAGCATCCCGACTTCCTGAAAGCGGGCGTCGCCGGGAAGGTCGCATTGCCCTTCGCCGCCGACTTCCACAGGTCCACGGGCACGCAGCCAAAGAGCCCGAAACTGCGGCACAACCAGTGGCGATACGTGGACCACGACGGCGACGGCGACCTCGACCTCGTCGTGGCGGTCGAGGACTGGAGCGACTACGGCTGGGACGACGCGTGGAACGAGAAGGGGGAGTGGACCAACGGCCCGCTGCACGGCTGGATCTACCTCGTCCGCAACACCGGCACCAACGACCGGCCCGCCTACGATGAGCCGACTTTTCTCGAGGCCGGCGGAGAGCGGCTCGACGTCTTCGGCTGCCCGTCCCCCAACTTCGTGGACTTCGACGGCGACGGCGACCTCGACCTCCTGTGCGGGGAGTTTCTCGACTCGTTCACCTACTTCGAAAACGTCGGCAGCCGCACGGAGCCGCGGTACGCCGCGGGCCGCCGCGTGAAGGACGCCGCCGGGAACCAGGTCTCGATGGAACTCGAGATGATCGTGCCGGTGGCCTTCGACTGGGACAGGGACGGCGACTTCGATCTCGTCGTGGGCGACGAGGACGGCCGGGTGGCCCTGGTGGAAAACGAGGGCACCCTCGCGGCCGACGACACGCCCGTCTTCGCGCAGCCGCGGTATTTCCGGCAGGAGGCCGACACGCTCAAGTGCGGCGCGCTCGCCACGCCCGTCGGATTCGACTGGGACGGCGACGGCGACCAGGACATCGTCAGCGGCAACACGGCCGGCTTCATCGAGTGGTTCGAGAACCTCGGCGGCCCCGGGGCCGGGCAGCCGAAATGGGCAGCCCCGCGGCGGCTCGAAGCTGGCGGAAAGGTGTTTCGGATCATGGCGGGCAACCGCAGCATCCAGGGGCCCGCCGAGGCGAAGTGGGGCTACACGACGCTGTCGATCGCCGATTGGGACGTCGACGGGCTGCCCGACATCGTGCTCAACTCGATCACCGGTGAAGTGCAGTGGCTCCGCAACGTGGGAACCCGCACGTCTCCGCAGCTCGCCTCCGCCCGGCCGGTCGAGGTGGCATGGGACGGCCCGCAGCCGACGCTCGCCTGGGGCTGGCTGAAGCCCTCCGGCAAGGCCCTGCTGACGCAGTGGCGGACCACGCCGCTCGTGCACGATTTCGACCGCGACGGGCTGCCCGATCTCGCGATCCTCGACACCGATGGATACCTCGCATTCTTCAGGCGGGCGAGGCGTGATGGCGCGCTCGTGCTCGAGCACCCGCGCCGGGCTTTCGTGGACGAAGAAGGCCGTCCGCTTCGGCTCAATACGGCTCAAGCCGGGGGGAGCGGCCGTCGCAAGCTCTGCGTCACCGACTGGGACGGCGACGGCCGCTTCGATCTCCTGCTCAACTCCTCCAACGCCGACGTCCTGCTGCAAGTCGGCACGCGGGATGGCGGCTGGGTGATGCGGAACACCGGACCGCTCGCCGGGAAAAATATCGAGGGGCACGACGTGAGCCCTGCCACGGTGGACTTCGACGGCGACGGCGCGGACGACTATCTCGGCGGCGCCGAGAATGGACGCTTCTATTTCCTGGCCAACCCCCGTGTCCGCTCGGAGTTCATCTACGACTTCGGACCGTACCCGCAGATCCACGCCACCACGATCGCGGAGACGCCCGCGGGCCTCGTCGCCGCCTGGTTCGGCGGCACGCACGAGAAGCACCCCGACGTCTGCATCCGGGTGTCGCGTCTCGAACGCGGCGGCTGGACGGCCAGCCGCGAGGTCGCAAACGGCGTGCAGCCCGACGGCTCGCGGCATCCCACCTGGAACCCCGTGCTCTTCCAGACGCAGGAAGGTCCGCTCATGCTCTTCTACAAGGTCGGCCCCAGCCCCGCCGAGTGGTGGGGCGAGCTCAAGACGTCGGCCGACGATGGCCTCACCTGGTCGGCGGCCCGCAGGCTGCCCGACGGCATTCTCGGACCCATCAAGAACAAGCCCGTGCAACTGCCCGACGGCGCCATTCTCTGCCCCTCGAGCCACGAGACGCCCGAGCGGCAAAGCAAGTGGTCGGTGCACTTCGAACGCACCGACGATCTCGGGGCGACCTGGCGGAAGATCGGCCCGGTCAACGACGGCGTGAAGATCCAGGCGATCCAGCCGAGCATCCTGTCCCTTGGGGGCACGCGGCTGCTGGCGATCGGCCGATCGCGGCAAGACCGCGTGTTCGAGATCCGGAGCGACGACGGCGGAGTCACCTGGGGCGAGATGTCGCTCGGCATCCTGCCCAACAACAACAGCGGCACCGACGCGGTGACGCTCGCCAACGGCACGCACCTGATCGTCTACAACCACGTCGCCGGCACGCCCGGGGAGTGGGGGGGCAGGCGGACGCCGCTCAATCTGGCCGCAAGTCGCGACGGCACGATCTGGGAGGCCGCGCTCGTGCTCGAGGACGCCCCCGGCGAATACTCCTACCCGGCCATCATCCAGACCACGGACGGCCTCGTGCACGTCACCTACACCTGGAATCGCCGCAAGGTGAAGCATGTCGTGATCGATCCGACGAAGCTCGCGCCCGAGGCGATCGTCGACGGTAGGTGGCCGGGCGGCTCGGCCGATCCGCGACAACGGGGCTCGCGGTGACGATCCGCGGCGTCATCTCGCGTAGTTCACGGCGGCCGCGGCCTCGCCGCCCCCACAGCGACCTCGCCTCACGGTGCGGGCACGATCGAGATTTTTCCGGCAAACGGACCGCCGTGGATTTCGAAGCCGACCGCGACTCCCGTCGTGGGAGAACACTCTCCCGCGGCGATTCGTCGCACGGTGCCCCGCCCTCCCGACACCTCCTCCTCGACGGCGTCGAGCCACGCGAGCCGGTGCCTCGCGATCTCCGTGGCCGTGACTTCCCCGCCCCCGGCGGGCGGCAGCGAGTGGAGCCGCCAGGTGCGGCAGGCGTCGCCATCCTCGACCATGAGGTCGTAGTGAAGCCCCGCCGGGTCGTCGGGCGCATCGTGATGTTCGAGCAGGGTGTAGCGGGGCATGGCTCGCGGTCGGCCGCTCGAGAATCCTCGGCCGATCAATACTCCTCGCCCGTCTCCTCGGCGGCGTCGCCCCCCGGCATCGCGAGCGGCTTCGGCTTGTGGCGGACGGCGCGGCGGGCGGACTCGTCGCGGAGCCTGGCGACCGCCTCGTCGAGCGGCATCGCGCCGAGATCACCATCGACGCGGTCGCGGAGGCTCACGGTACCCGCCGCCTCGTCCCGCGGACCACAGACGACCATCATCGGGATGAGTTCGAGCTGCGCCGTGCGGATCTTCGCGCCGAGCTTCTCGGCCGCCAGGTCGATCCCCGTCCGCAGGCCCGCCGCCTCAAGCCGCTGCTTCACCCCCTTCGCGTAGGCCTCGCTCTTCTCGCTCACCGGGATCACGCGAACCTGCTCGGGCGCCAGCCACAAGGGAAACGCCCCGGCGAAGTGCTCGATGAGCACGCCCACGAACCGCTCCATGCTGCCGAGCGGCGCCCGATGGATCATCACGGGCGTGTGCCGGCCGTTGTCGGCGCCGATGTATTCGAGCGCGAACCGCTCGGCGCTCGGCAGGTTGTAGTCGAGCTGCACGGTGCCGAGCTGCCACTCGCGGCCGAGCGAGTCGTGCACCACGAAATCGATCTTCGGGCCGTAGAAGGCGGCCTCCCCCGGCTCGGGCTCGCAGCCCGGCAGGTTCATCCGCTTCGCAACCCGCTCGATCGCGGCCTCCGCCTCGTCCCACCGCGCGGGCGGCCCGACGTACTTGTCGCTCGAGGGATCGCGGAACCCGAGCCGCACGCGGAAGTTCTCGAAGGCGAGGCTTTCGAGAACCTTGAGCGTGAAGTCGATGCAGCCCTCGACCTCCTGCTCCACCTGCTCGGGGGTGCAGAAGATGTGGGCGTCGTCCTGCGTGAACCCGCGGACTCTCGTCATGCCCCCGAGCTCCCCCGACTGCTCGTAGCGGTAGACCGTGCCGAACTCCGCGAGCCGCAGCGGCAGCTCCTTGTAGCTGCGGGGCCTCGCCTTGTAGATCATGGTGTGGTGCGGGCAGTTCATCGGCTTGAGCAGATACTGCTCGTCGTCGCTCATCGCGATCGGCTTGAACTGGCTGTCGGCGTAGTAGGGGTAGTGGCCCGAGATCTTGTAGAGATCGACCTTGCCGATGTGCGGCGTGTAGACCGGCTCGTAGCCCCGCGCCGCGAGCTCATCGCGGACGAAGCTCTCGAGCGTCGCCCGCACGGTCGCCCCCTTCGGCATCCAGAGCACGAGCCCGGAGCCGACGAGCGGGCTCGTGGTGAAGAGGTCGAGCTGCTTGCCGAGCACGCGGTGGTCCCGCTTTCTCGCCTCCTCGACCGCCGCCAAGTGCGCGTCGAGATCGGCCTGGCTGAACCAGGCCGTGCCGTAGAGCCGTTGGAGCTGGGCGTTGGCGGCGTCCCCCTTCCAGTAGGCGCCGGCGATGTTCGTGAGCTTGAAGGCGCCGATGCAGCCTGGGCTCGGCACGTGGGGCCCTCGGCAGAGGTCGACGAACTCCCCCTGCCGATAGAAGGAGAGCGTGGGACGGCCGGCGAGGCCCGTCTCGACGTGCTCGACCTTCAGCGGCTGCGCGAGGTCGCGAACGATCTCGACCGCCTTGTTCCGCGGAACCTCCACCCGCTCGAACGGCTCGTCGGCGTCGATGATCCGCTTCATCTCCGCCTCGATCGCCGGAAGGTCCTCGTCGGTGATCGGCCGGCTCGCCCGCATGTCGTAGTAGAAGCCCGCCCCGACGGTCGGCCCGAACGCAAGCTCGACGCCCGGAAAGAGCCGCATCACGGCGCGGGCCATGACGTGCGCCGCCGAATGCCGCATCACCGGCAACGCCCGCGGGTCTCCCGCCCTCACGAACTCGAGATCGACCGCCTCGCCGGCCGCCGTCTCCGGCAGCGTCGCGTCGAGCCCGGTCGCCTTGCCGCCCACGACCGCCGCGACGGGTGCCTTCTTTCCCTTGTCGGGCAGGCGGAGATCGGCCGCGATCTCCGAGAGCCGCATCGTGGCGGAGTAGTCTCGGACGGAACCGTCGGGCAGGCGGACGCTGGGCATGGGGAACCTTCGGGAGATAAAAACGAGAGTATCGGTAAGCGGCTGACGAGCGGCAAGACGCGGCCACCATGAGGGTTCTTTCGGCATGACGAGGCGGCGATTCCGAATTCCACCGCCGCCCCGAGGGCTGCCCCGGCAGCTGAAGGTGGCCTACGTGCTCATCGCGGCGGTCGTGGCGGCGATCGTCTCATCGATCCCGCAGTGTCCGCTCCACGATGCCCAGGGCCGGCCGCTCTGGCGGGTGCGGACGGTCCACGACGGCGACACGGTGACCTGCACCGACGAGAAGGGGCAGCTGCAGAAGATTCGTCTGGTGGGGATCGACGCGCCCGAGTTCGACCAGCCCCACGGCCGCACCGCGCGGGCGGCCCTCGAGACGAAGCTCGCTGGAGGCGGCGTGCGGGTGGTGGACCGCGGCCGCGACCAGCATGGACGCCTGCTCGGCACGCTCTTCCTCGACGCTTCATCGGACGGATCAACGACCACCAGGGTAGGCCGCAACATCAACCGGGAGATGGTGCTGGAAGGTCATGCCTGGGTGTTCGGCGGGTTCTCCCCCGACCCGGATCTCGTGGCCGCCGAGGAGGAGGCGAAGAAATCCCGGCGCGGCCTCTGGGCCGATCCCCGGGCGATCCCCCCGTCCCGCTGGCGCGACACGCACCCGCCGCACCAGCGTGTGCCGGGCCGAACGCCCCTTCCTTGACTGGGCCCGTTTTCGGCGTGAAACTCTCGGAGTCTCGGCGACTGCGTCCGCCGGGCCGACCCGGGCGATTAGCTCAGTTGGTTAGAGCACTAGCTCGACAAGCTAGGGGTCATAGGTTCGAGTCCTATATCGCCCACTGTCCTCGCCCACTGTGCCGTTTTTCGAGAGTGCCGTTTTTCGAGACCGGCCTGATGTGCGAGGAACCCGCGGGAACCACAGTGGTGGCCGCGGGTTCCGGCGTTTCGTGCGGCGAGGGGCTTTCCGGCGCGGACGTGCCTGCGGAGTCGCAATTCGCGTCGCACGGTGTCGACGTCGCACGGTGTCGACGTCGGGGTCTCCGGCCCGCGCTGGCTTAGGTCGCCGCCGCGCACGGCGTGCTCGCCACCGTGGTGCTCGGTCTTCTCGGCAAGCACGGTCCGCCGGTCCGACTATCGGTGCAACACGAACGCTTGTTGCCGGACCGCAGCCGCCGCCTTCACCACTCCGATCGTGAACGTTTTCACCACGGTGCTGCCGTCGCTCGCGGTCGACTGGACGCGGATCGAGTACGACTTGCGTGCGGCATAATTGAGCGGAAACCTCGTCCGCAACTCATCGCCGACGATCTTGAACACGCCGTTGTCCCGCGACCCCGCCCCCGCCACAAGCTTGTAGGCATACGTTTCGTTCGTGTACCCATGAGGCGTGGAGAGCCGGCCGACGACAGTGCCGGCCCGGCTTTTTTCAGCTACGGTCGTCGAGGAGAGGCCCACGGTTGGTGGTGCCTGCACAATGAGGACCTCATTGGTCTGCTCCCCCGTGTCGGGATTCACCCGGAAGGACCGCAACTCGGCGCTCTTGTAGGTGAGTTTCAACGTTTCCGTCGTCATCTCAGGGCCGGACGACTCCGCGTGGACGGCGTAGCTGGCGAAAGCGAGATCATGGAACTCGTACGTCAGATACGGCACCTCTGTTCCGCTCACGGGAATGGTGAAGTGAACCACGATGTTCTCGTTGAATCTCCCCAAGGCGCATGCCTCCATCAGCTGCGGCGAACTCCTGTCCAACTGTCGAGTGAAGGTTACCTCTCCAAGACTCGTCTCACCTCTCGGGCGTTGCTGATCGACGGCTCCCCCGGGTATCGACCTAAAGATCGGAGTCGCCGCTCTAATAAGGATCCAGTCGTCGTGCCCCGGATCGGTCGAGTCGCCGGCGATGCCTTCGATTTTCAAAAACGCGGCGAGGAGATCGCGACGCTCGAGTGGCTCGGCAGCGAGGCTACAGGCACGGGAGAGGACGTTTCGCCGACGTCGGGCCGGGGTCGGCTCGCGAGTGAAGCCGGAGAGAACGGAAGGCAGGAGGCTGCGAGTGCTGACCATGGAATGTCAATCCAAAAAGGTGACGGCCAAAGTGGCCTTGGGAACACCCTACCATCCCACGGAACGCATTCCACTTCTAGGTAGCGGTCCGCTACGGGATCGGCTACCGCGGACTGCCGAGTCGTTCGGAAATCCGGATTTCCGCAGGCCGGTCGACCTGGACGCCGAAAGAAAAGCCCGGCCAGTGGCGTTTTTCTGTCGTCGGCGCGGAGTCTTTCCGAGTCCGGCAGGGGTCACAGGCCGTGGATGTCGATCGCGGGCAACTCGTCGGGCGACGCTTGAAAGACGTCGTGATCGTCATCGGTTTGCACGAGTTCGTCTCAGGCGGTCGGCGGGCCACGGGCGGGAGAGACTCACCGGAGGCTCGACAGGCAATCCGCGAGGTGTCGTGAGAGCGCGGTTTGTCGTGTGAGTCGCAGCAGTCGCCGGTGGCATCTTCGGCCGCCGCATGTCTGCCGACCTGAGCTTGTGATTCGGGGCGAAGACGCCGTGGTAGCGATGCCGATGCTTTCGCGGTGGCGGCACGAGATCGGCCAGCCGGCCCAAGAAGTCAAACGGCGAGAGTTCGACGACGCCGTTGGCGCCCGGCCGCGTGGACTTCCGCCCGCGCCCCGGGCCGACCCAGTTGGCCGCCCAAAGGATGACCCAGCGTCGGGGGAGCACGTAGCGGACGCGGGCGATGCGGCCGTCTTCGCCGCGGACCACGGAGAGCCGCTCCAGCGCGAAGGGCGTACGGGCACTGTATCGCAGCAGGTGCTCGAGACTCTGAAAATAACTCGGCACTTCGCGGTCGATGAGCGTGATCCGCACGCTTAACGAGAGCCCGCAGTGGCTGCACGCGTCGTGCGTCTGCGCGAGCCCGCGAAAGAGCGGCCCGCTGCTGCACCGCGGGCACGGCAATCGCAGCGCACAGCCGAGCACGGGAGAGCGGTGAGGGGCAGCCGTCGGCACGTCCGTGAGATCAAAAACCGGACTCGAGATCACACCACGATCAGCGTTTCTCGAGCGCGGCGGAGTATAGGTGCGCCGCGGATTCGTCCCAGCCCGCGCCCGATTCGTCCCTGCTCAATCCCGATTCGTCCCAGCCCGCGCCCGATTCGTCCCTGTTTCATTCCGATTCGTCACTTTGTGCAGAACTCAATTGAAACGCCGCCTCATTCTTCTTAAATTCCTCTGAGCATTCGAGCGAACTCGATATTTCGTGGAGCCTGCACTATGAATCGAATCATCTTCGCCATTGGCACACTCCTCGCTTTCGGCACGTCCGTCCCGGCCCACGCCACGTTCATCACGATCGATCAGTTCAGTGCGGGAACGACCGATCTGAACATCACCGCGGCAGCCCCGCCGACGCTCACATCGAGTGAAACGCAAACCGGATTGACGGGGGTGCTTGGTGGATCGCGCAATGTGCAAATCCAAAAGGTAAGCGGACTATCGGGCAGCACGCGGAACGTCCAGGCAGCCGTCGATGCCCCGAACCAGCAGTTCGCATATATCTCTGGGAACGGCGTCATCGGCACGATGACCCTGACATACAACGCGAATGGCGCAGGCCTGAACACGCAACTTGGCCTCGTTGACTCGATTCTTCTGAACTTTGTGGACGGCGACTACAGCGAAACGCGGACGATTCCCATTACAGTCACGATCACCGCCGCCAACGACCAGACCGGTTCGCTCACGCAGACGCTCGCCGTGGCACAAAATCCGTATGTCATGGAATTCGCGATCTCAAACTTCAGCAACCTCAGTGGCCTGAACCTGTCCACGAATACCGTGAAATCAATCTCCATGAACTTCTCTCCGAGTGCCACATCGGCCGACTTCACGCTCTCCCAAATCCAAGTCGTGCCGGAGCCGTCCGCCTACGCTCTCGCGGTCATCGGAGTGGCGGCGGGCTTGAAGACTTGACCTGCCACCAGCCAGCGTCGCCACTTTCAGAGGGCGCGTCACCCGTTCGGTACGGCGAGCAGTTGTGCGAGCCGGGGCCGCATGTCGGCTTCACCAACTCGCTCGCGAAGACGATGTGCACCGCCTCGCGGGCCGAAGGTCAGGTCGGCCAATAGACCTTCGGCAAGCGTCGGCGCAGATCGGCCTTGAAACCGCTCTTCTCGCGGGCAGCTCGTCGGGTGACGCTTAAAAGACATTTCGGCGTCATCGGCCTGCACCAGTTCTCCCCAGTCGGTTGGCGGACCACGGGCGGGCACGTTCGGTTTCCCAGTCATCGCTGATCTCGGAGAGGACGGCAGGGGCGAGGCGCAAAAGCGAAGCCTCGTTCGGGAACAGCGTGGCGACCCCCCTCCGTCGCTTGATCTCGCTGTTGAGCCGCTCGAGGCCGTTGGTCGTTCGGAGCCGCCGCTCTGCCTCGGCGGGCTCATCGGCATCGAAGACGCGGCGCAGGTCGCCGGCGACCTCCGGCGGCATCGCGATCTTCGGCACGTGAGCCGGCGAGCTTCACTCCCTGCACGTACATCTCGGCGACGGCGAGCGTCATCGCCCGTTCGCTGATGAGACTCGGCTTGGAGCACCTGCTCTCGCTCGATCTGCATGGCGTGATTCATGATCGTCGCGAGGGCAGATGCCATGGCAGTTGGGCCGTGCTCGATGAGCAGGGCCGTGAGGTCGTTGATCGCCGGGCATTCGTCTTGGTGGGTCATCTCGGGTTCCTTGGAGGAGTTGCAGTAACTCCAAGAAAGCCCCGATGGCTCACTTCTTCGAATAGCGTCGCATTTCGCGTCGCACAGGCCATCCGGACGATGATCGCAAAGGTTCGGGCATGACCTGTCCGTGCCGATGACGCCGCGGTCCTGCCCCGCTGATCGCGGCACTTCGAGATCCAGCGACGAGGTCCGGCGGCCACGGGAAACTCAGCGGCCGCGGGCCGGCTGATCCCGCTGGAGCGTGCCGCTGCCGAACTTCTCCGTGCGGCTGCTCGAGCCGTCGGAGCGATTCGTGATCGTGCCGGAACCGAACTTCTGGGTTTGGCCGGTCACGGTCTTGCCGTCGCGTCCTCGCTCCGTCGTGATCATTCCGGAGCCGAATGGCCGGGACTCGGTCGTCGTGCCGTCGGACCAGCGTGTGATCGTGCCGGAGCCGAACTTCTGCGTGTGGCCCGTGATCGTCCTGCCGTCACTCGTCCGCTCGGTCGTGATCGATCCTGAGCCGAACGGCCGGGTCTGGCTACTCGTGCCGTCGGAGCGGTTCGTGATCGTGCCCGAGCCGAACTTGTTCGTCGTGCCGGTCCTGGGCTGCGATAGCGTCGAACGCGGCGGCGTCGGATCGGCGGCGACCACCACCTCGTCGAACAACGCAGTCGCCGTGAATGTCACCAGGACGATCCACAATGGCGAGATCATGTCGTTTTTCATCGATATCCCTCGTGACAGGCGTTACAGGTCGTCCGCATCTTCCCGAAGACGGCGCCGGCGCCGGCGTAGTCCTCCTTCTTCGAGAGATTCTTCAGTTGCTTCGCGTAGTTGGTCATGTCCTCGGCATGCTTGAGATAGGTGTCGTCATCCGCGTAATCGGGATCGTTGTTGAAGAGCGTCCTCCCCATCATGATCACGAGATCGGTCGTCTGGTCGATCTTCGACCCGCCGACCTTGAACGACTTCTCCGACGCCATCAACTCTGCCAGGGAGGTCTCGGCCCCCTCGAGCTTCTTCATCATGTCGCGGCGGTCGAAGTCGCCGTTGCCCGACTGGCCTCCTCCGGCGTCCGCTCCGGCATCGGCGGTTTTCTTCCCCGCGTCGCCGCCGCCAGCCCCGACCCGTGGTCCGCCAAAATCCTTCGGCCGCTCCCCTTCGAGCAGCGAAAACGCGTCCGCGTCGAACTGCGACTCGACGAGCTTGTCCCACTTCACGGGTGGGGCGGCCCGACGGAGCTCCCGCCGCATCGGGGCGGCTCCGGCCTCGAGGGCGATCCCGCCGAGGATCGCGAGCGTGATCAGGGCAACCGACGACTTTGTCATGGCTGAACTCCCGGCAGGAGGATGACTGCCGTATCTCAAGCCTAGCGGCCATCGCCGCCCGCTCCAATCCATACCATCCTCCCAGGCGGCCTCCCAAGCGGCCACTTCCGCGGCCCCGGGAGGTTTTCGGAATCCGCGGAGCCTACAATCGGTGCACGATTCTCCCTCCAGCCCCTCCCCCCAGGCCGCCGCCCTTCCGGTTCGTAGACCATGCGGGATGTCGTGATCACGGGTGTCGGCGTCGTCAGCCCGATTGGCATCGGCTGCGATGCGTTCTGGGACAGTCTCGTCGCAGGCCGAAGCGGCGTGCGGCCGATCACCTCCTTCGACACGACCGGCCTCGCGGTCACCTTCGGCGGTGAAATCCGCGACTTCGACCCCAAGCTCTACGTGCGGCCACGCAAGAGCCTCAAGGTGATGAACCGAGACATCCAGCTCGGTTTCACGGCGGCGGATCTGGCGATGGTGGACTCGGGGATCGTGGCGGGCACGATCGCCCCCGACCGCTTCGGCGTCGTGTTCGGGGGCGACATGATCTACACCGACCTCGCCGACCTCGAAAGCACGTTTCGCCGCTGCTCGAGGGACGGGCAGTTCCGGTTCAATGACTGGGCGGATTCGTTCACGGAGGAACTCTATCCGCTCTGGCTCCTGAAGCAGCTTCCCAACATGATCGCCTCCCACATCGCGATCGCCCACGATGCCCGCGGCCCCAACAACACGATCGTGCTTGGCGAGGTCTCGAGCCTCCTCGCGATCGCCGAGGCGGCGAGCGTGATTCGGCGAGGGTGGGCGGACGTGATGATCGCTGGCGGCGCGGGCTCGCGGCTCCATCCGCTGGCGCTCGTGGCCCGTGGCGATTCGATCGTGTCGCATCGCCACGACGACTGCGAACGGGCCTGCCGCCCATTCGATCGGGATCGCGACGGCATGGTCAACGGCGAGGGAGCCGGCGCCTTCGTGCTCGAGTCGTACGAACACGCCATGGCCCGCAGGGCGAACGTGCGTGCGAGGCTCGCCGGCGACGCTTCCCGGTACGAGCGACGACCCGGCCGCACGGCGCCGCTCACGGGCGAGTCGCTCTCGGGCGCGATCCGGGCGACGCTTTCGAAGTCGGGCCTCGAGGCCCGCGACGTCTCGCACGTGAACGCCCACGGTCTCTCCACCGTCGCAGAGGACCGCTACGAGGCGGCGGTCATCCGGCGCCACCTCGGCGACGTCCCCGTGACCGCACTGAAAAGCTTTTTCGGCCACCTTGGAGCCGGCGGCGGCGCCGTCGAACTCGCGGCGAGCGTGATCGGCATCGGCCGGGGGCTCGTGCCGCCGACGCTCAACTACGAGGCGGCCGACCCCGACTGCCCGGTGAACATCGTCCGAGACGGGCCACAGCCGATCCGCGACGGGGCGATCGTCTCCCTCAACGTCGCCCGCCCCGGACAGGCCGCTGCGCTCGCGGTGCTCCCGCCGGAGTGACGATTCAGCCGTTGAACTGGTGCCGCGGCTACCAGGATCCCTCGAGGCCGAACGAGACGCCGTTGTAGAAGGTCTGGCCACCGGCATCCATCGGGTTCTGTCGCAGGTCGTCGAGATTGAACTGCCGCGTCGCCGTGGCAATGCCCGCCACCCAGAGGAAATCGTAGCCCACTTTGAGCGAGAAGTTGGGGGTGACGTTCCATCCGGCGAAGAGCGTCAGGTCGCCAATGAAGCCCGGGCTCGTCTGCGTGTTGCGGTCCTCGCGGAACACGGGACTCGGCACGATCGGGTTCGGGGGGTCGTTTGTTGTGTTGATGCCGACGACGGTCTGCTGCGCCGAAGCGAACGTCAGCGCGGGCGCGGCCCTTCCGCGGAGACCCCAATAGTAGAACTCGTTCTGCGACACGAGCTCGCCGCCGATGTTTATGCCGAGCAGCCAGTTCTGGGTGGTGATGTCGTAGTCGCCGCTGAAGACGCTTGGGTCCACGCCGTTGCGGCGGCTTCGGAACCAGAAGTCCTCGTCCACCCTCGCGAGCCGCGGCCCGAGGATCAGCCCCGGCAGGAATCCCCGCTCGGCATGCCGCGACCAGCCGCCGTTGGGCGACATCACGAGTTGGTCGCGTCCCAGCCGCCGACGGAGCCGGAAGTTCACCTCGATCGAGTTGAAGTTCGAGTCGAGCGACGTGCGGTAGGTGTTGGCAAAGTTGAACCCCGGCACGTTGAAGCCGAGGGGCGAAACCAGGGTCGGCTCCGCCGCGATCGAGTTCCACCCGTCCACGCCCTGCCAGAGAAGGGCTCCGGTGTACGTGAACTCGATGAGGCGGTCGCGGTCGAGGTAGTCGCGGCCGAGCGAACGGCCGAACGTGGCCCGGAAGCCGGGGGACGTGTCGAAAGGCTGGGCGAGCGTGGTGAATTGGATGATCGGGAGGCGTTCCTCGATGCCGATCGTGACCCGCTTGTTGCGGCTGCGTTCGTACCAGAGCGACTCGGCCGAGGCGTACCAGAAACCGCTCGAGAACCATTTTCCAGAGCTCGCCAGAACGGGCATCTCCGCCAGGGCCGGCTCCTCGATCAGCATCGACTCCCCGGGGATGCCTTCCACCGACTCGACGATCTTGTTGCCGTCGTAGTCGTTCGCGACGATCTCCGGCACGACGAGCGGCTCCACGAGCACGCTCCCCTCGTCTGCCCCGCCGTCGTCGGGAAACTGCATCAGCCGCGACTCGAACGCGACTCGCTCGACCGGCGAAGCCGGGGCGGGGTCCTCTTCCGAGCCGCTCTCGCCGGTCTCCTGCTGGATGTCTGCCGGAAGTTCGGCCGGTAGCTGCGGTCGCGTTGCCTCCTGCGGGACTGTATCAGCGTCGGTGGCCATCCCCTCGGCGGGCGACTCGTCGGCGATCTCATCCTCGATGGCCCGAAGAAAGGGCACCGGCTCCACGGCATGCGCGTCCGCTGTACACGTCATCGCGACCACGAGGATGGCGAGGAGGTACGACCTGGCCGGCGATCGGAAGTGCAACGGGATGTGCGTGGAGGACTGCATGGGGATTCCGCGATCGGGATGCGGGGCATCCTGGAACGGAACAGTCATCGTCATCGGCAGAGCCGCTCCAACAGGTTTTTCCCGCAGAGTCTTCCCAGACCTCCGCGGCCAAAAGCCTGGGCAAGCTGCGAAGACAGCGGGCCTTCCGCGCGACCATGGCACCCGGATCCACATGGCCCTCCGGTCGTTCGGAAGATGCGGGACACACTGTCCTACCATCGAAGCCTTGAGCGACTTGGGGGGATGGGCCGATCAGATTGAAGAAGCCCGAGGCCGCCGATTCGGCGGCCGTGCGGGCCGGCCTCCGGACCGAACGCTCGACCGTGAAACTCAAGCGCGAAAACTTCCTTCTCGTGGGACTGCTCCTCTTTTTCGTGGGGGTGCAGTTCCGCATGGTCGAGTCGTTCACGCTCACCGAACGGTCGAGCCGATTCATCGCGGCGCAGATGGGCGACCGGCAGTTTCAACCCCAGCAGCAGAGCGTCTGGCCAAATGGCCTGTCACGCAAGGTCGTCCAGCCGCCGCGGTGGCTGGGGCTCGCGCTGATGTCGGTCGGCTCGGTGCTCGCTCTCAAAAGCCTCTCGATGACCCGGGTCGCGAGCAACTCCGACTTCTGATCGGGCGTTCGGACCGCACCGAGACCATGCTGCCCGGGATGCCCCGCGACGCGGGAGTTGAGCCGCCCGCATCGTTCTGGTACCAATCTGGCGGGGTTGTCGGCCTCGGCATGACCGGCTTTCGGGACACTGGGATACTGGGACGCTGGGATACTGGGGCACTGGGATACTGGGCACTGGGATATTGGGAGTTGCAGCGATGACCCGCACGACACGAAACGGCACGCAGATTCACCGCCGCGGCCTGCTCCGCACGGGTCTCGCCTCCGGTGCCGCATTCGCAGTGCCGACGATCGTGCCGGCTTCGGCACTCGGCCTCGACGGCAGTGTGCCGCCAAGTGAGAGGATCGTCGTCGGCGGCATCGGCATCGGCAACCGTGGCACCTACGACCTCGGCTGCTTCCTGCAGCAGCCCGACGTACGGTTCGCCGCGGTTTGCGACGTGAAGGAGTCCCGGAGGCAGGCGGTGAAGCAGATCGCCGACAGGCACCACGGTGACGATCGCTGCACGATGCACCGCGACTTCCGGGAACTGCTCGACCGCAATGACATCGACGCAGTGCTCGTCGCGACCGGCCCCAACTGGCACGGCCTGATGGCCATGGAATCAGCGAAGGCCGGCAAGGACATCTACTGCGAAAAACCCTGCACGAAGACGATCGCGGAAAGCCTTCTCCTGCGGGACGTGATCCGCCGCACCGGCCGGGTCTTCCAGGCCGGCACCCAGCGGCGGAACCTGCCGCACTTCGCCTTCGCGTGCGAGCTTGCCCGCACCGGTCGCCTCGGCAGGATCACCCGCGTCTATGCACACCCGGCCGGCATGAAGGCGATGACGAGCGGCTGGCTTCCCGCCGAACCGGCCCCGGCGAAGGAATCGGTCGACTGGGACATGTACCTCGGCCCTGCGGCATGGAGACCGTTCAACGCGAAGCTCCTCGATGGCTTCAACTTCGAGAAGGGGGGCGGGCTCGTGGGCGGAGGTGTGCTCGAGTGGGGCTCGCACTGCGTCGATCTCTGCCAGTGGGCCGTCGGCGACTGCCCGCCGCCGGTGGAATACAACCCGCCGAAGGACGGCTACCTCTTGGCGAAGTACGCGGGTGGCACGGAACTCATCTTCCGGGAGAAGGACTGGATTCCGCTCGGATCCTGCCCGGTGCGATTCGAGGGGACCGACGGCTGGGTCGAGGCCGGCGACAGCGGAAAGATGGTGCTCAGCTCGCCGTCGCTGCTCGCCGGCAGGAAGGTCGAGGAGATCGGAGGCTACCCGGCGACGTTCCACGTCCGCGACTTCCTCGACTGCGTGAAGACCCGCGGCATGCCGAAGGGCAACGCCGATGCAGCCTGCAACGCCCACATCGCCTGCCACGCGGCGAACATCGCCCTGTTCCTCGGCCGGACCGTGAAGTTCGACACCGTGGCGAACACGTTCCCCGACGACCCGCAGGCGAACCGCCTGCGATCGGAGGCGGTCCGCGAGCCGTGGCGGACGTGATGCACGCACCACGAAGCTCACGCAGGAGGACGACATGAAGCGATACCGAATCCCCGTCTCGGCGATCCTCGTCTACCTGACGGCCGTCGCGGCGGCCGCCCACGGTCAAGCTCCGTCGCCGGTGGAGGCGAATCTCGTCGCCGTGCTCGCCTCCGACAAGCCCGAGGCCGAAAAGGCGATGACCTGCAAGCTCCTGGCCGTGCACGGAACGGCGGCCGCCGTTCCCGAATTGTCGAAGCTGCTTTCGAACGAACGCCTCTCTTCCTGGGCTCGCATCGCGCTCGAGGCGATCCCCGACCCGGCGTGCGACGCGGCCCTTCGCGAGGCGGCCGAGTCCCTCTCAGGCCGGCTTGCCGTGGGGGCGATCAACTCCCTCGGCGTCCGGCGGGACGAGCAGGCGGTGGAACTGCTCGCAAGGAAGCTCGATGACGAGGATGCGTTGGTCGCGGCCGCCGCAGCCGCCGCGCTCGGGAAGATCGGCGACGCGGCCGCCGCGGCGGCGGTCCGACAGGCGTTCACGACCGGCAAGATCGCCGTGCAGCCAGCCGCGGCGCAGGCGTGCGTGGAGTGTGCCGAGGCTCTGCTCAACTCGGGCCGAAAGTCCGACGCGGTCGCCCTGTACGACCTGGTGCGCGGGAAGAGCCAGGAACCGCAGCGTGTCCTGGAGGCGATCAGAGGCGCGATCCTCGCCCGCGGAGACGAGGGGCTTCCGCTCCTGCTCGAACAGTTGCGATCGAGCGATCGCGGACGGTTTCGTATCGGCCTCTCGACGGCCCGCGAACTTCCCGGGGACGTCGTCGATGCCGCGATCGCGGCCGAGCTCGCCAAGGCCGATCCTGCCCGTGGAAGCCTCCTCGTCGTCTTGCTGGCCGATCGCGGCCGACCCGCGGGAGCAACCGCGATCCTGAACGCCGCCGGTCCGCAGGCCGCGAGGGGGGTGCGGCTCGAGGCCTTGCGGGCGCTCGGGCGGGTGGGGGATGCCCGGGCGATCCCGCCGCTGCTCGCGGCCGCTGCCGACGCCGACGCTTCGCTCGCCGATGCCGCCGCGGCAGGCCTGGCGGAGCTCCGCGGGCAGGGAATCGATCGGGAAATCCTATCGCGGCTGCCGGAGTCGAAGGGACGGGGACGAGTCGTGCTGCTCGAACTCATCGGGCGCCGGCGGATCGACGCCGTGCCGCAGGTGATCGACTCGCTCGACGGCGACGACGCGGCCGTTCGCTCCGCAGCGATCACGGCGCTCGGTGAGATCGTCGATCTCCCCAGGCTGCCGGTGCTCGTGGAACGGGTGAAGAAGCCCCGCGACGCCGAGTCGGGGGCGCTGGCCTTGAAGTCGCTGTCGACCGCGTGCGTCCGCATGCCCGACCGCGATGCCTGCGCGTCGGCCCTATCGGCCGCGATGCAGGGCACGAGCGGTGATACGAGGATCGCGATGCTCGACATCATCGGCCAGGTCGGCGGACCGAAGGCGCTCGAGGAGGTCGCGGCTGCGGCGAAGAGCGGGGATGAGCCGCTCCAGGACGCCGGCACCCGCCTGCTCGGCGACTGGCTCACGCCCGACGCCGGGCCGGTGCTCCTCGAGTTGGCGAAGACGCTCCCCGACGGCAAATTCCGCACCCGCGCCTACCGCGGCTACCTCCGGGTGGCCCGGCAGTTCGGCGGCTCGCCCGACGAGAAGGCGGCGATGTGCGGCAAGGCGATGGAGATTGCCCGCGACGCGGACGACCGCCGAACCGTCCTCGACGCGCTCAAATCGATTCCCGCAAAGGGCTCGCTCGAACTGGCCGCCGAGGCCGCCGTGACTCCCGAGCTCCGCGACGCCGCCCGGACGGCGGCGGCCGCCATCCTCGGAAAGTCCGGCGACTCGATCGAGGGCGCGTGGAATCTCGCCTCCAGGCTCGGCCTCCCCAAGGCGAAGATCGAGATCGTGAAGGCCACCTACGGCGCCGGCGGAAACCAGCGGGACGTGAGCGACGCGATCCGGAAGCGGGCCGGCTCCGTGCCGCTCATCGTGCTCACCAACCCGACCTACAACGACGCGCTCGGTGGCGACCCCGCTCCCGACGCCAAGAAGCAGCTCGTGATCAGCTACAAGCTCGACGGAAAGCAGGGTGAGGTCGCGCTCGACGAAAATGCGCCGATCCTCCTGCCGACTCCCTGACCCGGCCGCGAAGAGAGTGACCGGTCGGTGCTGCCCGTGTCCTAAGCGCACCCACTTGAACGACACCGCATTGCCGCCGGGCGAGCGGACGCATCGTCGCTACGGCGAGGATACGCCTGATGCTCCTCAACGTCCGCTCGCCCGGCGTTCAGCATCAAAGTGCCTGTGTGCCCCATCCAGCACCACGTTTGACCGGTTCGGGGCTGCCCGTGTGCCCGAGACGGCGTATGCAGACAAGCGAAGCAAGGATTGCGGAGCGAAGTCTGCATCCGAGCGAGCGAAGGACAGGATGTCCGTAGCGAGC
>JBIIOJ010000255.1:0-4886 GCA_044337015.1 Pirellulales bacterium
GACGATCCACCCCTTCGGCACCCGGCTGTCCGACCGGCTCGTGCCTGGAGCCATCTTCGGCCGTCTGCCCTATTCGGTTCGCCGCTTCCTCTACCGCCGCGCCTGTCCGCACGAACCGATCTCGACCTGGGAGCGGTTGCTGGCGATCACGGAGCTCGACCGCCGCTGACAGCGTCGCTCAGTCCGCTTCGCCGAGGATCTCACGGTAGCAGGCGATCCGCTTGGCGGCGATCGCGGGCCACGAGCAGCGTCCCGCTGCGAGCCTCGCCGTTTCGCTGGCGCTCTCCCAGGTCGCCAGGCGGGTGGCCAGCCGGAGCACCGCATCCGCCAGGGCCGGGACGTCGCCTCGAGGAAACGTCTCCGCCCCGCACTCGATCAGTTCCGGTTTCGGATGCGGCACCGGGATGAGGAGAGGCGAGCCGCAGGCGAGCACATGGAGCTGACTGACACTCATGCTGTCGGGCCAGACGGCCAGATCGCAGGCCCGGTAGAGATCGACCAGCTCGTCCAGCGGCCGGTAGCCGAGCAGATGCGAGTTGGGACAGGCCCGCAGGACCCCCTCGCAGGCTCCTTGGCCGGCGAAGGCGAAGTGGATGCCAGTCTTCTCGAGACGCCTAATTGCCTCGGAAAAAATGCCCATGCCCTTCGACTCCTCGAGCCGCCCCGTGTAGACGACGAGCGGCGCGTCGGCGTCGATGCCGAGCCGCTCCCGGACGGTCCGTCGGTTGGCCGTCCACGAGCCGCGGTCCCCGGGCCGGAACATCGCCGTGTCCACGCCGAGCGGCATCGACCAGCTGCGATCGGGCAGTCTCCCATACCGTTCAACCGCATGATCGCGGGCCTCCTCCGAGACGAAGAAGACGCCGGCCGTAGTGCCGAGCACCCGTCGGCCGATGAACGCCTGAGCCCGCTCGAGGAGGCCGGTGCCGGAGGTCGCCCCCTTGGGCATGTGATGGCTCACGACGAACGGCACCGACAGTCGCCGGGCGACGCCGGCGGCCTGCCAGGTGAGCGGGGCCGATATTCCGGAGGCCTCGACGAGGTCCGGCTGGAAGTCCGCGACCGCGCGGCGGAGGCCGCGAAGCATCACCCAGCGGCGGATCGCGATCGACCGCAAACGCCGCACGTCGGTGCCGCCGTGCCGGTAGGCTCCCGGCGGAAAGCGGCTCGGCCCGAACGCGCGTGCGTATCGCTCGTTCCAGTCGTCCACGTAGAACTCGGGCTGGAATTCGCTCGTCACGACCCGCACGTCGACGCCCTGCTCCGCGAGCGCAGGCGGCAGGTCGTTCTCGATGTACGAGTGCCGTGGGCCGAACCAGGGTATGACCCAGCAGAGCCGCAGTCGGCGGGATGGTCCGGTCGCGTGCGGCTCAAAGGGCATCGGCAAGCAGTCTCCGGTAGAGGCTCACATAGCGGTCGTACTGGGTTTCGAGGCGGTACATCGCGGTGGCCCGCTCGCGGCAACGCATCCTCGCAGCCTCGAGATTCTCCCCGGCGATCCGCTCGATCGCCCGGGCTGCCGCCGCGACATCGCCCCGGGGCACCACGACACCGGTGCCCTCGTCGATCGCCTCGGGGCTGCCGCCGCTGTCGTAGGTGACGACGGGCGTGCCGCAGGCGAGCGCCTCGAGATTCGTCACTGGAAAGTTGTCGGCGAGCGTCAGGTTTACGAACACGGTGGCCCGTGAGTAGAGCGCCGCCAGTTCGGCGGTGCTGTCGGTCCGCTGGATCGGGATGATGCCGTCGGTCAGCCGAGAGGCCTCCTTCGCGTTCACCCCGACGATGGCGATGTCGAACGTGTCTTGCGGGAGGAGCGGCCGCAGCGCGACGACGTGCTCGAGCCCCTTGCGAGGATCCCATTCGCTCGCCACGGCGAGGACGAGGTGCTTCCGTTGAAGCGGGTATCGCCGCAGCAGCTCGCCGTCCGAGATCGGGCGGAAGGCGTCGACGTCGATGCCGTAGGGGATCGTCTCGCATGGATGGTGGCCCAAGAACGACCCCGCCGCCTGCGCCGCGAGCCACCGCGATGGCGTGACGAGGTGCAGCCGCGGCATGCCGCCGAATTCCCGCCGCTTGTCCGCCCAGTTGGCAGCCGACCGATCGACGAAGAGCGACGCGGGATAGGTCCGGATCAGGGGGCAATGGTGGCAGCCGTCAATCCACCTCGTGCAGCCGGCCGCATCGAAGTAGCAGCAGTGTCCGGTGAACGGCCAGCAGTCGTGCAGGCTCCAGACGACCGGCCTGCCTGCCGAGCGCAGGTGGCGGAAGAGCAGCGGGTAATCCAGGTAATAGCCGTGGAGGTTGTGCAGATGGATCACGTCGGGCCGCAGTCGATTCAAGGACTGAACGAGCCTCATCGTCGCCCGCTGTGAATGAAGCCCCTGGCGGTCGGCGAGCCGCGTGGCCATCACGTGCACGAGAGTACCGAGGCGGTCGCCGAGATCGATCGTTTCGGAGGCGGACGGACGTGGGTGCCTGCCGAACGCGATCACGCTCCGCCATCCCGCGGCGAGCGCGGCCTTGCCGATCCCTTCGGCGATCCTGCCGGTGGACGTGTAGTTCACGACCGTGTTGATCTGCACGAGCGTCGGCATCGATCTTCCCGTCCGGCAACTCGGGCCTGGGGAATCTCCTCCCGCTTCAGCGAACGGACCCGGCAAGGGACTCATCATCCAGGAGAAACGCATACTCCTCCCCGTTGGGCGACACGTGGAAGAGCCGGTAGCCGAGCGATCGGAGCGTCGCGACCGCGGCCCGGGTGCGGCCGATGCCGATCGAAGGGAAACGGTGGTGAAACTCCACTAGCAGCTGCCGTGGAAGGAGCGGCTGCAGAGCGAGATCGTCGATCACCCCGTATTCTGCCCCCTCGATGTCCATCTTCAGGAGGTCGACACGCGATTGGCCGAGCATCGCCGCGAGCGTGCCGAGCCGCCGGACCTCACCCCGCACTCCCGTCCCGTCGGCCGCCGCGCAGGGATCCATCGAGTGGGACACGTGCCCGGGGTCGGCGGGCGGACGAAACGACGCCTCGCCGTCGCGATCGGCGAGGCCGTAGGGGTGCACCCGGTAGTCGGCCGGCAGCGGCTGCGCGCGAACCCAGGCGAGCGACCGGGGCGTGGGGTCGAAGGCCTCGATCGGCATGCCGTAGGCGGCAAGGAGTGCGAGGTCGAACGAGATGTCCTCGCCGATGCCGACGCACCAGACGACCGACCGGCTCGACAGCCGTTCGCAGGCGACCGTCCAACCGGCCGTCGGCGAGCCGAAGCGGCGGGTCGCGACCCGCAGGTCGCGCCCAGGAAACCAGTCCCTGCCGGCGCACCACCGAGCCCGGCGTTTGACGGCTTGTTTCAGGTCGTCGAGCAACGTTCGTGGTCCCTCGCACGGCGATCCGACCGCGCCGCGGTATCGTCGGCGAAAGCGACGCGAATCCGCAACCCCGGAACGCCTTCGCTTGCCGCAGATCGGGAAACCCGTTTACAACCCGCGGCTCGTGGTCGTCACCACCCGCCCCGTCGTTCGCGAGACGCCTCCCTTGCCCGCCAACGAAGAATCGCCGAGCAAGCTCGCGGGCGGCAGCGGATGGCTGGAGCGCATCTTCGCACGAGAGACGTCGGGGGGGGAGTTGCTGCGGCACGTCGACGGCCTGCGGTGCATCGCCATCCTCTGCGTGCTCGTCTACCACATCAACGGCTTCACGGTCGCCAAGACGCAGCATCCCCACGACACGACGGCCGAAACCGACCTCCTGTGCCGCGTCTTTGCGGAGGGCCATGTCGGCGTTCAGCTGTTCTTCGTGATCAGCGGGTTCATCCTCGCCCTGCCGTTCGCGCGGCAGCACGTCGCCGGCGGCAGGCAGGTCCGCCTGGGAGACTATTTTCTGCGGAGGGTGATCCGACTCGAGCCGCCCTACCTGATCGCGTTATCGATCATGACGGCCATGGCCGTGCTCGTGCAGGGGGAGCGGCTGGGTGATCTCCTTCCCCACCTGATCGCGTCGGCCGTGTACGGCCACTACCTCCTGTACGGCCGCGGCAGCGACATCCTGCCGGTGGCCTGGTCGCTGGAGATCGAGGCGCAGTTCTACCTGCTTGCGCCGCTCCTGGCGGCCGTATTCAGGCTGCCGACGTCGTCGCTGCGCCGCGGAGCGCTCCTGATCGCCATCGTGACGGCCGGCGGGCTCCAGTCGCTGGCCGACTTCCCCGCCCACTCCCCGATGCACGGCTGGACGATCCTGAGTGCGATCCACTGGTTCCTCGCGGGCTTTCTCCTCGCTGAGTTCCAACTGGCGGGCGACCTCGGGGTATCGCCGCGGTCGATGCTCTGGGACATCGCGGGCTGCGTCGCATGGGCCGCCCTCTTCCTGGTCGTCCAGCAGCGGTTCCATCTCCACGTGCTCGGGCCGCTCCTGACGCTCGTCGCCTACGCGGCTGCGTTCAAAGGGGGCCGCACGCGGAACTTGCTTTCGCATCCGGCGATCTACGTGGTCGGTGGGATGTGCTACACGATCTACCTCTACCACGGGCTTCTCAAGGCGGCCCTCGGCCGCGCGACGATCGGCCTCCACGCAAGCCGCTTCCTGGGAGTCGATTCGGCGGTGCAGATCGCCGTGCTCATCCCGCCGATTCTCGCGATCTGCTGCGGCCTCTTCCTCGCCTTCGAGAAACCCTTCATGTCGCGGTCGCTCTTCGAAGCCGCCCGACGAAAGCTCGGGCTCTCCTGAGAAGACGGGCCGTGCCGCTCAGCGGACCGCCTCGAGCATGTCCGCGTAGAGCCGGCGGTCGGCGGCCGCCAGCAGGCTCGTGTTGTGCCAGAGGATCGAGAGCGTGCCGCCGAACCGCCGGCAGGTGGCGGCGAGGCTACCCATTTTCGCGAGACAGTCCTCCGGC
>JBIIOJ010000043.1:0-15894 GCA_044337015.1 Pirellulales bacterium
GCGACCGCCGCCCCCATTGATGTTGGGAGTGCGGCTGAACTCGCCCATCCAGATGATGGCAGTGTCGTCGAGCAGGCCGCGGTCGGCGAGATCCGAAACGAGCGCGCTCATCGCCTTGTCGAGTTCGGGCAGCTTCGTGTCCTTGAGGATCGGGAAGATGCCGGCGTGATTATCCCAGCCTCCCAGGTCGACCTCGATGAACGGAACACCCGCCTCGACGAGCCTGCGGGCCAGCAGGCAGCCGCGGCCGAAGCCGGTGGTGCCGTACCGCTCGAGCACTTCCGCCGGCTCCTTCGAGACCTTGAAGGCCTCCATCTGCTGGCTCGTCATGAGCCGGACCGTTCGATCGATGACCTTCATGTGGTCCGCCGCCGCCCCGCCACGCTTCTCGCTGATGAACTTCTTCTCGACGGTGCCGAGCATCTCGAGCCGCTGCGCGAGCCTCGCCGGGTCGATGCCCATGTCGAGGTTGCGGATGTTGCCGTTGGAATCGACCGTGAAGGGAGCCCACGTCATTCCCAGGAAACCCGGCCCGACGCTGCCGCCGCCCACCGACACGAACGGCGGGATCTCGAGATCGGGCACCCGGTCGGCCAACTCGTGGGCGATCACCGAGCCGTAGCCCGGGTGCTCGACGTTCGGGTTCGGCACGTAGCCAGTGTGCATGTAGTAGCGGCCCCGCATGTGGTCGGCCTCGCGGGTGCTCATCGACCGCACGATGGCCATGTGGTGCATCTGCTTCGCCATGAGCGGCATGTGCTCGGAAATGGCGACCCCGTCGGCGCTCGTGGAGATCTGCTTGAACTCGCCTCCGGTCGGCGCGCCCGGCTTCAGGTCCCAGATGTCCATCGTGCTCGGACCGCCACCCATCCAGAGCAGGATCGCGGACTTGTGCCGCTTCTTCATGTCGGAAGCGTTGGCCAGGATCGTGTTCGTGAAGGCCGTCGCCGGCCCGGCCAGGGCGGCCGCCCCCGCCATGTGGGACATGAAGTGGCGGCGATTCATTCCGCCGGGGAGCTTGAAGTCGATCGACATGGCATGGGTCTCCGCTGGGGTTCTGGTTTGAGTTCTTCGAAAACAATCAGTGGTTGATGATGAATTCATTCGAGTTGAGCACCGCCCACCAGACGTCCTGGAGGGCCGAGATCGCGTCGCCCTTGCGGGCGATCATCAGGGCGTTGGCCACTTCGACTTCCCTGGCGGTCGGCCGACGGGCCAGCGCCGCGAGGTAGAGGCCGTTGATCTTGTCGGCGTTGGACGCCCCAGAACTCGCCACGGAGTCGAGGAAGCCGCCCTTGCCGGTGCCGATGGCGGTCTTGATGAGCTCGCCGTTGAACATCATCAACACCTGGGGGATCGAGCCGTTGAAGGTCGTCGCCTCGTCCCCCTCGTCGGTCCCGAAAGCGATCACGAACTGCGAGAGCCACGCGTCTTTCTTCTTCGCCGCCGACTCCCCGCCGGCTCCCGAGCGATCGGCCTGCGTGGCCACGAGCAGCGAGTCGTAGAGTTGCTCGGCGGTCATCTGCCTCAGGTAGAAGTGGCTGAAGGCCGGCTTTTCGCCCATCGATGGATCATCCTTGACGTTGCCCGCGGCGGCCTTGCTGGAGAGGGCGTAGGGATGCGAAAGCACGATCCACTTCGTGAGCGTCTTCATATCGAAGCTCTGTTCCCGAAACTGCTTCGCGAGCGTGTCGAGAAGCTCGGGGTTCGACGGCTCGTTGTGGTCGCCGAGATCGTCGACCGGCTTCGTGAAGCCATAGCCCAGGAAGAAGCCCCAGAAGCGGTTGACGATCGCCTTCGCCATCAGCGGGCTGGCGATGATCATCGACGCGAGTTCCTTGCGGCGGTTGACGCCGTATTCGCTGCCGTCGTCGAGCTTGCCCGGCAGGTAGCCGCTCTTCGAGATCGCCATGCCGTCGACGAAAACCGGATAGGCGACCTTCTTGATCCCGTTGCGAAGTTCGTAGAAGAGCTCAGCCTCCTCCGGATTGCCCCCCTCGCCGGCGAAGTCCTCGTCGGCGATCTCGACCGTACGCACGTCCATCCCCCCCTCGAATCGCCTGAGGGCGCGGGTCTGGCGGAAGAACGCGTTGAACTCCCAGAACTGGTTCTGCTTGCCCTTGTTGAACGGGTGGTTGTGGCACTGCGTGCACTGCACCTGCAGCCCAAGGAAAACCTGTGCCGTCTTGGCGGCTGCCTGGACGCCGTTTTCCTCCATCTTCCCGGCGAGAAAGTTCGTGGCCCCGTTGAAACCCTCGGCGCCGGGCGCGTTCACGCCCGTCGCGGTGACGATCTCGGTCACGAACCGGTCGTAGGGGATGTTCTTCGCGAATGCCCGCCTGAGGTACTGCCGCATGCCCGGCCGGCTCACCATTTCGTTCTCGACGTCCTTGCCGACGAGAATGCCGGTCCAGATGTCGGTCCAGTGACGGGCGTACTCGTCCTCATATTCCTCGCCGAGCAGCCTGTCGACGAGCGCGAGCCGCTTCGACTTCGTGGAATCGTTCATGAAGGCTTCGAGCTCCGCGAGCGAAGGAATACGGCCGATCACGTCGAGGTGGACGCGACGACACCACTCCCCGTCGGTCGCCGCCGGCGAGGGGCTCACGCCCGCGGCCTTCCATCCGGCCGCGACCAGCTCGTTGATCGACCGAACCTGCGGGATGCCGAAGTCGTCCGGCCCGGCAGCGTTCGCGATCGCGGCGAAGGAAACGCCGACCGAAAGGACCGCGAAGGCGGCGAGCCGAAGCTTTTGGCACATGCTCATGGACGATTTTCCTCGAGGGGGAACGACCCGACCTAGGACGCCAATTCGGATCATACCGCGACTCTTCATTCGCGGGCCATGCCCGAGTCTATTCCCGGCCCCTTCTCGGCCCCGACGAAAACCGGGCGGGCCATGGGACGCCGGACGGGGACGCCGGCCTGGAATGCCCCATGCACCGATCGGACCCGGCCGGTTCAGCCGGTCCCCGGTTCCGTCAATCCGCGGCAAATCCGCCGGCGACTGAGGGCCCCTAAGGCCGTGGCCACTACCGCCGCCGGGCCTCGATTTTCGGGGCGGGAGCGGCGGCGACCGCCTCGCCGGAGACGAGCTCCAGGATTGCGCGTGGGCCGTTGTCTCCCAGCCGCGGGGTGGCGAGCTTGAGGATCCTCGTGTACCCGCCCGGCCGGTCCACGAACCGCGGAGCGACCCGCTCGAACAGCACGCGGGCGGCCTTCTTGTCGCCGAGCAGGGTCACCACCCTCCGCCTCGCGGTGACGGCCGGAGCCATCGCGGCCGCCCATTTCTTCCATGAATCGCTCGTCCGCCACCGCTTCCATTCGGCGGTGTCCCGGTCCCCGGGGGCCGCGAACGGACGGGCCGTCTCGGCGGCGGCAAGCCCTCGCTTCGCGAGAGTGATGCACTTCTCGACGAGCGGACGAACCTCCTTTGCCTTCGGCACGGTGGTCACGATCCGGCCCGCGATCTTGGGCCGCCCCGGCTCGTCAGCCTCCGCCTCCCTCTCGGTCAGAAAGAGCGCGGATGCGAGGTTTCTCAACAGGGCCCGCTGGTGGGACGGGCTGCGGCCGAGCACGCGGCCTTTCCGACGGTGTCGCATGGACGTTTCCTCTTGGATTTGGTTGGTGGTGGTGGAGCGGCCGGCGGCTCCCCGTGGAGCCGCGGCTCAGACCGCTGCGTCTTCGGGAACCTGCATGCCCAGTTCGAGCCCGAGCTCCCGGAGCTTCGCCTCGATCTCTTGAAGGGTCGTCTCGCCGAAGTTCCTGACTTCGAGCAATTCCTCGCGGGTTCTGCCGACGAGCTCGCGAAGGGTGTTGATTCCCTCCTCCTTCAGGCAGTTGGCGGCCCGCAGCGACAGCTTCAGATCGCTGGCGAGCATGCCCAGCCGGCTCGAGAGCGGGGCCTCGATGGCGAACACGTCCGCCGCGGCGGGCAGGTGAACACCCTCTCCCGGGCTCGTGTACGACACGAACGGATTGAGGTGTTTGCGGAGGATCTTGGCGGCCTCGACGAGCGCCATCTCCGGCGTCACCGTGCCATTCGTCCAGATCTCGAGCGTGAGCTTGTCGTAGTTGGTCTTTTGCCCAACGCGGGTCTCCTCGACGTCGTACCTCACTCGGGTCACGGGGCTGAATACCGCGTCGATCGGGATGATGCCGATCTCCTGGGCCTCGGGGCTGTGCTCGACGGCGGGAACGTAGCCACGGCCGTTCTCGACGACCATCTCCATTTCGAACGGAACGTCGTCGGTGAGCGTCGCGAGCACGAGGTCCTTGTTGATGATCTCCACGGCCTCGTCGGTCTGGATGTCGCTGCCGGTCACCGGGCCCTTGGTGCTCTTCTCGACCCGCAGCACCCGCGTCGAGTCGCTGTGGTTCTTGACGATCAGGCTCTTCATGGCGAGCACGATGTCGGTGACGTCCTCGAGAACACCCTTGATCGTCGTGAACTCGTGGAGCGCGCCGCCGATCTTGATCTGCGTGACCGCGCTGCCCTCGAGGCTCGAGAGGAGCACGCGGCGAAGGCTGTTGCCGATCGTAGTGCCGAACCCTCTTTCAAACGGCTCGGCCGTGAACTTTCCGTAGGTGGGCGTGAGCGTCTTGCGGTCGGCGACGACGACTCCGGGCAGCTCCAAACCTCTCCAGCGAACGTGCATCTTCGGGGACTCCTCTTTGGGGTGCTTCAAACGGCCACGCGCCAGGCCTTCCGAAGCACCATGCGTTTGGGGTGCGCGTTGACGATCGACTTTTCGACTTGATTTCGGATCACTTGCTTTCGAACCGACGGCTTCCCGGCGGGACTGACGATACTACTTCGAGCAGAGCTCGATGATGAGATTTGCCTGGACGGGAATCGAGACGTCGTCGCTCGTCGGCAGACGATCGACCCGAACCTCGGGAATCGCCCCTTCCGCCCGCGACAGGAAGTCGGGGACCTCCCGCCGAAAATCGGCGAGCGCGGCGTGCGCCAACTGGAGGCTCCTCTTGCTGTTCTTGACCCGCACGACGTCCCCCGGGCGAACCTGGTAGCTCGGCACGTCCACCCGTCGGCCGTTCACGGTGATGTGGCCGTGGCCGACCATCTGCCGCGCGGCTGACCGCGACTGGGCGAAGCCGATGCGGTGAACAATGTTGTCGAGCCGACGCTCGAGCAGGGTCATGAGGGTCTCACCGGTGTTCCCGGTGCCCCGCTCGGCGCGGCGAAAGTAGGTGCGGAACTGCGCCTCGAGGACGCCGTAGTAGTGCTTCACCTTCTGCTTCTCGCGGAGGTGGAGCCCGTAATCCGTCGGCTTCGGCCGCCGCTTCTGGACCATGCCGGGAGGCGTGGCCCGTCGCTCGAACGCGCATTTCGGCGTGTCGCAACGACTCCCCTTCAGGAACAGCTTGAGGCCGTCTCGGCGGCATAGCCGGCAGACCGGCCCGGTGATTCGTCCCATGTTTTCCTTTCCTTACACCCGTCGCTTCTTGGGAGGACGGCAGCCGTTGTGCGGCAGCGGAGTGACATCCTCGATGCTCTTGACGTTCATGCCGGCGGCCTGGAGGGCCGTGATCGCGCTCTCGCGGCCGCTCCCCGGGCCCCGGACGCGGACCTCGAGATCCTTCACACCGAATTTCGACGCCTTTTCAGCCGCCTGCTGGGCGGCGCACTGCCCGGCGAACGGGGTGCCCTTGCGGCTTCCCTTGAAACCGCAGGTTCCGCCGCTGGCCCAGCAGAGCGTGTCGCCCTTCATATCGGTGATCGTGACCGTCGTGTTGTTGAAGCTCGCCATGATGAAGGCGATGCCGGCACTGACGCTTTTCTTCTTTTGCTTCGCGGCCTTGGCCATGGGTGGAAACGATGCCTTGGGTGGGATTGGTGTTCGTAGTGCTGAGGACGGTTGCTGGGGACGGTCTGCCGGAGACGGCGATCTCGCTACTTGAGGTCCTTCACGCCCTTCTTTCCGGCGACGGTCTTCTTCGGGCCCTTCCGGGTGCGGGCGTTCGTGCGGGTCCGCTGGCCCCGAACGGGCAGACCGCGGCGATGCCTCAGGCCGCGGTAGCAGCCGATGTCCTTGAGGCGCGAGATGTTCTGGGAAACCTGCCGACGGAGCTGCCCCTCGACGGCGTAGTCCTTGTCCATGAGGGCGGCAAGCCGGGCCAGTTCGTCCTCGTGAAGCGACCTCGCGACGCCTTCGGGGTCGACGCCGGCCTTGTGGCACAACTCGCGTGCGACCCTCGGGCCCACGCCGTAGAGGTACTGGAGCGAGTAGACAGTCTTCTTTTCGGAGGGAATGTCAACGCCGAGGAGTCGGGGCATTGTTGTCGCCTTGCTTTCGAATATCCGTGTCTGTCTCGATCACTGCTTCACTCGGCCCGCGTCCTTGGTCGACGCCGGCCTGCCCGAATCGCGGCGGTCGGCCGGGACGCGAGCGCCCGCCTGCCGCCGAACCCGGAACGACTACCCCTGCCGCTGCTTGTGCCGCGGTTCGGAACAGACGATGAACACCACGCCTCGTCTCCGGACGATCTTGCACTTGTCACACATCCGTCTGACGCTCGCGCGAACCTTCATCGAACCGTTCGAGGGCGACCGTCGGTCGCCCCGCCTTCCAAACATGGGGTGAATCGGAAAGTTTCGAAGTATAGAAACGACCGGGGGGCGTTCACAAGGGGGTGGCGGTTCCGGGCCGGCAACCGGGGTTACCGCCGCACTCCCGGGTTCCGGTCAAGCCGCATCGCCGACGCTCTCCCCGGCCGCCGGGGCGGCCGTGAGCACGACGGGCCCCTGCTCCGTGATCGCGACGGTGTGCTCGAAGTGGGCGCTGAACTTGCCGTCCACCGTTGACTGCGTCCAGTGGTCGGGCATCGCCCGCACCCGCTTCGACCCCATGTTGACCATCGGCTCGACGGCGATCACAAGCCCCGGCTCCAGTTCGAAATCGTGATGCCGGCGAAAGTGCGGCGTGCAGAAGTTCGGCACCTGCGGATCCTCGTGCATCTTCCTGCCGATGCCATGCCCGACGAAGTTCTCCACGACGGAGAAACCATGGTCCCGGACGAACTTCGCCATCTCGCCAGCGACGTCGCTCCAGCGGCTTCGAACGCCCATCAATTCGATCGCGAGCGACAGCACGCCGGACGTGCAGTCGAGGAGTTTCCGCACATCCGGCGACACTTCGCCGACGGGATAGGTCATCGCGGAGTCGCCACACCACCCCCCGACGCGGCAGCCGGTGTCGATGCTGACGATGTCGCCCGCGCGGAGCACCCTGGGCCCGGGAATGCCGTGCACGACCTCGTCGTTCACCGACATGCAGCAGACGGCCGGGAACGGCGTCTTGCCGGGCACTCCCTTGAAGAGCGGTTCGGCGGAGTGGCTCGCGAAGAACCGTTCGACCGCCACGTCGATCTCCCCGGTCGTCATGCCGGGACGAACCAACGAGCTAGCAAGTTGATGCGCGCCCCAGACCACGAGTCCGGCCCGTCGCATGGCCGCGATTTCACGAGAGGAGCGGAGATTCACCACGACGACACGATTACCGGAAACGTCAGGACTCGGGGGCGGTCTCGACCGACGCCGGGGACTGACCGCGGCGGGCCGGAAACGAATGCGAAGAAGTATACACCGCGATCGAAGCTCAACGACGGGGCGCCTGCCCCCGTGCCGCCCGGTGCTCGAACCGCCTGACAGCCTCCATCACCCTCGCCGTGATCTCGTCGGCCCCGCCAAGCCCGTCGATGCTCTCGAGCTTGCCCTGCCGCTTGTAGTATTCCAGCAACGGCGCCGTCTGCACCTCGAAGCTCTCGATCCGACGGGAAAACACGGCCGGATCGTCGTCGTCCCGCTTCCGCATCGTCATCCGGCGGATGAGTTCGTCCCGCGGCACGGCCAGTTCGATGACGCCGTCAACGCTCATCGCCTGCCGCTCGAGCATGTCGTCGAGGATCTCGGCCTGCGGCAACGTCCGCGGAAACCCGTCGAGCAGACACCCCCTCCGGCAGTCGGGGTCCTGCAGACGCTTCTGAACCATCCCGACGATCAGCTGGTCGGGCACCAACTGCCCGTGATCGACGAATCCCTTCGCCAGCAACCCCTCCGCGGTTCCCTCGCGAATCTCCGCTCGTAGCATCTCGCCCGTCGAAAGATGAGGGACGGCGAGGTGCTCGACGAGCCGCTGACATTGGGTGCCCTTCCCCGCTCCCGGCGGCCCGATAAGGATGATCCGCATGAATGAGCCGCTCAGGTCTTTTCGAGAAGGCCGCTGTAGTTCCTCATCACGAGATGGCTGTCGATTTTCTGCACGAGGTCGAAGGCGACGCTCACGGCAATCAACAGGCCGGTGCCGCCGTAGAAGCTCGCGATCTGGGCGGGAATGCCGAGGGCCCCGGCGACGATCGTCGGGATGATCGCCACGAGCGCCAGGAAGGCAGCCCCGACGTAGGTGATCCGCTCCATGACGCGTTCGAGGTAATCAGCGGTCCGCTTGCCCGGACGATACCCGGGGATGAACGCGCCGAAGTTCTTCAGGTTGTCGGCCATGTCCTTCGGATTGAAGGTGATTGCCGTCCAGAAGTAGCAGAAGAAGTAGATCAGGACGACGTAAAGCAGGTTGTAGAGGTACGACTGACCGCGAGTGAATGAATCGTGCAGCGTCGCCAGGAACGCGTTGCCCGGGTAGGCGCTGGCGAGGTACTGGAAGAGCATTTGCGGAAAGAGCAGGAGCGAACTGGCGAAGATGATCGGCATGACGCCGGCTTGGTTCACCCGAAGCGGCAGGTACTGACGCGTGCCGCCGTAGACCCGTCGGCCGCGCACGTGCTTCGCGCTCTGGGTCGGGATCCGCCGCTGGCCCTGGGTCATGAACACCACGCCCGCGACCACGCCCACGAAGAGCGCCGCGAGCACGATCAACGTCTCGACACCCATCTTGCCGCCGGCGCCGCCAAGCTCCCAACTCGTGTCGCTCGTAAGCTGCACCAGGGCGCTTGGCATCGCCGCCAGGATGCCCGCCATGATGAGCAGGCTGATGCCGTTGCCGATGCCGAACTCGTCGATCTGTTCGCCGAGCCACATCAGGAAGATCGTTCCAGCGGTCATCGTCATCACCGCCACGAACTGCCACACCAGTGGAAGCCGCCCGTCGACGAGAAAGCTCGACTGGATGAGCGGCGTCTCGCCGACCCGCGTGGAGGAGAGAAAGGCGACGTAGGCCCAGCTCTGCAGCAGGCAGATGAGCACGGTGGCGTACCGCGTGTACTCGTTAATCTTCTTGCGACCCGCCTCACCCTCCTTCTGCAGCCGCTCGAGCGGCGGCCAGACGGTGGCGAGCAACTGGAAAATGATCGACGCCGAGATGTACGGCATGATCCCAAGGCCGAAGATCGTCGCCTGGGAGAGCTGGCTCGCCGAAAAAACGGCCACGGTCTTCAAGAGGTCGCTCACGCCCCCGGCCTCCTCCGCGAAGGCGGTCATGGCCTTGGGATCGACAATCGGCAGCGGGACCTGCCAGCCCACGCGGTAGATCGCAAGCAGCCCCAGGGTGAGCAGGATCTTCTGCCGCAGCTCGGGGATTGTGAAGATGATTCGAAGTTTTTCGAACACGAGCGGGACTCCTGGGTTGGCGGACGGCGGGCAACCGGCACGGCCGGCGAGCCGCCGGCTCCGCCGACACCCTACCCCGCCGCGGGCTTCTTACGCGATGCCTTTTTCTTCTGGTTCTTCACGACCGCGGCCGGCCCGGGCAATTCCACGACACTGCCACCGGCCTCGACGATCTTCCGTCGAGCCTGCTCGCTGAAGCGATGCGCGGAAACCGCGAGAGCCTTGCCGATGGTGCCGCTGCCGAGGATTTTCACCTCGTCGTAGACGCCCTTGGCCAGTCCCTTCGCCTTGAGGCTCTCGGGCGTCACGGCCTCTCCGGCGGCGAATGCCGCGTCGATCGCAGCGACGTTCACGCCGATGATCGTGCGGGCGAACTGGTTGTGAAACCCTCGCTTCGGGATTTGGCGAATGATCGGCATCCGCCCGCCCTCGAAGATGGCGGGCGAGCTCCAGCCGGCAAGTTGTCCCTGCCCCTTGTGGCCCCGTCCCGAGGTCTTGCCGCGTCCGGATCCGGGGCCGCGGCCGACCCGCAGCCGCTTGCGGTTCTTGTGGATTCCCTTGTTGACGTCGCTGAGTTTCATTGTGATGTGTTCCGTGCTGCTTGGATCAGGAGAGCGAAACCCCGCGGAGTCGCTCCACGTCCGACTTGGTGCGAAGCTGCTTAAGGCCGTCGATCGCCGCCTTCACGAGGTTGACCGGGTTCGTGGAGCCATGAGCCTTGGAAAGCACGTCCTTGATGCCCGCGCCCTCGCAGACGGCGCGGACGGCGGCGCCGGCGATGATGCCGGTGCCTGGGCTCGCCGGGAGCAGGATCACCTTCGCCGTGCCGGCGCGGCCCTCGACGCGATGGGGAATGGTGCCGGACTCGACCGGGATCTCGACCAGGTTCTTCATGCCGTCCTTGATCGCCTTCTCGACGGCGGGCGGAACCTCGTTTGCCTTCCCGTATCCCACGCCGACCTTTCCACGGCCGTTGCCGACGACCACGAGACCGGCGAAACTGAATCGGCGGCCGCCCTTCACGACGGTGGCACAACGCCGCACCTTTACGACGGTTTCGGTGAACTCACCGGTACGCTGCTCTTTTCCCGAAGTCGTCGCCACGTTTCGTTTCTCCGATTCGCTGGTTGGGCCGTTTCGTTGCTGAAGAAATCGCCGTCAAAACTCGAGGCCGGCGGCTCGCGCTGCGTCAGCGAGGGCAGCCACGCGGCCGTGGTAGCGGAAGGCACCGCGGTCGAAGCAGACCTTCTTCACTCCGGCGGCCTGGGCCCGTTCCGCAACCGCACGGCCAATCGCCTCCGCGGCCTGCCGATTGCCTCCGAAGCCGAGGCCGTCGCGGAGTTGCTTGTCGAGCGAACTCGCCGAGGCGAGCGTGCGGCCGGTCGTGTCGTCGATCAGCTGTACGTAGATGTGCTTGTGCGTGCGGAAAACCGAAAGCCGCGGCTTCTCGGACGTTCCACGGATCGCCTTGCGGACCCGGAAACGCCGCCGCTGCCGCTGTCGGAGGAGGGCTCGTTCGTGGCTCATGCTCGGATTCCTTCGTCGTGCCTGTCTTGGTCGTTTTGGATGACCTGTTCGTACTGGATGATGTGCGTCACTTGGTGACGGCCTTGCCCGCCTTGCGGCGAACCTGCTCGTTCTCGTACCGGATGCCCTTGCCCTTGTATGGCTCCGGCTTCCGCAGGGCCCGAACCTCCGCCGCGAACTGGCCGACGAGTTGCTTGTCGATGCCCTTGATCGTGATGTGCGTCTGGTCCGGACAGACGACGGTGAGGCCCTGGGGGATCGGAACCTGCAGCTCGTTCGCGAATCCGACGCGGAGCTGGAGAGTGTTCTTCTGAACGGTCGCGATGTATCCCACGCCGACGATCTCGAGCTTCTTTTCGTAGCCCTTCGAAACACCCTCGACCATGTTGGCCACGAGCGCCCGGGTCAGGCCATGCACCGACCTGGACAGACGGTTGTCATCCTTCCTGGCGACGGCGATCTGGCCCGCCGCCGGGTCGACAGAGACCTCCACGTTCGGATGCAAATCCATGGCCAGCTTTCCGAGCGGCCCCTCCGCGCGGAGCTTGCCCGACTCGACGGACGCCTTGACGCCCTTCGGAATCGTGACCGGTGCCTTGCCCACTCGCGACATCGTTTCGCTCCCTTACGGATGACTCATCAAGGTTTTGCTGATTACCAAAGCTCGCACAGCACTTCGCCGCCGAGCTTCCGCTGCCGAGCCTCACGGTCGCTCACGACCCCGCCAGAAGTCGAAAGGATCGAGATGCCGAGACCACCGAGCACCGGTCGCAGCCGGACGGACCGGCTGTAGACGCGGCGACCGGGCGAACTCACACGCCGGATGTGGCGGATGAGCCGCTCACCGTTCGGTCCGTACTTCAGCTCCAGTTGGAGCTTCGGAACCGGATCCGACTCGAGTTCCTTCCAATCCCAAATGAACCCCTCGCGCTTCAGCACCTCCGCGACGCCCCGCTTCACCTTGGAGCTGGGGACCTCCACGGTGGCGCGTTCGACGCGCACGGCGTTCCGGATGCGTGTGAGCATGTCTGCGATCGGGTCGGTCATCATGTGTCGTTGTTCCTGTCTACCAACTGGCCTTCCGAACCCCGGGAATGCAGCCCTGATCCGCGAGCTTTCTAAAGCAGATCCGACAGATTCCGAACTTCCGATACACCGCCCTCGGCCGTCCGCAGAGCATGCAGCGGTGGACGGCCCTGGTGGAGTATTTCGGCTTCCGCTTGGCGGCCGCGATCTTTGATTTGCTTGCCATGTCTTCGGTCGACACCGCTTCACGCGGCGGCGTCGGACTCCTCCTCCTTCTTCAGCGGAACACCGAGCGCCCTGAGGAACAGCTTCGCCTCGTCGTCGTCGCGGGCCGTCGTGACGAGCGTGATGTTCATGCCCTGCGGCCGGGTAAACTTGTCAGGATTGATCTCCGGGAACACCATCTGCTCCGACAGGCCAAGGCTGTAGTTGCCGTGCCCATCGAAGGCGGAGCTCGAGAGGCCGCGGAAGTCCCGGACCCGCGGGAGTGCCAGCGACACGAGACGATCGAGAAACTCCCACATCCGGCGGCCCCGCAGAGTCACTTTGCAGCCGATCGGGAGGTTTTCGCGGAGCTTAAAGCCCGCGACGGCCGCCTTCGACAGCGTCGCGACCGGCTTTTGACCGGTGATCTGCGACAGTGCGTTGAGCGCCTCCTCGAGGTACTTCTTCTCGGTGACTGCGACGCCCACGCCCATGCTCACGACGATCTTCTCGAGCGAGGGAAGCGCGTGCGGATTGGTGCGACCGAGATCCTTGGCCAACTGCTGACGGACCGTCTTCGTGTAGTGCTCGAGGAGCCTCGGAGGCCCTCCTGCCGAAGCCGTCGCCGCCTTTTGTGCCGTTTTCTTTGCCATCGTTTACCAGCCTGTCTTTCCGGATGCCACTCTCTGCCAGCTTGTCGACCGCCCTTGTTCGCTCCTACGCGGCTTCAACGACCGCCCGCCTTCGCGGTCACCTTCTTCGCCCGCGGCGGACGGATCGCGCCCATCTCCGCCTTGCACTTCCTGCACACCCGCACCTTGCCGCCATCAGCTGCAACCTTCACGCCGATCCGCGTGGTTGAACTGCAGGACGGGCACACGACGAGCACGTTGGACGCGTCGATCGGCATCTCCTTCGAGAGCCGACCGCCCTGCGGGTTCTTCTGGCTCCGCTTCATGTGCCGGTAGACGCGGTTGACTCCCTCGACGACGAGCTTCGCCACCTTACCGCCGGCAGCCTTCGCAGGGCGGACGGACAGAACCTTCGCCCGCGTCCCGCGGTCGTTTCCGGTGCGAACCTCGACGAGGTCTCCCGATCGGATGAACATCACACCACCTCGCTCGCGAGACTGACGATTTTCATGAAGTTGCGGTCGCGAAGCTCCCTTGCCACCGCGCCAAAGATGCGGGTGCCCTTGGGATTCTTCTCGTTGTCGATGATGACGCAGGCGTTCGAATCGAATCGCACGTAGCTGCCGTCCTCTCGCCGGGTCGGCTTCTTGCAGCGAACGATCACGGCCTTCACGACCGCCTTCTTCTTCACGTCGCTTCCCGGAATGACGCTCTTCACCGAGCAGACGATGATGTCGCCGAGGCCTGCGACCCGCCGCTTGCTCCCGCCGAGCACCTTGAAGCACATCACTTCCTTGGCGCCGGTGTTGTCGGCCACGTTGAGCCGGGTCTGCATCTGGATCATTTGCCGCTCCCTTCGGCCTCACGGCCCGTCACCGCCGCCTCTTCGGCCTTTGCCGCACCCTCCCGCATTTTTGTGGCGCGGGCGCCGGAGCGAAGCGAGGCGACGTCGACGGCGGTGCTCTTCGCGACGACCCGCACGAGCTCCCACCGCTTCAGCCGGCTGCGCGGCGGGCATTCCACGATTTCGACGGTGTCGCCGATCGCTGACGTCTCGTTCTCGTCGTGGACATGGCAGACGGTCCGACGGTGCTGAATCCTGTCATACTTGGGATGGCGCACGATGCGGGGAACCTCCACCCGCCGCGTCTTGCTCGACGCGGCGCTCGTGACGGTCCCGGTAACGACTCGCTTGGGCATGGTGGTGTCTCTCGGACGGCTTCCTTGGGGATGTGTCAGGTCGTGGTGGTCGCGGAGGGCGAGGCCGGCTGTCGGGCCCGCTCGCGCTCGGCCAGGATCGTCTGGCACCGCGCGATCAGGCGGCGGCTCTTTCGTATTTCCGTGGGCGCGGCGAGCTTCTCCTTCTGCGCCTGCACCCGCAGCTTGAAGAGCGACTCGGCGGCGTCCTTCCAGACGAGCCGGATCTGCTCGTCGCTCATCTCACGGATTTCTCTGGCATTGTTCATCGTGGGCCTTCGATTTCTCCATCGACTCCTACATCGACCGTCGCTTCACGAACCGAACCCTGACCGGCATCTTGTGCGCGAGCCTCGCGAGGCAGACGCGGGCCGCCTCCTCGGTGACACCGGCGATCTCGTAGAGGATCGTGCCCGGCTTGACGACCGCGGCCCAATACTCCGGCTCGCCCTTTCCCTTACCCATCCGGGTTTCGAGCGGGATCGACGTGATCGATTTGTGAGGAAACACCCGAACGAAAAGGCGGCCCTCGGTGCGCAGATATTGCTGCGCCGCGATGCGGCCCGCCTCGATCGTCGCGGCCGGCAGCCACCCCGGCTGTTCGGACTGGAGGCCGAACTCGCCGAAGACGACGCGGTTGCCGCGGGTGGCGTCACCTCTTATACGACCTCTTTGGCTTTTTCGGTGCTTGACCCTCTTGGGCATCAGCGCCATCGCCATTCTCCTCGTACATGCCTTGGTTGACCCACACTTGAACCCCGATATTGCCCTGCGCCGTGGGAGCCTCGCAGAAGCCGTAGTCGATCTTCGCCCGGAGCGTCGAAAGCGGCATCGCGCCAGCGATCGCCTTCTCGCACCGTGACATCTCCGCGCCGCCGAGCCGCCCGGAGAGCTGGATCTTCACGCCCTTCGCGCCAGCGTCCATGGTCGTGTCCATCGCCCGCTTTATCGTGCGACGAAACGCCGCCCGCTTGGCGAGCTGGTCGGCGATGTCCTCCGCGACGAGCTGGGCCTGGATCTCCGGACGTGCGACCTCCTCGACCTTGAGATTCACCCGGCGGCCGAGCAGGTCCTGCAGTTCTCCCTGGAGCTTGTCAACGGCCTCGCCCTTGCGGCCGATGATCACGCCGGGCCTGGCCGAGTGGAGAATCACCTTCACCTCGTCCCGTGTTCGCTCGATCTCGACCTTCGGAATCGCGGCCTGACGGTAGGACTTCTTGAGGAACTGCCGGACCTTGAAGTCCTCCATGAGGAGGTCCCGGAATTCCTTCTTCGACGCGTACCAGCGGCTCTTCCAGGGCTCCGTGATGCCCGTGCGAAAACCGACCGGATTGACTTTCTGGCCCATGGTTCGATCCCTACTCCGCGGCCTCGCCGGCGGCCGCACCCGTTTCGGGAGCGACCGCGTCCAGCGACACCTTGATGTGCGACATACGCCTCTTGATTCCGAACGCCATGCCCCGCGCACGCGGCCGGATCCGCTTGAACATCGGCCCCTCGTCCACCCGCGCATCCACCACGACGAGGTCGTCGACGCCGGTAGCCTGCTCGTGCTCGGCGTTGCCGAGCGCGCTTTTGATCACCTTCTCGAGCATCCTCGCACCGCGGTGAGGCTGGAAACGAAGGATGTCGAGAGCATCGTCCGCGAACTTGCCCCGGACGAGGTCGGCGAGCGCCCGCACCTTGCGGGGGCTGATGCGGGCGTATTTGTGTGTGGCCGTGTAA
>JBIIOJ010000256.1:0-4845 GCA_044337015.1 Pirellulales bacterium
CGGACGTGCCAACTGCACCTGCCACGACGATCGTGCCGTCGAGCACGCGGAGCTGGCCGTCGTAGCTGTTCGCCCCGGTGAGCCGCCACAGGCCGCTGCCGGTCTTGTTCACGCTCACGCCCGAGCCGGCGATCGCGCCGATCGAGTTGCCCGCCGTGCTCGTGCCCGAAAGCGTGAACGTCTTCGTGCCGACGCCCGTGGCCGTGTTGGCCGAGGTGAAGACCAAGGCGCCCGAGCCGTTGGCTTCGATCGCGCCGCCGCCGGTCGTGCCGGCGAGGTTGATCACGCGGTTGGTCGTGTTCCCCGCACCCGTATACCGCAGCGTGCCTGACTCCGTCGTCGATCCCAGGGCGATCAGCGAGCCGGCGCCGAGTTCACCGGCCACGCCGGAGTTGCCGAGCGTCGTGACCGTCACCAGACCGCCACCGATGGTCGCATTTCCGGTGAATGTATTCGCCGCCGAGAGCGATAGCGAGCCGGCTCCCCGCTTGATCAGCGAACCCGAACCCGAGATCGTTCCCGGAAAGGAGATCGCGTCGGAACGGTTGAAAATGAGCGTCGACGATCCGGAAACCACGCTCACATTCCCCGTGATTGAGCCGACCGTGCCGCCGTCGCCGATCTGCAGCGTGCCTGCGGTGATCTGCGTGCCGCCCGAGTAGGTGTTGCTCCCGGTGAGGGTCTGCGTGTACGAGCCGGATCGGATAATCAGCCCGCCGGAGCCGATGATGGTCGCCGCCGCCGTCCCCGAAACGGCGGTGCCGCTGCCGATCGAGAGCGTGAAGGGATTGCTGCCCGCGTTCGTCAGGTCGACCGTGCCGCCGGTGCCAAGCAGTTGAGCCACTGTTCCGCTCGTGATGCCACTGCCAAACGCGAGCGTGCCACCGCTCACGGTCATCCCGCTGATGATGTTGACATTCGCAAACGAATCGAGCCGCAGCCGCCCCGCGTTCACAGAGACGCCCCCATTCATCCCAAGCGACGGCGCCGTCGTGCCGGCGAGCACCATCGTGCCGGCGCCGAGCTTCGTGAAGCCGCTGGCACCGGTGCGGGTGAGCTGGCCGTTGACGGTGAACGTGGCCCCCGAGGCCACTTCGAACACTGATTTGTCACTTCCGAACGTGATCCCGCGATTGGCACTCAGGTCGACGTCTGCCGTGACCCGCAGCCGAGACCCGGTACCGACCGCACCTGCGTAACTGCCTTCGCTAAACGTGATGTTGTTGGCGCTGAAGGCCGCCGGGACGGCGCCCAGATTGGCCTCCGAGGAAATGGACAGGACGCCGGGGGAGTTTCCGCCGCCGATCGAGACGCCGCCGGAAAACGTGTTGTTGCCCGACAGGGCGACCGTGCCCGACGACGCCCCGATGTTCAGGCGGAAATTGCTCGCGGCCTCGCCGATGGCCCCCGACACCGTGAACAGTGTCGCGTTCACCGTCGTGATGCCCACTCCGTTGTTGCCGAGCGTGATCGGCCCGGCGAAGCTGCCCGAGCCACTTTCCTTGCGCAGCGCGCCACCGCCGGAGGCTCCAATGCCGTAGATCGTGAGCGGCTCCGCCGTGGTGTAGTTGAGAGCGCCGCTTAGGATGAGCGAATTGGCGGAGCTGCTGTTTACGCCGATGACCGTCCCGGCATCCGTCGTGCCGAGCGCATTGTCGCGGGTGACAATGATGTTCGCCGTGGTTGCGGTCGTAAGGCCGGTGTAGGTGTTGTTGCCACCGAGCGTGATCCCAGTTGCCGCATTGATGACCGAGTTGCCGACGATCGGGACGTTAAAAGTCGGAGTGCCAAAACCCGATCCCGAGATCGTGCCGGTGATCGTCAGCTGCCCGGCTGTGCCCGCCGAGTAGGTGTATGGCCCGGCAGTACTCGAATAGACGATGTTGTTGACGGTGACACCGCCGGTGACCGTGACTGTTTTGTTGCCGCCAACACCCGTCCCCATAAAGGCGGCATCCGATCCATTCGTCCAGACCACGTTCGTGGTGCCGTTCCACCAGGTGTTGGTGCCCGTGCTCCACGTGCCAGAGCCGTCTTGGGGGCCGGTGCTGCCGGAGTTCGCGTCCCACGTGAGCGCCTGCGACCACGCGACGTTCGCACTCACCACCGCAAGCAGTGCGACGATCATCGATGCACAGCGATGCATGGTTTTCATAGCATGCGTCTCACGGAGACTCGGAATGCGGCCTTTGGGGGCTTTCGTTCCGCCCTCCTCAACACAGTCTCCTAAAATCTACGGTTGAACCGCGGCCGCCGCTATGGCCTGACCGGGCAGGTGGCCCAAAAACTTTCACGGGGGTGGGGGGGCTCGGCCGGGGCCGGGACGAGGGTTGTTGCCGAGATTGCGGCTAGTGGACCGGCCGGGCGACCTTCAAAAGCCCCAGGTCGAAAGCCCGGGCCACCGCCGCCGCCCGGTCGTGGACGTTGAGCTTGGTGAGGATGCCGGTCACATGCCACTTCGCCGTCCGCTCCGAAATGCTCATCGCCCGGGCGATCTCGGCATAGGTGCTGCCGTGCCGCAGGTGGACAAGCGCCTCCATCTCACGCGGCGAGAGCAGTTCCGACTGCGGCCGAAGAGGATCGGCCCGCACGCCCCGCTGCACGCCCGTCGCCCCGGCATGAACCTCCCGGATCGCGGCCACGATCTCCTCGTGGCCCACCGTCTTGCTCACGAAGCCACGGGCACCGGCGGCGATGGCGAGCCCCGCATCCTCCCTGGAATCCGACGAACTCAACACGATCACCCGGGCCGCCGGATCGATCTCGCGGATCCGGCGGATGGTTTCGACGCCGTCGATCCCCTCCATGAAGAGATCCACGAGGGCCACGTCGGGCCGCACCTTCGGCCAGGCATCGATCGCCGCCTGGCCATTGTCGGCCTGTCCGACGACCACCAGATCGGGCTCGATCGCCAAGAGACTCCCCAGCCCAGCCCGGAGCACCGGATGGTCATCTACGAGCAGCAGCCGGATTGTGGCGCGTTCAGCCATGAATCCAATCGAGCAACGACGAAATCAGCTTGGAGCCTGCGATTGTGAAGGCTGGCGGAAAGGCTCGCCCATGGCCCGATCGGGCAGGTGCTTCGCGCCGGCCGCGTCGGCGATCGAGCCGCGGACGGTCGTGCCGCCGCCTGGCCGGCTCTCCACGACGAGCCCGCCGCCCAGCCGCTCCATCCTTTCCCGCATCCCATCGAGGCCAAAATGCCCCGACGACGGCCCCGCCCGCGACGCGAGGTCGAACCCCGAGCCATCGTCGCGAATCTCGATGCCGACGCCGCCCGACGGCCCGCAGTCGACCCGCACCAGAACCTCCCGCGGGGCGGCATGCATGAGCGCGTTGTGCAACGCTTCCTGGATCACGAGCAGCAGGTTGCCGGCCACGATGTCGGGAACGTCGTCGGCATTCCCGCTGACCGCAAGCCCGATGCGGGCCTCCTGCCCTTCGCCGAGCCTCTGCACGAGGGCCGCGAGGGCCTCCGAAAACGAACTTCCGTCGAGCGGCAGCGACCGCAGCGACCAGACCGTGCCGCGGAGCTGCGAAGCGGCGTGGTCGATCATCCGGTGCGCGAGCCGCGCATGGTCGAGCAGGCTCTCCGTTCCGGGCCGCGCCTCATGGCTGGCGAGGCCGGCCTTGAGCTGAAACCCGATGCCGGTGACCGTTTGCAGGATCGTGTCGTGGAGATTGGCCGCGAGCCGGCTCCGCTCGCGCAGCGTGGCCTCGTATTCCGCCGCCGCCTCGCGGCGGGCCGCTTCCTGATCGACCGCAATGGCCGTCTGCCGCCGCACCTCCCGGCGCAGGATCCCGGCCCACCCGGCTGCGGCAACCGCGCAGACCGCCAGTCCGCCGGCGGCGATGGTGAGCCGCTGCCGCGACCACCACGAAGCGGCCCGCACGAGCGTCACATCCGCAGGCGATCGCAGGAGAATCGTCAGCCCGGACGGGGGTCTGAGCGGCCACCGCGTCGGAGAATGTTCATAGAGCCCCTGCACGATGCCCGTGACGCTGACCTCGCTGCCGACGGTGAGGTCGTTCGCGACGTTCGAATGGTCGCCGTCCAGGATGGCCGCGACGGTCGTCTGTCCGGCGAGCAGAAACAGCGTCGTCGCTTCGCTCGACACCTTCTTCTCCAAGAGCTGCGCGGGAAACTGCACGAGGCAGCCCTCGTAGTCGCCGGGATCGGCCATGACACGCTGCCTCACGGCCTTGTCTTGGATGGCAATGATCTCGTCGGGCGCGATGGGAGTGACCTGCGGAGGGGAACCGGAGGAAATGACCCGAATCACCGCGTCGTTGAGGCAGGCCACGGGCCCGCGGCGATCCACGAACCCTGCCGCCTCCACGCGATCGCCGGGCTTCACCGTCTCCTTCGATTGCGTGCGCACAAGGGTCCCGTAGTGCTGGTCTTGCAGGAAGACCAACTTGCTTGGAACCGCATGGACCACCGTGCCGGCCGTACGGATCCGACGGCCTCTCGGGGAATCCTGCCGGTAGCGGGCGAGCGAATCGAGAGGCACATATGGCGTTGAAAACGGCTCGTGCTTCGCGGGCTCGACAACGGTGAGCCATTCCGGCTTCGAGACACATATCCGGGGCCAGAGAAACTCTCCGCGCGGGTTGAAGGCGGCTGCCGCCACGCCGACGAACGTCACGGAGGAGTCGGCCAGAGTCTCGAGCTTCTCGCCGAAATCCGCAGGCATGGCCGACTTCAGAAGTTCGACATCGAACGTTCGCAGCCCTGTTTCGGCCACGATGCGCCACCGGCTCTTCTCGCTATAGACGCCCCGCACGATGCCGGTCATGGAGATCAGGCGACCATCGTCGGCTCCGCTGAAGAAGCGGTCAGGA
>JBIIOJ010000257.1:0-4798 GCA_044337015.1 Pirellulales bacterium
CCGAACCGGTCAAACGTGGTGCTCAATGATTCACTCAGGCACATTGATGCTGAACGCCGGCGGAGCGGACGTTGAGGAGCATCAGGTGTATCCTCACCGTAGCGACGATGCGTCCGCTCCGCCGGCGGCAATGCGGCCTCCGAGAAAAAGTAGTGGAGCCGGCGGTCAGTGGTGGAGCGAGTAGAGCAGGACGTTGAGGGCGATCTTCTCGGCGTCGGCCCGCTCGTAGCCGGTGCACTCGAGCGAGTTCTGCTTCTCGAGCGCGCAGGAGATGTCGTAGGGGGAGAAGATCACGGCCCAGCGGTCGCCCTGGCGGATACCCTCGAGCCGCGGTGCCGTCCGCCGGGTTTTCGCCGCGAGCGGTCCGTCGCCGCCCGCCGGCACCCGCAGCGAGACCTCGCGGATGTCGTAGCCGCCATATTCGGCCGAGGTGAAGATCGGGTCGTCGGCCGGAATCGGCTCGAGCTTCGCGCCCTGCAAGACCTGCTCGATCTCCGAACGGAAAGAGGCGGTGAAGCCCGGTGAGCCACAGACGCTGTCGGCCAGCAGCATGCCGCCGCGGGCGAGAAACTCGCGAAGCCCCGCCCGTCCCTTTTCGTCGAAGGCGAAGCCCTGTCGCCCGTGCATGAAGAGAAGGTGGTAGTCGAGGATCTTCGGATCGCCGGGCTCGACCCGTGATGGGGTCGGATCGACGCGGACGCCGAGCTCACGAGCGGCGGCCCGAAGGATGTTGGCGACCGCCGCCGGCGCCGCGTCGCACATCCCCGAATGCTTGAGCTTGCCGATCGCGATGTGGCCCCGCTCGAAGCGGGACTGCGGCTTCGAGTCACCCCGATCGATCGCGAAGAGCTCGTCTTTCCGCTTCACCTCGCGGTTGGTGGCGTAGGCGAGGACATTCGCGCCGATGGCGAGTGCCGCATCGACCTCCTCCTTCACGCGTGCCGCCTTCAGCGCCGTGGCGCTGCCGCGGAGCTCCCACAGGCAGGAGAGACTCACGCCCGCGGCGTCCGCGGCGCCATCCGGCGGGGCGTAGACGACGCAGGTGCGACAGCCGTAGTCGATGCCCATGAGCGGCCTCTGGAATTCCGGCCTCACGATCGTCTCTGCGTGCCAGGCCGGGTGCTCGGGGGGCAGGAGATGGAGTCCGTACTCCGGCTCCGGGAAGACCTCCGCGAGAAACTCGCGGAAACGCGAGTCGAACTCCTGGCTCTTCGGGCAGCAGGCCTCCGCGAACACGAATCCCCCCTCGTCGATGTATTCCCGCACCCGCTTCGCGGCGGCCGGGCCGAGGTCGAAGCGGTCCTTCCCCGAAATCCAGAGCACCGGCGCCTGCATCAGGTCGTCGAGGCCCGCCGACGGTGTCTCGACGACGTGCCAGGAGAGGCCGGCGGGATAGTCGGTCCGCCAGGTCTCGAGCGATTCGAGGTGCTCGACGAGGTTGGCGATGTCGTGGCCGTGGCGGTTCCAGTCGCCCTCCGGGAGGTGGCGGCTCTTGCCCACGATCACCGGCCGGCGGCCCTTCGCGAGGAAGAGCACCGCGAAGCTCGTCGCGACGATCGGGTCCTCGATCCTTCCCGGGCGGAACGAGCCGGTGATCCCGTCCTGGCTGGCCAGGAAGAACTTCGATCCTTCCAGGAACCAGTCGTGCTCGCCGATGTACCGCCTCGCGGTGAACCGCCCCACCCGCTCGAGGCCGTAGAGATAGTAATAGTGCCAGGTCGGTCCGTAGGCGGGGTTCTGCGTCACCGTGAAGTTGGAGGCGAGCCAGTCGAGGCCCTTCTCGATCGGCTGCGGCGAGTTCGAGCCCCCGCAGCACCGCACCGCCTCGCCGCCGGCTCTCGCGGCCGGGCTGCCGATGTGCTGGGAGGTGATCCAGACGCTCGCGATCCCCGCGCAGGTCATGCTGCCCGACGGGGCCCGGCTGCCCCTGATCTCGTTGCGGCCATCGAGCTCCATCTGGTAGCCCCACGAGCCGTTCTCGTTGCCGCAGGCCACCCAGTAGTTGTGCGCGCGGCTCCAGACCTCCTGCTTCACCTTCACGCCCGCGCGATCGGCCTCGTGGAGCGCGAGCAGCGCAAACTGCGAGTTGGAGTTGTCGCCCGACCCCCGGCCGGGGCCATACGACCACGATCCCGTCGCCGCTCCCTCGGAGATCTGGCTCAATTCGAGCCACTTCACGTTCCGCTCGAGGAGCACCCGGTCGGCCGGAGCGCGGACCACGGCGAGCGCCATCGTCTGGAGCGACACCGAGTAGGTCTCGTCGGGAACCTGGGTTCGCAGCCAGTCGAGCGACCGCCTCATGCCGTCATGTTTCGTCGGAACCCCGGCGTTGAGCAGGGCGAGCGTCACGAGCGCCGTCGCGCCGACGCGGGTCTCGTCCGTGCGGAACGAGCATTCCCAGAAGCCGTTTTGCCGCTGCTGCGAGAGGAGCCACGCCGTCGACCGCTCGATCGACTGCTGGATCAGCGTCGAGGCGGGCGGTGCGTCGGCCGCCCGCGCGACGCCGCCACGCACCACCGCCACGACCAGGGCGATCGAGAGAAAACCGCGGAATCGGATGCGGCCGTAGGGCATCAGATCAGTTTACACCTCCGGCCCGACGCCGAGCCTGCGGCCCGCACCTGTCGCCGCTCGTTTGCCGGTTTCGGCCGGCTCGTCGATACTGAAGGTCTTCCGGCAGCATCGAAACGCAGGCGACCTCCCACGTGTCCACCGCACGACCCAAGACGATCGACGACGTTCTCCAGGAGTTCGCACAGCACCGCAGGCTCATGCAGGAAGAGCTCCAGAAGGTGATCGTCGGGCAGTCCGATGTGATCGAGCAGCTCTTCGCGGCGATCTTCACGCGGGGGCACTGCCTGCTCGAGGGAGTTCCCGGCCTCGCGAAGACCCTCATGGTCTCGACGCTCGCCCGGATCCTCGACGTGGGCTTCAAGCGCGTGCAGTTCACACCCGACCTGATGCCTTCCGACATCACGGGCACGAACGTGCTCGAGGAGGACGAGACGGGTCGGCGTCATTTCCGGTTCGTCGAAGGGCCGGTGTTCACGAACATCCTCCTGGCCGACGAGATCAACCGCACGCCGCCGAAGACGCAGGCGGCGCTCCTGCAGGCGATGCAGGAGCGGGAGGTGACGGTCGGCCAGCAGACGCTCGCGCTGCCCGACCCCTTCTTCACCATCGCGACTCAGAACCCGATCGAGCAGGAGGGGACCTACCCGTTGCCGGAGGCCCAGCTCGACCGCTTCATGTTCAACATCAAGGTCGGCTACCCGACGGCCGCCGAGGAGGAGCAGATCCTCATGGCCACGAGCCGGTCCGAGAAGCCGGAGGTGCGGAAGGTGCTCTCCGGCCGCGCGATCGTGAACATCCAGAAGCTCGTGGCGGGCGTCGTCGTGAGCGACTACGTCGTCAAGTACGTATCGAGGCTCGTGCGGGCGACCCGGCCGAAGGATCCACAGGCTCCGAAGTACGTGGCGGAACTCGTCGACTGGGGCGCCGGGCCGCGGGCCGGGCAGTTCCTCATCCAGGGAGGCAAGGCGCTCGCGGCCATGGACGGACGCTTCAGCGTCTCGCTGGACGACGTGAGGCGAATCGCCGTGCCCGTGCTGCGGCACCGGATCGCCACCAACTTCCAGGCCCAGGCCGACGGCCTCACGAGCGAGTCGATCGTCGAGCGGCTCGTGCGGGAGATCGAAGAGCCCGAGATCCCGAAGCTGGTGAAGTGACCTCGGGGAGACGATCGGGATGGTCCGCGCCGTCGAGGAATACCTGAAGCCGGAGGTCGTCCGGCAGATCGCGAGGCTCGATCTGCGGGCGCAGTTCATCGTTCGCGGCTTCCTCCAGGGACTGCACTCGAGCCCCTACCAGGGCTTCTCGGTCGAGTTCAGCGAGCACCGCAAGTACGTGCCGGGCGACGAGCCGAAGGACATCGACTGGCTCGTCTACGCCAAGACCGACAAGTACTACGTGAAGAAGTTCGAGGCCGAGACCAACATCACGGGCTACCTCGCGATCGACACGAGCGGCTCGATGGCCTACACGTACCGCCAGGAGCTCACGAAGCTCGACTATTCGATATCCCTTGCCGCGGCTCTCTGCTGGCTCATGGTGCACCAGCAGGACCCGTGCGGCCTGCTCGTCTTCGACGAGAAGATCCGGGCGAGCCTGCCGGCGAAATCCCGCCGGTCGCAGATCGGCAACGTGCTCTCGACGCTCGCGAAGGTGAAGCCCTCCGGCACGACCGACGTCGCGAGGAGCCTCGGGCAGGTGGCGGCGATGCTGCGTCACCGCTCGCTCGTGATGGTCTTCAGCGACCTCCTGACCGAGCCGGCGCCGGTGCGGGAGTCGCTGTCGCGGCTGCGGCACCGCGGCCACGACGTCATCCTCTTTCACGTGCTCGACGAGGCGGAGGTGCGGTTCCCTTTTTCCGGCACGACGGAGTTCACCGACCCCGAGTCGACCGAGAAGATCGTGGTCGACGCCGACGCGGTGCGGAAGGACTACGTCGACCGCGTCACGGCCTTCCGCGAAGACTACCGGTCGTGGTGCTTCAAGGCAGGGGTCGACTACGTGCCGCTCGACACGAGCATGCAGTTCGACCGCGCCCTCACCGGCTACCTCACGAGCCGCCGCAACCGGTTCTGAACCGGACGTCTCTGCTGCCGCCGCTTGCGCGTCAAGCGTGCTGGGTTCGGGGCTGCCCGTGCCCATCGCCGGACGCTCGCTGCGGGCATCCTGCCCTCCGCTCGCTCGGATGCAGACTTCGCTGCGCAATCCTTGCTTCGCTTGTCTGCAT
>JBIIOJ010000258.1:0-4788 GCA_044337015.1 Pirellulales bacterium
CGAACCGGCGGATCCCCCGCTCCCAGTAGAAACTGCACCACAGCGGCAGCAGGAAGACGGGGTAGTAGATCGTGCCCATCGCGAGGCCGATGAGCGCCCCGGAGACGAGCGGCCGGCGGTAGGCAGCCACGGCCCAGGTGATGAGCGCGCCCGGGAGGGCGTGATCGACCCGCCCGGTCATGATCGCAGTGTAGGGGAGTAGCAGGTAGAGCACGGCGGCGGCGATGCCCAGACGCGGGTTCTCGAAGTGGAGCCAGCCGATGAGCACCGTCCCGGCAACGATCGCCAGTTGCGAGATGATCGCCATGATCCTCGCCGCTGCCTCGTGCCGCTCTCGGCGGGCCGAGTCTCCCTTCTCGATCTGCTCCGCGCCGTCGGCGTCGGGTGCGAAGATCCGCTGGGTCGAGATTTTCGGCAGCAGGAAAAGGAGCGGATACCCGGGCCCGAGCCGTGCGAGCTGGTCGGCGTCGACATCGGCCTCCTGGGCCTGGAGCTTGTCGGCGGTGGCCGCCCCGGCCACGTCGTCACGCTGCGGCCGCGTGTTGAGCACGTTCGCCATCAGGAACATCAGGAGCGCCGCGCCCATGAAGAGCAGCCCGCCGCTCGTGAGGTTTGGCTCGAGGAGCGGCCGGCGGACCATGAGCGAATCGAACAGCATCCGCACCATGAAGAATCCGGTCACTGAGAAGATCCAGATGAACCCGAGCTGCTGGGCCTCCGGCGAGGCCTTGAATCCGCCGTACTCGACGGCGAGCAGGCCAGGGGCGAGCAGGACGAGCCCGGCCAGGTCGAGGTTCCGGACGCTCCACAGGCGGCCGAATTTGAAGAACAGCGTGATCGCGAGGATCGACGACAGGTAGAACCATGTCGTCGGGTTCACGCGGTAGTAGTGGAAGAGAATCTCGCTCATCCGGTCGCGCCGGGGTCGGAAAATCCCGGAAATCCGGGGCAACGCCAGCTGAAAAGCCTACGGTCGCAGGCGGGCTTTGGAAAGCAACCCCGGCGTTTCGCGGCGTGCAGAGGGCCCGCGTGACCGTAAGCCTGGGGGTCTGTGACGGTTTTTTCGGCTCAAAACGGCCAGATGAGCGGCGCGAGGAAAACCGTGATGGCCATCACGATGAGGTTGAGCGGGCCGCCGAACCGCAGGTAGTCGCTGAATTTGTAGCCGCCGGCACCGTAGATCATGAGGTTCGTCTGGTAGCCCATCGGCGTCGCGAAGCCGCAGCTGGCGGCGATCGTGATCGCCATCACGAACGGCATCGGGTTCACGCCGAGATCCGCGGCCGTCTGCCAGGCGATCGGGAAGACGAGAACGGCCGCGGCGTTGTTGCTCATGAGTTCCGTGAAGAGCATCGCCACGAAGTAGATCGCTGCGAGCGCCGCATGGGGGCTGTCGCCCGCGAGCGAGATCGTCCCTCGGGCGACGTCCTCGGCGAGGCCTGTCTTCTCCATCGCGCGGGCGAGGCCGAAGCTCGCGGCGATCAGCAGGAGCGACTCCCACTCGATCGACCGCCTCGCCTCCGTGGAGTTGATGCACCGCGTGGCCACGACCGCGGCCGCGGCGACGGTGGCGGCCGCGATCATCGGCACGAGCTCCATCGCCGCGGCGAGCACCATCGCCACGAGGATCGTGCAGGCGAGCCATGCATGATCATGCCTGGGCGGCGTCGAGCCCGTCACCTCGCTCACGAGGTAGAAATTACGGCTCGACCGCTGCCGCTCGATGAACTGCGGGCTCGCCTCGAGCAGGAGCGTGTCGCCCGGCTCGAGCGCCACGTCGCCGATCTTCATGTTGAGCCGCTCGCCATTGCGTGCGACGGCGATCACGACGGCGTCGTAGGCCGAGCGAAACCGCCCCTCGCGGATCGTGCGGCCGACGAGCGGGCAGGTGTTGGAGACGGCGGCCTCCACGAGCACCCGCTCGCTCCGCGGGTCGTCGAGCTTGAAGACTTGGTCGGTCGCCGGCCGCAGTCCCCGGATCTTCTGGAGCTCCACCACCGACTCGACCACGCCGACGAACACGAGCCTGTCGCCCTGCTCGAGCCGCTCGGTCGGGGCGACCGCTGCCATCACGTGGCCGCCGCGGTCGATCTCCATCAGGAACAGTCCGTCGAGGCCGCGGAGCCCCGCCTCCTCGATCGTGCGGCCGATGAGCGGGCTACCGGGATCGACCACCATCTCCGCGGAATACTGCCTTGGATCGTCGCTCTGGCTCATCGCGGGCTTGCGGTTCTTGAGGAGCACGCGGCTGGCGGGAATGAGGTAGATGAATCCTGCGACGAGCAGCGGCAGGCCGATCCAGGTGATGTCGAACATGCCGAGCGGGTGGCCGGTCTTCGCGGCGTAGAGGCCGCTGACGACGACGTTCGTGCTCGTGCCGATGAGGGTGCAGAGGCCGCCGAGCACGACCGCACAGTTCATCGGCATGAGGAGCTTCGAGACCGCGAGCCGATTCTTCTTCGCCCAGCTGCGGATCGCCGGCACCATCAGCGCAACGATGGGCGTATTGTTCATGAAGGCCGAGAGGATGCTGGGGGCCACCATCGTGCGGATCTGCGCCGAGGCGAGCGACTCCGGCCGGCCGAGGAATCGGTCCACGATCGCCGCGAGCGCGCCCGTCCGCTCGACCGCGGCGGCGACGACGAAGAGCGCCGCCACCGTCAGCATGCCCTCGTTGCTCATCCCTTTGAAGGCCTCGTCGGGAGTCAGCACGCCCGCGGCGAGGAGCACGACGACGCCGCCGATCATCGCCATGTCGGGCGACCGCTGCACGAAGAGCAGCAGCACGAGCGTGATCACGACCACGACGGCCGTGAGGCCCGCCTGCCACCCGGGGGAGGTCTCGATCGCGAAGAGCGGCACAGTGAAGGGCGGCACCGTGAAGAGCGGCAGAGTGAAGAGCGATTCGATCATGCGGCCGTGCAGTGGATCCGGTGTGCGATTCCGTTCATGGAGGAGCGGTATCGGGCCGCCCGACGCCTCGAGAGGATACCCTTTCGGCCGTCGGCGGGCCGCGCCGGTTTTAGCGTGGTTCCGGGGTGTCTTTCGCGCAGCGGAACCCGATGTGGTTCGTGCCGCTATCGATATCCCCCTTCCCGCGGCCCCCGGGGCGGTAGCGTCGGCAGTAGACGTCGCTGCAGAGGTAGCTGCCACCCTTCTGCACCCGTTTGGCGATGCCCGGCTCCTGAGGGTCGTGGCTCGACGCCGGCCCCTTCGGGTTCTCGACGCCGTCGATCTCGAACGCGTCGGGCCGGTACCAGTCGGCGCACCACTCCCAGACGTTCCCCGCCATGTCGAAGAGGCCGTAGGGGTTCGCCGGGAACGAGCCGACGGGCGCGGCGGCGACGTAGCCGTCGGCCCGCGTGTTCTCCTGTGGAAACTTCCCCTGCCAGATGTTCGTCTGCCAGACGGGCTCGCCCGGCGCGGCATCGCCCCATGTGAAGGGCTTTCCGTCGACGCCGCCGCGGGCCGCCCGTTCCCACTCTGCTTCCGTCGGCAGCCGCTTGCCGGCCCACGTCGCGTAGGCCGTCGCATCCTCGAACGCCACGTGCACGACGGGGTGGTTCTCGCGATCCTCGATCGAAGACTTTGGCCCCTCGGGATGCTTCCAGCAGGCGCCCTTCACCCACCGCCACCAGCGGAGGTGGTTGTCGAGCGGCACGGCCTCGTCCGGCGGCGTGAAGACGACCGACCCAGGCTCGAGCTGCGACTTCTCGACGCCCGGATACTCCGCGGGGTCGATCGGACGCTCGGCCACGGTGACGTAGCCGGTGGCTTCCACGAACGCCGCAAACTCCTTGTTGGTGACTTCCTTCGTGTCGATCCAGAATCCGTTCACCTTCACCCGCCGCCGCGGCCGGGCGTCGGGAAACATCTCGTCGCCCATCGTGAACCAGCCTCCCGGGATCCACGCCATGTCTGTGGGGGTACTGCCGGCGGGAGACGCTGCGGGCTGCGCGGGGCCTTCAACGGGCCGCACCTCACCCGCGAGGCTGTTGGCGGCGAGGGCGGCGATGCACGCGAGCGTGCATGATGCAACGTCGGGCAGGAAGGTCGCGCAGATTGGCCGCATCGAAATCCCGTATGATCGCTCGATCGGTTCGATCGACGTCACCACTCTAACACGGTATCTCAATCAGCTTGCCATGAGCGATTCCGCCGCCGACCGCGCCCGTTTCACCGATTACTACGAGGCGCCGAAAGCCCCCTGGGACATCGGCCGGCCGCAGCAGCCGTTCGTCGAGGCGTCGGAGCGGATCGTGGCGGCGGGGCAGGGGGGGCCGGCCCGCGTGCTCGACATCGGCTGCGGCACGGGTGACCTCGCCATCCATCTTGCGAGGCAGGGCTGCCGGGTGACGGGCATCGATTTCCTGGAGGGGCCGATCAGCCTCGCCCGGGCGAAGGCACGCGACGGGGGCATCTCCGCCACGTTCCTCGTGATGGACGCGCTCGCGGTCGGAGAAATCCCGGAGCGTTTCGACGCCGTCACCGACTGCGGCCTCTTCCACGTCTTCGACGACGTGCGTCGGGCGGCCTACGTTTCGGCGCTCGCGAAACTGCTCGAGCCTGGTGCTCGCGTCTTCATCCTGTGCTTCTCCGATCAGGAGCCGGGGGAGCACGGGCCGAGGCGGGTCTCCGACCGTGAGATTCGCGACGCCTTCCGCGACGGCTGGGTCGTCGAGTCGGTCGAGCCCGCGAGGTTCGAGGTCGTGCCGGGCATCCCGCATGCGATCTTCAGCGAAGGGGGCGCGAAGGCCCACTTCGCTACGATACGGCGGGTGTAGAGCC
>JBIIOJ010000259.1:0-4784 GCA_044337015.1 Pirellulales bacterium
CTTCGAGAATCCGTCCGATCCAGAAGGAGCAGACGGCCGCCACGAGCATCATGAGCATCTGCCCGAGCGAGATCGCGTGGTTCAGTTCGAGCACGATGGCCAGCGCGGGGATGCCGAGGCCGAGCAACTGGCCGAGTCGTCCCACGAGATTGAACGCCGCATTCACGCCTCCACGGCCTCCAGGGTCCGCGACGCAGTCCGTCGTCGCTCGGGCAACAAGATACACGCAATTCCGTCGACCGGTTGCTCGGACGCCCGAACCGCGAGTTTTGATGTTGGTCTCTACCCGCGGACGGCGTCGGTGCGGCATTTGAAATGCGGAACATGCGCGGCGGCGGACTGCAGCCGCGAGAGATTCTCGTCGGAGAGCCCGCAGATCCGGATGAGGCCACCGTCGGCCTGGACCCGTCGGCCGAGGTTCGAGATCTCGGAGAACAGTTGGTCGTCCACCGAGGCGACCGACTCCATTTCGAGCACGATCCTGTTCGTGAGATTCTCCCGCAGCATGCTCCAGACCGTCTCGGAAAGCGGTCTGCCGTTGCGCTTGTCGCCGTCGATCCGCACGAAGAGCCAGTCGGGCCCCCGCTCGACGGTGATGTTGCTCGTGTTCCCCTCGGCTTCCATGGTCCCCTGCCGCGTCATGAGATCGCCCTCCGTGGTTTCGCTGTGCGGGGGAATTGCTGGCGTCATGCCCTCCCCGGCACCCCCCTAGTTGTACGAGCCGCGGGGTTTCAAACAAGCCGAGTTTTCCCCGGGGCTTGCCGGATCCCGGCCTCCGGCAATACTGCCGCAAGTTCGTTGGCGTTTTCGGCTCGACCCGGGCCACCTTCCCCTTCACACATTTTTCCCCACGCAATTCGAGGAGCACATCATGGCGCGGCACGGAGCAGTGACCTTCCAGGGCGGACCGTTGACCCTCGCGGGTGAGGATCTCAAGGTCGGCTCGCCAGCGCCCGATTTCGACCTCGTCGCCTTCGGGGCCGGCGGCATGGAGCACATCCGCAAGGCCGACCTGCTCGGCAAGCCAGCGATCATCAGCGTCGTCCCCTCGCTCGACACGCCCGTCTGCCAGGTGCAGACGAAGACCTTCAACAAGCGGCTCGGTGCGATGGGCGACCGGATCACGGCCCTCACGGTGAGCCTCGACCTCCCGTTCGCGATGAGCCGCTTCTGCGGCGCCGAGCAGATCACCTCGCTCAAGAGCGGCAGCGACTACATGGACCGAAAGTTCGGCCAGGACTACGGCGTGCTCATCGAGGAGTTGAAGATCCTCGCCCGGGCCGTCTTCGTGCTCGACTCGAAGGGCATCGTAAGGCACGCCCAGGTCGTCAAGGAAATCGCCGACGAGCCCGACTACGACGCCGCCCTCAAGGCCCTCGAAACCGCCGGCTGATTCGTTCAGAGCATCGATTGAATGTCGCGGCGGGCGGCGTCGAGCGCTTCGTCGATCTTGTCGACGAGCTTGCCGCCGGCCTGGGCGAGGTCGGGCCTGCCGCCCCCCTTGCCCCCAACGGCCGCCGCCGCTCCCTTGATCCAGTTGCCGGCCGAGAGCCCCCGGGCCTCGAGCTCCCGCGAGATGCCGGCGACGAGCGTCACCTTCTCCCCTTCCGCGGCCGCGAGGAGCACGGCGATCGGGCTCGCCTTCCGTCGCAAGAGATCGATCGCCTGCCGCATCGCGGCCGCGTCGGCGGCGCCGAGCGAGGCGACGACCACCCGCGTTCCACCCACGTCCGTGGCCGATGAGAGCAGTTCGTCCACCGAAGGCCCCTTCGCCGTCGCCGGCTTCGCCTTCTTGAGTTCGCGGACCTCCTTCATCACTGCCGCGAGCCGCGAGGGCAGCTCCGCCGGGGGAACCTTGAGCGTCGAGGCCGCCTCGGCGAGCGAGTTTTCCGCGTCACGGAACCGTTCGAGAGCCTTCAGGCCCGTCATGGCCGTCACGCGGCGGGTTCCGGCCGACACGCTCTCCTCGCCGACCACCCGCACGAGGCCGATCTCTCCGGTGGTCGACACGTGCGTTCCGCCGCAGAGTTCGCGGCTCACGCCCTCCATCGAAACCATCCGCACGACGTCGGGGTACTTCTCGCCGAAGAGCATCATCGCGCCGGCGTGCCGTGCTTCCGCGAGCGGCAAGAGCGTCGCGCCGACGGGCACGGCCGCCAGCACGTTGCGGTTCACCATCGACTCGATCTCCCGAAGTGTCTCCGCGCCGACGGCCGCGCCGTGCTGGAAGTCAAACCGCAGGAGGTCGGCATCCACCTTGGAGCCCTGCTGCACGGCGTGGCTGCCGAGGAAGTGCTGGAGCGCGGCGTGGAGCAGGTGCGTCGCCGAGTGGGCCCGCCGCAGCGCCGCCCGCCGATCGGGATCGACCGCGGCGTGCACGACGTGGCCGAGCGCGAGCGAGCCTCGCTTCAGGTGCCCGAGGTGGAGCATGAACCCCGCCTCCCGCTTCGTGTCGATCACCTCGAAGACGCCCTCGCCGGAGGCGTCCTTCCAGGTGATGCGGCCGGTGTCGCCCACCTGCCCGCCCGACTCGCCGTAGAAGGGCGTGCGGTCGAGGACGACGGTGACGGGCTCCGCGTGGCCGATCTCCTCGAGCGAGTCGCACAGCCGGTTCTGGGCGATGATGCCGATCACCCTCGCGTCGGCGGCGAGCGTGTCGTAGCCGAGGAACTCGCAGCCGTGCATCGCCTTGCGCAGGCTGTCGAGCGGCCCGGAGGCGAACACCTCCACCCGCATGCCCGCCCCCGACTGTCGGCCGTGCTCCTCCATCGACTCGCGGAAGCCGTTCCAGTCGAACGCGCAGTTCCGCTCGGCCGCGATCGTCTCGAGGAGTTCGGGGGGGAAGCCGTAGGTCGTGTAGAGCTCTGCGGCGTCCGAGCCCTTGACGAGACCGGTGCCCGATTTCGCGATCGACGCGAAGAGCTTTTCGATCCGGTCGAGCCCGCCGTCGAGCGTCGCGAGGAAGGCCTCCTCCTCCCGCTTGATCACCTCGGCCACCCGCGAGGTCGTTTCCGAGAGTTCCGGGTAGGGCTTCCGCATCATCTCGGCGACCTTCGGCGGCAGCTTGTGGAGGAACGGCTCCCGCATGCCGAGCTGGCGGCCGTCGAGCACGGCCCTGCGCAGGAGCCGCTTCACGACGTACTTCTCCTTGTCGTTGCCCGGCATGACGTTCTCGTGGATCGCGAACGTGCAGGCCCGCACATGGTCGGCGATCCGCCGCATCCGGCGGCCGTCGTCGTCGGACGGGGTGTACCGCTTCCGGCAGACCTCGCCGACGGTCTCCACGAGCGGCCGGAGGATGTCGATGTGGAAGTTGCTGTCGACGCCCTGGAGCATGGCGGCGGTCCGCTCGAGCCCCATGCCGGTGTCGATGTTGCGGCTCGGCAGCGGGCGGAGGTTGTCGGGCGGCGAGCCGACCCGGTTGAACTGCGTGAAGACGAGGTTCCAGATCTCGACGTCGCTCCCGTCGGGCATCCGGTAGAAGATCTCGCTGCAGGGGCCGCAGACGCCATCGGGGCCCTGGCTCGGGGCGCTCGCGGGCCAGAAGTTGTCGTCCTCGCCCATCCGTGTGATCTTCGCGGCAGGCACGCCGATCTCGTCCGACCAGATCGTGTAGGCCTCGTTGTCATCCTCGTAGACGGAGATCGAGAGCTTCTCGGGCGCGATGCCGAGCCACTGCCGGCTCGTGAGAAACTCCCATGCCCACTGGATCGCCTCCCGCTTGAAGTAGTCGCCGAAGCTGAAGTTGCCGAGCATCTCGAAGAAGGTGTGGTGCCGCGGAGTGCGGCCGACGTTGTCGATGTCGCCGGTTCGCAGACACTTCTGGCAGGTGGTGGCCCGGGTGAACTCGAGCTTGCACTTGCCGAGGAAGTGGTCCTTGAACTGGTTCATGCCGGCCGGCGTGAAGAGCACCGACGGGTCCCACCGCGGCACGAGCACGTCGCTCGGGCGGCGGACGCAGCCCTTCGATTCGAAGAATGCGAGATACGCTTCGCGGAGATCGTCGGCCTTCATGAACGCTCTGGGCTCCAGGTGCTTTGCCCGCGGGTGAACCGTCCGCGGTGGCGGCATCATATCGGATGCGGGGCGGTCTTTCCCATCCGGTTCGAAGCTGTCAGACTCGCCCTCCAGGCGGTGTCGGAATCCCTCGATGAACATCGTGATCGCCACCTCGAAGCGGAAGGTGAACGGGGCGGTCGTCCATGCCCGCCGGATCCTGCCCCGGCTCGTGGCGCGCGGCCATCGCGTCTGGCTCGCGGCGCCGCCTGATTCGTGGCTCGCCGCTCAGGCGGCCGGCGAGGCTCCGCTCCTGCCGACCGACTTCCGGCGGTGGCCGCTCGGTGAGGTGGGCCGTGTCGCCGAGTTCTGCCGCCGCGAGCGGATCGACCTCTTCCATTCACACTCGACGAGGGCGAGCCACTTCGGGGCGATGCTCCAGGCCCTGCACGGCGTCCCGAGCGTGGCCCACCTCCACTCCGACACGTTCCAGGCCCACGTCTACTTCCACTCGCTGCTCATCGCCGTGTCGCACCACACGCTCGCCCGCCACCGTCGATGGCGCGCGGGACTCGGCGAGAGGGGCGTCGTGCTGCCGAACTTCGTCGATGCCGCGGCGTGGCGGCCCGCGTCCGGCGGCGATCGGCTCCGGGAGTTGCTCGGCGTGCCCACCACAGTGCCCGTGCTCTTTGTCGCCGGCCAGATCTGCCAGACGAAGGGGCAGGATCTCGCGGTGAAGGCCCTGGCGATCGTGCGGCGGACGCATCCGTCGGCCGTGCTCGCGCCCG
>JBIIOJ010000044.1:0-15682 GCA_044337015.1 Pirellulales bacterium
CCGCCCCCGATGTGCCATGTTTTCCAGAATGCCGGAGGTGGGACTTGAACCCACACGCCCTTGCGGGCAACGGATTTTGAGTCCGCCGCGTCTGCCATTCCGCCACTCCGGCTCGTGAGAGGCGTTTCTTTCCGTGCAGAGTACGCCCGGCCGTCGCGTTTTGCCAGCGGCCGCCTCCGCGCCGGCCAATCGCCCGGGAGGCCGTCTGGATCGGTGTGCGAGATCAGGGAGCGAGCGGTAAACGGCAGGCTTGGAGCAGGGTGCGTTGAACCTGCAAGTCGTGTTCGTAAGGAAAGTCGGTCGGCTTCTCTCCGCGAATGACCCTGGCCATGTCGACGGCATCGTCGACGTAGCGAACGTAGCGGGGCATGGCGATCTCGTGCGTGCCCGCCCGAAAGTCGCCCCGGGGCTTGGCGAGTGTCAGCCGGACCGAAGGGTTGTCGAGCGGTTGGATGTGAAAAGTGCCTTCGGTTCCACATACCACCAGATGGCGACGCTCGCCTCCCTGCACTTCTATGGCAGTCGTTTTCACCGTGGCCAGGGCCCGTGGATAGCTCAAAACCGCCAGCATGTTGTCCAGCAGGGAATCGTCGATCTCGGCCGAATGCCTGGCAAACCCGGTCACCTCCGAGGGAGCCCCGAGGATCTTGATGACGATGTCCAGCAAGTGACAGCCAAGCTCGAACATCATCCCGCCCGGGTAGCGGGCGAGCTGCCGGCGATCCTCTGGTCCCACGACCTTGCTCATCACCGCGTGGACTTCGAAAACATCGCCCAACCAGCCGTCGTGGAGGTATTTACGCAGCAGCACGACCGCCGGGTTGTAGCGATACATGTAGCCCATCTGGACCATCAACTGCCGACGGGCTGCCTCTTCCAGGATCCGCTGGTAGTGAGGCAACGACTCACCGGCCGGCTTGTCGAGATGGACATGTTTGCCGGCGGCGACGCATGCCTCGGCCGCATCGAGCGAGTCGCAAATGTGGGTCTCGACCAGGACGGCTTGCAGTCCGGTCTGGTCGAGGAGTTGCTCCTGCGTCATCCAGGGCAGGTCGCGAAAGACGGCCTGCGATTCGGCCCGCTTCCTCAGTTCGGCATCCGGCTCCACGATGCCCACGACCTCGTAGTCCGGCGACTCGCGGTAGACCGACAGCTTGGTCGCATGACCATGTCCGACCCCGATCTGACCGATGCGAATAGGCTTGCCGCCGCCCTCTCCGGCATCACCACGAACACCTCGGGAGAGCAGGGCGAACGCCGTGCCAGTGCCAACGTGTTTGAGCAGCTGACGTCGGCTGTCCAATCGCATGCTGCCTCGACTAGAAGAGGGCGATTCAGAGGTTCATGCCGAGGTAGCCGCCGCCGGCGTCGATCGCCGCCTGCTCCTTCGCGAGCCGCTCGAGCGTACGCGAGAGGTCGCCGGCCGCGATGTAGCGGTCGAACTCGACCTGCACCGCCCGCTCGGCCGAACGCGCAAGCCACTTCACGGCGGGCTCCGTGAGCCAGTCGCAGGTTTCCCGGACGAGCTTCACGTCGAGATCGCTCCCTACCGTGCGGCTGTCGAGTTCGTCGGTGAGCAGGGTTCCCTCGACCGCGAATTCCACCATGCCGATTCCCGGATCATTGGTGAGTTGAAACGTGCAGGAGGCGTTTGTGAGATAGTAGGTATTGCGGGTGCCATGCCGGGCGACGGCCCGCTGCATCCGCTCGAGTCGGGCGCGGAACACGGGCGAGGCGTCGATCGGGATGTCGAGCCTGGCACAGCCGCGGAGCGGCGTGCAGTCGAACGTGATCCTGACGGCGGGCCTGGATGGTTCGGCGGTCATGCGGTTACCGTGGCGAAAGTGTAGCTGATGGAACTCACGGAAACTCCCTGCAACGCGTCCTGGAGCGGCGTGACCCGGCGACTGGCCTTCGCGGCGGCGGCAGGTTTCGCGACGGCCGCCATCGGTATCATCGGCGGCTGCCGCAGCGAGCCAGTAGAAAAGCGACCCGACTCGGAACAGCGGTACGAGGCTGCCCGCCGGCTCATGGGGGTGTCTTGGACGATCACGGCGTACGCCGAGTCGAAGGAGCGGGCGGAGGCGGCGGTCGGGGCCGCCTTCGACGAGGTCGCCAGGCTCGAGCGGATTCTCTCCGACTACGATCCGGAGAGCGAACTCTCGCGGCTTTCCGCCCGGTCACCCGTGACCGCCACCGTCGGGGACGACCTCTGGAAGGTGCTGGAGCGGGCGAACTGGTTTCGTGATGCAAGCGGCGGAGCGTTTGATCCGACGGTCGGGCCGCTCACAACGCTCTGGCGGCAGGCGCGACGCGCGGGGCGACTTCCCGACCCCGACAAGCTCGCCGCGGCCCGGCTGGCGGTCGGGCCCTCGACGCTGCAGTGTGATGCGACTGGTCGCTCGGTCGAGCTTCGGCGGCCCGGTATGCGGCTCGATCTGGGCGGCATCGGCATGGGGCATGCCGTCGATGCCGCGATGGATGTCCTCGATCGTCACGGCATCCGCTCGGCGATGATCGACGCCTCGGGTGACATCGCGGTATCGTCGCCGCCTCCGGGAAAAACTGGATGGCGGATCGCAGTCGAGCCTTTGCAAGGCGGGATGGGCGACGGCGGAGCCATCGAAATCGTCGATGCCGCCATCACGACCTCGGGCGACGCCTACCAGGCGGTCGAGATCGATGGCGTCCGCTACAGCCACATTGTCGACCCGCGGACCGGCGTCGGCGTTGTTGGCCCCTCGGCGGTGAGCGTGATCGCGGCTGACTGCACGACCTCCGACGCGGCGGCAACCGCCGCGAGCGTCCTGGGGCCCGAGGCGGGCGGCCGCTTCATCGAGGGCCTGCCCGGGGCTGCAGCGAGGTTCCAGTGGGTCGAGCGGGGCGAAATCCGCACGCGGCTGACCAGCCGCTGGCCGGGCCAATCGCCGCGAAATGCCCGCAGTCCGTGATCTCAGCCGGGTTTTTTCGACTCGCCCGCCTGCCCCCTTTTCCCAGGTTGCCGCTGAACCTTCGGCTGGGCGGATTGCTCCAAGTTTGACGGTTGGGGCGCCGATACCAATTCCGCTGTCGCTGCGCCCTGGTGCATCGACTGCGGCATCGGTCGGGGGGCTCGATGTCGGGATGGGTGCCATGCGCAGCCGTCCCCCAGGGCGCGGCGACGGCCTTTGACACTCAACGCACCGAACACGCACAAAGACGAGAACCTGGAACGTGCCCCCCCGGCTGCTCCGACAATTCTGGGTCGCATGGACGAGCCTTTCGCTCGTCGCGGTGGGCTGCGCCCCGAAGCAGCCGTTCTATTTCTTCGAGGACGGCGACCTCTCGCATTACGTCGGCGCGATCCAGAAGCTCGAGTACCCCGACGCCCAGGACAAGCCGCTCGACGAGGCGGCCGGCACGCTCGAGCCGCTCACTCTTTCGAACGCGAAATTCGACAACATCTGGGAGCTCTCGCTGGAGGAGGCGATCCGCACGTCCCTCGAGAATGGCAAGATCCTGAGGAACCTCGGCGGCCGATTCGCCAGCTTCGGCGGCCCGCGGCCGCAGACGGGCGAGCCGCCGGTGTCGCTCCTCACGGCGCCCGATCTCACGCCGACGGTCTACGACCCGGCGATCGCGGAAACCGATCCCTTCCGCGGTGTGGAAAGCGCGCTTGCGGCCTTCGACGCGCAGCTGTCGAGTTCTCTGACGTGGGATCGGCTCAACCGGCCGCAGAACGTCGGTGGCCAATTCACCGCGCTCTTCCAGCAGCAACTCCTGGGCGATCAGGGGAACTGGACGACCGGCATCCAGAAGAGGACGGCGACCGGTGCGACCTGGGGTTTCGCCAACTCCACCATCTACGACAACAACAACAACCCGACTCGCCAGAACAACGGGCTGCCGATCACGGACCCGAACTTCAAGGTGCTCGTGCCATCGACCTGGACCACCAACTACGACTTCACGTTCAGCCAGCCGCTCCTGCAGGGAGCCGGAGCCACCTACAACCGGATCGCCGGGCCGGATGCGTTCGAAAACATCTTCGGCCGCCCGAACTTCCGCGGTGTGCTCCTCGCGAGGATCAACGCCGACATCTCGCTCGCGGAGTTCGAGGCAGGGGTGCGGAATCTCGTGAGCGACACCGAGCAGAGCTACTGGGAGCTCTACTTCTCCTACCGCAACCTCGAGGCAAGGAAGGCAGGCCGCGACAGCGCGCTCGAGGCCTGGCGGAAGGTGCATGCCCTCTACGTCGAGCAGTCGCGGGGCGGCGAGGCCGACAAGGAGGCGCAGGCCCGGGAGCAGTACTTCTTCTTCCGCAGCGAGGTGGAGCAGGCCCTCACCGATGTCTACCGCTGCGAAAACCGGTTGCGGTACATGATGGGAATCACCGCGAGCGACGGCCGGCTCATCCGGCCGTCGGACGAGCCGACGACGGCCCGGATCACCTTCGACTGGCAGCAGTCGCTCGTGGAGGCGCTCTCGCGGTCGGCGGAATTGCGAAAGCAGAAGTGGCGGATCAAGCAGAAGGAGCTCGAGCTCACCGCGGCGAAGAACCTTCTCCTCCCCCGGCTCGACATGATCGGCCGCTGGCGTTTCCTCGGCATGGGACAGGACTTGCTCAACCAGAACTACCAGGCCTACGGCGCCGACGGTGACGATCCGCTCGTCGGCACGGACGCCTATTCGACGCTTTTCTCCGGCCAATTCCAGGAATGGCAGGCGGGGGCCCAGTTCCAGATGCCGCTCGGCTTCCGCCGCGAACTTTCGACCGTGCGGAACTTCCAGCTCCAGCTGGCGAGGGAGCGGGCCCGGCTCCAGGACGAGGAGCTCGAGGCGTCGCACGCCCTCGTCGAGGCCGTGCGGAACGTCGACACCAACTTCTCCCTCGCACAGACCAACTTCAACCGCCGGGTCGCGGCCGAGAAGCAGGTCGACGCCGTGCAGGCGGCCTACGACGCCGGAACGGTCACGCTCGACCAGCTCCTCGACGCCCAGCGTCGTCGGGCCGAGGCCGAAAGTTCCTACTATCGTTCCATCGTCGACTACAACCGCTCGATCTCGCAGCTCCATTTCCGGAAGGGATCGCTCCTCGAATACAACGGCGTCTTCCTCGCGGAAGGGCCGTGGCCGGGGAAGGCCTACTTCGATGCGCACCGCCGCGCCCGACAGCGGGATGCGAGCACCTATCTCGACTACCGGCACTCGCGGCCCGGTGTCTTCAGCCGCGGGCCGATCACGCAGGAGTTCGAGTCGATCGGGGCCGATGCGAAGCCGATGCAGTTGCCGCCGCGGGATCCCGCCACCCGCGAGCCGGGCGAGGCAGCGACGCAACCGTCAACGCCCGACCTGCTGCCGACCCCCGCCGATGGCTCTACGACCGCGATCCCACCGCCGATTCGGAATGCCGCCGGAGGCATGAATCAAAGCGGGTTCTTCTCGGCCAGCCGCCCCTTGCCGCCGGGCCGCGAGGTCACGAATCCCGACACCGCCTCCGCCACGCAGTTGCGGTAGAGATGATCACCGGCCGGGCAGCGAAGCGGCCGTGATCGCCTCGCGCAGCCGATCGGGATCCCGCGAGCGGATCGTATCGAGCAGGTCCTTCGCCTCGGGCCGCGGGCAGGCCGCGAGGTAGCCCGCGACGGCACGTCGGACGAGCGGGTCGTCGCCGCCGAGCGACTCCCAAAGCGCCGCGACCGAACGGGCCTCATCCCACGCCCTGTAGCGTGCCAGATCGACCGTGGCCTCGGCGGCGACGACCGGCGCGGCGAGGAGCTTCGCGGTGGCGTCGACGATTCGCTGCCTTGGAATCGAGTCTGCAAGGCTCTCCCACGCGAACCGTAGCGCCGAAAGCAGATGTCTCTGATCGACCGGTCGGGCATCGGCCTCGAGAAGCCCGGCTCGTGCGATGACGTCGAGCCCGCGTGGGCCCTCCGCTACGAGCAGGCCGGCGAGGACGCCGTCGTAGCCCGCCCGGAAGTCGTCGGCCGGCGAGAGGACGGCCTTCCGCAGGACGTCGATCGCGGCATCGCGCTCCGCCGCATGCTTCGCGGTCGTCGCCGTGAGCCCAAGCGCGAGGGCGTAGAAGCCGCGGCGGCGTTCGTCGATCCCACGGCCCGCGACCCACTCCCGCAGTTTCGCGGGATCGAAGACATCGGCAACGGAGCGGACTGCCTCGAACGGCGCGAGGCCGAACTCGGTGAAGGCGTCCTCGGCGATCGCCGGATCCGGGTGCTCGAGTCTCACCGCGAACCACCGCAGCCGCTTTTCGGCGGGATCGCTCGTGGCGGGTGCCTCGGCGACGTGGCCGATCAACGTCTCGTCGGCGGCGATCGCCGACCACCGCACGGGCTTCCCCGCGGCTGCATCGTCCGACTCGCCGAAGAGGATCGCGGTGCCCTTCACCGGCGACTCGATCCGGGCCGTGGCGACCTCCGGCGGTTTGGCCCGGCCGTGGAGCACTGTCAGCACGCGAAACGGCTGGATCGCGATGCCCGTGGCGTCCCTCCCCGGTTCGCCGGCGGGCTCCGCCACGACCGTGGGGTCGGCCGCATCGCGGCGATCGGTGAGCGAACGGCCCACGACGCCGCAGAACGGGCAGGCCGAGCCCTCGACCGAAATCGCCACCGTCATCACCACCGCGACCATTCCCGACCGGATCGCGAGTCTCATGGCGGCTCGCGCTAGAGGTAGGCCGCCGCGGACCGCTCGCGTTGCATCCGCTGTCGCCAGTAGGGGGTCGTGCAGAGCAGCAGCGTCCCGGTTCCACGGTAGACGAACGCCCGCTTCTGCCCAGAAAGCCAGAAGGCAAGGAGCGATTTCGCGGGCCTGCCGATCGACAGCGAGATGCCGTCGGTCCGAGCGATGACGAACGGCCCGTCGGCCACGAGTTGCTCGTTGTCGAGCGTGACTTCCTCCACTGGGCCGTCCACCTGCAGCACGGCCTGCCCTTCCCCGCGGAGCATCGTCTTGTACCAGAAGAGTCCCTCGCCGGCCCAGTAGCTCGTCCAGAGCCGTTCGCGATGGATCGAGAGGTTCACCTCCCCGTCGCTCGCCCAGAAGCACTTCGTGTCGAGGATCCACCGCTCCTCCGGCTTCACCCGCAGCATGTGGTAGCCGCCGAGCGTCGAGTCGAGGTAGACATGGCCCGTGCCGGAATAGCGGGGCCGCATCACCGACTCGTCGGAGAAGAGCGACACCCACCAGCTGTAAAATGATGGCAGGGGCACGTCCATCGAGATCGCCCCCTTCATGTGGTTGAGGGCACCACGCTCCGTGCGGACGTCGTCGTCGTCGAGACCGACCTTGATCCACCGCATGCCCTCGGTGGACTCGACTTCAAACGTCGCCATGGATGTCCACCTCTTGGCCCCGTTCGATGCCGCCATTCGTCCAGTCGCACTTCCATCCCGGGAAGGCGATTTCGGGGTAGGGGTCGGGCGGGATCGGGGCTCCCGAATCGTGCACGACGTCGAACTGCCTGTCTCCGCGGATGCGGCCGATCCGGAAATACTTCGAGCAGTGCTGCGTCTTCGGGTCGAGCGCGATCCGGCCACCGGGCCCGTCGAAGGCCAGGCCATCGCCAAACGCCTGCCGGACCGCGGCCGTCTCGAATGAGCCCGCCTTCTCGACCGCCTGCCGCCAGAGTTCGACGAGGCACCAGCCGGCCTCCATCGCGTCGCCGGTCACCCGGTCGTGGCCGAACTCCTCCTGGAACCCCTTGATCCACTCGCGATTGGCCTCGCCCGGAAGGCTCTGGAAATAGCTCGATGCCGCGTAGTGCCCCTTCACGTGCTCCGGCAGCATGCTGCGAAGATCATCCTCGGCGATGCTTGTGGAGACGACCGGCAGCCGCGACGCCGAGAGCCGCTCGGCGGCGAGCGACTGGAAGAAGCCGATGTTGGACTCGCCGTTGATCGTGCTCAGCACGCAGTCGGCCTCCGACTCGGCGATCGCACGCACGGCCTCGCCGAAATCCTGCTGGGTGAGCGGATAGTAGGCCTCGCCCGCGGGCTCGAGCCCCTTCGAGGCGAAGTACTTCTTCGCGACGTAGTTGGCCGTCCGCGGGAAGACGTAATCGGATCCGATCAGGTAGATTTTCTTCCGCGAGCCGCCCGCCTCAGAGAGCAGCCAGTCGATCGTCGGGAAGATCTGCTGGTTGGGCACGGAGTTGCCATAGACGACGTTCCTCGAAGATTCATTCCCCTCGTACTGTACGGCGTAGAGGAGCAGCTTGTCGGCCTCCTCGAAGACCGGCAACACGGCCTTGCGGCTCGCGCTCGTCCAGCAGCCGAAGACGGCCGTGGCCCCGGCGTCGACGAGGCCGCGGGCCCGGACGGGAAAGAGGTTGTTGCGCGACCGCGGATCGGGGGCCTTCAGCTCGACCTCGTGGCCGAGGATGCCGCCCGCGGCGTTGATCCGCTCGAAGGCGTGGATCTGGACGTCGCGGAGCGAGGTCGCGCTGATCGCCAGCGGGCCGGTCTGCGAATGGAGCAGTCCCACGGTGACCTTCCTCGCCTTCGGCGGGATGCCGAGCGAGCAGCCGGTGAAGATCACAGGCGCGATCGCCCTCGACGCCGCGAGCGTCGCCGCCATGCCCGACCCGATCGCCTTCCGCCGCGAGACCTTCATGTCAGCCCTCGTTCATCCTCCGGTAGAGCACCTCGAACGGCTCGGCCGTGATGCTCACGTCGCCACGAAACGGCTGGTTCATGTCGACGATCAGGTAGATCATCGTCCCGAGATACGCCGCGAGGATGCCGCCGAGCAAAAGCTGCGTGATGAACCGCATCTCGAAGAGCCAGCACATCGCGACGGTGAGCACCGCGCCCAGGATCATCACGTACCACATTGACGCCGGCAGGCCAGACTTGACGGAGTAGAGCCGCATCCGACGGCACTCGAGGAAGTGGTTGAGCTGCCGCAGCGCCTCGGCGTGGAGGATTTCCTCGGAGGGGGTCTTCGGCTGGAAGTCGAGCAGGCGATCGTGGAACGCCTCAGCCCGGATCGTCCCTTCCTGGGGAACGATGCCCTGCTGCTGGAGCGGCCAGGCGTACTTGATCACGTACCGCGTGTAGTCACGAAGGAGCCAGCGGAGGTTCTGCCCGAATGGCTCTGGATAGCGGGAGACGTCCTCGTAGAGCGCCGAGAGCGCTGCCGCCTCGCGGGTGACGTTCGAGCCGGCCTCGGAGACGTTCTGGTAGGCCGTCACCGCGATGAGGCCGAGCAGCAGGCCGTAGAAGACGCAGAAGCAGGAGAGCACGTAGCCGACGATGTCGTTCGACCCCGGCATGTGCTTCACGAACTGCCGCAGGATCGGCCGGAAGACGATCGCCCCGACCCAGTAGAAGCCGACCGACACCAGGATCGCGAGGAGCGCGAGGCGGTGCGTGGGGATGTCGTAGATCCAGAACAAGTCGGCGAGCGGGAGCGTCATGGGGTCGATGGTACCAACGGCCAGGGGCCGCTGCAGGGGGCTGATTTTCCCGTCAGCGGACCTCCTCCCCCTCCATCGCGTAGATCGCGAGGTGCTTCCCGTCGGGACCGAGCAGCTCGTCCACGCGGAAGGTTCCCGCCACCGCCACGGGCCGTACCGAGAAGTCGGCGGTCCTGCCGGGCCGCATCCGCACGACGATGCAGTCGTGGAGCGCCGCCCCCGGGCCGAAGCAGCACTCCATGTTGTCGCGGACGAGCACGAACTGCGTGAGTCCGGTCTGCTGGAAGCTCGGCAGGATGTAGCCACGAATGCGGATCCGCTCTTTCTCCAGTGCCGTCACCCGCTTCGGCAGGAGGTCGCGGCTGAAGAGAGCGCCCTTCTCCATGTCGAGCTTGATGTCGTCGAACGTGACGTCGCGGGGTCGGCCGGTCGGCGCGGCAGCAGTCGCGGGCGGCGCATGCGGATCGGCCGGGGCGGTGGCTGGAGATTCGGCGACCCGCGTGGACGGTTCGCGATCGCCGCAGCCGCCGCCTGTGGCGAGGCACGCCGCGGCGAGGACCAGGGTGGCTGGAATCGGGGGCAGAGCCGGCCTAACGCGTGAACGCATCGTCGAGATGGTACAGCACTCCTCCTTCGAGCGCGGAGATGCCCGTGGGCCTCACCGCGAAACGCCCGGCGATTTTCACGAGCCGCGGCGTGAAGTCGATGCCCTGGCGATCCGCCAGCCTCACGAGCACCCGGTCGGTGATCTTCGGGTTGCCGCCGAAGCAGCAGTCGCCCTGATCCCGCACGAGCAGGAATTCGGCGATGCCGCGTTGCTCCTTGCCGGGGTACATGTATCCCTTGAGCAGCACGAGCCTCCCGTCGAGGTCCGTGGCCGATTCCGGCACGGCCGTCTGCGGCTCACCTTCGGCCGGTTGCAGGATCGCGTAGTCGATCCGCGAATATCCGTCGGGCAGTTCGGCCGCGTACTGAATCGACAGCCACACGAGGCTGCCGGCGAGCGTGCAGCAGGCGAAGGCCGCGCCTCCGGTCGCCAGCGGCAGCCCGGTGAGCACCTCCGGCCGCGACGCGACCTGCCTCCACCCGATCAGTCCGAGCACGATGGCGAGGGCCGGCACCGCCGCCAGCCACCAGTCGAAGAAGGCGATCGGCGAGAGGACCGCGAGGATGGCGGCCGCGATCGCGTATTGGCTCGGCGAGCGGTACTCGCCGAGCGAATCTCCACCGTCCACCGATTCCCGCAGTCCGCCGGCGTGGCTCCGGGAAACCACGGCAGCCGAGTCGAAAAGACCCGCGGACATCCCTCGACGCATGGACAACCCGGACCTGTTAGCCGGACCTGGAGTCGGGGCGGAGAACGGCCCGCGACAGCACCGCCACGGCAGCCACGATCGCCGCCCATACGATCCAGCGTACAAGCGGGAACGGCCGCGAGGAAGCGTCTCGCTTCGGCGCAAGATTTTTATCGGCGACGGCGGGAGCAGGGCGATTCTCGGGATCGGTGTCACCAAGCACGGGCGCCAGTCGGCCCGAGAGCGATTCGTCGCGACCTTCATCGGCGGCGTCTTCGTCGGCGAGCGGCTCATCGACGACCGGTTCGGCCGCGAGCGGCAGGCCCGCGAGCGGGGCGCCCGGAATCTCCGAGGGCCCTGAAATCTCCGAGGGAATTGCGTCTGCCTCGCCGTCCGCCGGCTTCGGCTTCACCGCGGCGGCCCCGGCGAACGCGGCAAGGGTGGCCGCTCTTTTCACGGCCTCCGGGTCGATCTTCTCGAGCCGCTTGATCGCCTCGGCCGCCTCCGGCTTCGGGCAGGCCCGCAGGTAATTCACGATCGGTTCGCGGACGAAGATGTTGTCGCTCGTGGCCTTCTCGAAGATCTCCACCAGCCTGTTGAGCACCGTCCAGTCCTCCCAGCGGGCGAGATCGGCGATCACGAGATCCGCGAGCTTCGGCTCTTCGAGCAGGAGCCGCAGGGAGCGGACCACCCGCTCCCTCGGCACGATCCCCTTCTCCTCACCGAGAAACCGCAGGGCCATGACGGCCGCGTAGGTCTCGGTGAAGGGCACATCCTTGCGGCTGCGGTCGAGGAAGAGCCGATCGACGAGGTCGAGTCCCTCCTCTCCCATGAGGGTGGCATGGCAGGCGATGAGCGCGTCGAGGCCCGCGCGAAGCTCCGTCGCCTTCTCGCCGAGGCCCTCGCCCGTGAGGATCTTCGAGATCCGCTCGGCGTCGGCCTTCGTACCGCAGACGCCCAGCATCGTCGCGTAGAGCCGCCGCCGGCTCGCCTGCACCTTCGGGTCCTCGATCCAGGCGAGCAGCTGCGAGGGATCCATCCTGTCTTCGAGCCCCTTCAAGTCGGCGTAGGAGGCGATCGCGAACTCGTCGTAGGCATCGCGGGCGAGCACCTCGTCGGGGTCTTCGAGGTGCTTCTGGAAGAACGCGAGACGATCGGGTCCGGAGGCGGGCAGTGACGGGAGCTTTTTCAGGTAACCGACGGTCTTCTCCGTGATCGCGATCGGGCTCGACCAGACGAGCTGCGGCGGCTCGACCGCCAGAAGCAGGAAGAGCGACCCCACCGGCTTCTCGTCGAGGAAGATCGTCTCGATCGGCTTCGCACCTGCACCAAAGTGCCCGGCGGCCTCGAGCAGGTCGGACCCCTTGAGCACCTCCACCACCTCGAAGGAGCCCTTCGGCAGAGGTCCCTCCGCCCGCGGCGCGAGCGACCCCGGATCGGGCCGCTTCACGAGCTTCGCGACGACGGCCACCTGGCTCTGCTCGATCTCCTGGGCGAACGTGAGTGAGACGGCCGAGCAGAATGGGCAGGCAGGGGCTTGCCTCGGCAGGGCGACCGCCGTGATCAGAAACAGGCAGACGAGGCTTCGCGACAACCGTCCCATGGTCGCAACAGTCTACCCCTTATCGAGGTGGACGAGCGAGGTCAGCCCGGGCCCTGGAGCCAGCGGGCGACGTCGGTGCGGTAGGCGGCGACCGCCGGGAGGATGCCGGCGAGGATCGCGAGGCCGACGAGGAGCGGCACGAGCAGGAGTTCGGCCTGCGGCGCCGCCGAGAGCACGCCAGCCGAGACGCCCGCGTTCGTGGCGATCCACGGCCCGATCACGCCGACCAAAACGTGGCCGAGCACCCAGCCCGCGAGCCCCCCGGCGACCGCCAGCAGCACGGCCTCCACGAGCACGGTCGAGAGCACGTGGGAGCGTCGCGCCCCGAGCGCCCGCATGATCGCGACATCCCGCTTCCGCTCGAGCGTCGAGCCGACCATGCTCACGAGGATGCCCACGGCCGAAACGACGACGACCATCGCCGTGATCAGAAGCAACAGCAACTCGAGCGGCCGCACGAAGAGGTCGAGCAGTTGGCGGATCTCCCCGATCGGAAGCGCCGCCTGGGCGTCGCGGCCCTCGTTGATCGCCGTGCGGACGCCCATGGCAGTCAGTTCCGGCGGCAGTCCGGCGGCGCTTGCCGTCTCGAGGAGGATCGACGTCACCTCCCGCTGGATTTTCCGCAGGGGCTTCGTGCCGCCGGAGTCCACCGGGATGCCGGCCTCGACGGTTTTCGGGGAGGTCTCCTTCGCCTCGCCGTCGGCACCGGGCGTGCCTTCATCGTCGATCGGCTTCGCATGCCCTTCCTGGAGGTAGAAGCCCTCCATGTTCACGAACACGCCCCGGTCGACCGGCGTGTCGGTCCGCTCGAGGATGCCCACGAGCCTGAAGGGATCGTGCTTCGGTCCGTCGTCGGCGCCGTGGGTCGGTGAGAACTCGTCGCCGAGCTTCAGCCCGTATCGATCGGCGACGGCGGCTCCAACCACGCCCTCGAAGTAGTTTTCGTCCCGCAGGTTCCTTCCCGCGGCGAACCGGTAGGGGCGGCCGCCGCCGCGGGTGAGACGGTCGAACATCGCCGCGTTCGTGCCGATCACGCGGTAGCCCTGCCAGTAGTCGCCCATGCAGATCGGCACGGCGACGGCGGTGCTCGACGCAAACCGTCCTTCGCGGCGGTCGTCGCGGTGATCCCCGGAAAGGAACTCCTCGTAGACGCTCCAGGGAACGTTTTCGATCGGCCGCGAGATGTAGTAGACGCTGTTGAGCACCAACTGCAGCGGGCTCCCCTTCGCGCCGATGATCATGTTGTAGCCGAGGCCGGTCCCGCTCGCGAAAGCCTGTTGCACGACGTTGCCGGTGACGAGCGTCGCGACGACAAGCGCGACGCCCAGGGCGAGCGACAGCACGGTGAGGGCCGAAGTGAGAGCCCGTTGGCGGATGTTGCGCCAGGCGATGCCGAAGAGCGTCATGCACGACCCCCCGCCGTGGCTTCCGGCCGCCCTACCCTCGCGGCGCGGTTGAAATCCTCGATGCGGATCCGCCGCTCGAACTGGGAGGCGACCTCCGGCGAGTGCGTCACGATGAGGAGCGCGACCCCCTGCTCTCGGCAGGTGTTTCGCAGGAGGTCGATCACCTGCTGCTGGTGGGCCGGATCGATGCTGGCCGTCGGCTCGTCTGCGAGGATCGCCCGCGGACGGTTGGCAAGCGCCCTCGCGACGGCAACCCGCTGCTGCTCCCCGATCGAGAGATGCGCCGGCCGGTGGGAGAGCCTGTGGCCGAGCCCCACCGCGGCCAGGAGCGACTCGGCCCGGGAGCGATCGGGGCGGCCCGTGCCGAACGACATCGCCACGAGCACGTTCTCGAGGGCCGTGAACCCGGGCAGCAGGTTGAACGACTGGAACACCATGCCGAGCTTGTCGGCCCGGATCCGGTCGCGGGTCGCCTCGTCGAACCGGGTGAGGTCGAGGCCGTCGATGACCACGCTGCCGCGGTCGGGCCGCAGGATCCCCGAGATCACGTTGAGGAGGGTCGATTTCCCGGAGCCGCTGCGGCCCTCGAGCGAAACCTGCTCGCCGCTGGCCACCTCGAACCGATCGACATCGAGCACCGTGAGCGGCTCGCCCCCGGGCACGGCAAACGTCTTGCGAACGTCGGATAGCGAGATGACGGCAGGTTGGGACATGACGCGGCCAATGATACCGAACGGGCCATGCGAACGGGTGGATGCCCGGTTGTGACGCTGCTTGAAGGAGGCCGCATTGCCGCCGGGCGAGCGGACGCATCGTCGCTACGGTGAGGATACACCTGATGCTCCTCAACGTCCGCTCCCCCGGCGTTCAGCATCAGAGTGCCTGTGTGCCCCATTGAGCAGCACGTTTGACCGTGAGGGGCTGCCCGTGTGCCCGAGACGGCGTATGCAGACAAGCGAAGCAAGGATTGCGCAGCGAAGTCTGCATCCGAGCGAGCGGAGGGCAGGATGCCCGCAGCGAGCGTCCGGCGAGTGGCACACGGGCAGCCCCGAGCCCGCAGCGAGCGTCCGGCGACGTGGCACGGGCAGCCCCGAACCCCGCACGTTGGACGTACCGCAAAACAGGCCGTTTCATCGCCAAACAGCCAAGCCGTTCGGCAAATCGCGGACGGGACGCGGGACGATTGAGAACCGCCGCCGTCACCGTGTATATTCCCCGCGAATTTGGCGGGGGCCGCTCCGCGGCGTCGCGGCGACGGCCCGAACGCCAGCTGGATGAACCCAGGAGGATCTCACGTGCCCATTCGCGTCGGTATCAACGGTTTCGGTCGCATCGGACGGCTCACCTACCGCGCCATCTACGAGAAGTACGGTCTCAACGGCGACGTGCAGGTCGTGGCCATCAACGACCTGACCGACGCGAAGACGAATGCGCACCTGCTCGAGTTCGACTCCAACTACGGTCCGTTCAAGGGGAAGGTCGGCTACGAGGGCAACGACCTCGTCGTCGACGGCCACACGATCAAGGTATTCGCCGAGAAGGATCCGGGTGCGATCGCGTGGGGCAGCCAGGGCGTCCAGATCGTCGTGGAGAGCACCGGTTTCTTCACCGACGCGACGAAGGCCGCGGCCCACCGGCGGGACAGCGTCAAGAAGGTCGTGATCTCGGCCCCGGCCAAGAACGAGGACCTCACGATCGTGCTGGGCGTCAACAACGAGATGTACGACCCGAAGAAGCACCACGTGATCTCGAACGCCTCCTGCACGACGAACGGGCTGGCGCCCGTCGCCAAGGTGCTCCACGAGACGTGGGGCATCGACCGCGGCCTGCTGACGACCGTGCATGCCTACACGAACTCGCAGAAGACGGTCGATACGGCCGCCAAGGATCTCCGTGATGCCCGTGCCGCGGCCCTCAACATCGTGCCGAGCAGCACCGGCGCCGCGAAGGCGGTCGGCCT
>JBIIOJ010000260.1:0-4769 GCA_044337015.1 Pirellulales bacterium
AGCCGCGTCTCCGGGCCGATCGCCGGATGGAACGCCCCGGCCTCCCAGCCGCAGATCGGCGGCAAGCCGATGTTCGATGCCGCGAACCCCGTGCGGTGGGTCGTGCGGCAGGGGCCGCCCGCGGCATCGGCCTCCCGCCAGCCGTTCATCGAGCTTGCCTGCGGCGACCGCCTTTCGGGACTTGTCGAGGGCCACGCAAGCGGCCTCGACGACTGGCGCCTCACGACGCCCCCCCACCTGCTCGTGCGGCCGCTCTCGGCGGTCGATTTTCCTGGAAAGCCGTCGCGGCCTCACGTGCGGGTGGCGAGCGATTTCGTTCGGCGGATCGTGATCGAGCCGCGGGTCGGCCCGCCGCTGCCGCCGGCCACGATCCTCACCCGCGACGGCCGCGAGGTGGGCTTCCGGTCGCTGCGGTTCAGCGGCACTGGCGTGATCATGCTCGGTGACGACGGCACGCAGCGGCTGCCCTTCGAAGACATCTCCGAGATCCGCCTCGCCGATCGCGATCCATGGGAGATGTATCTGCGTTTGGTCGCGTGGCTCGTGCCGCAGGCTGCGGCTTCGCCGGCCGATATGGCGGCCGCCCGTCTGATGCGAGTCGAGACCGACGACGGCCTCGTCGCCACCGCCGCCGTCGATCCACTGCAAGCCACTGGCGATGGCAAAAACCCGCGGTCTTGGCACATCAGAACCCAGCCCGCCTGGAGCCTCGACCCGCTCTGGCTGCCGCATGCGAGCGTGCGACGGAGGGTCGTGTTCTCGGCCACCGAGGTGCCGCTGTCGCTCATCGAGCCGGCGACGGTCGATCGCAAGGCCACGTTCGGCGGAAGTTGGAACTGGGAGCCCGACCGCAACGTGCAGGGCGGCCCACTCTCCGCGAAGGGGCTCCCCTACGGCTGGGGATTCGGCACGCAGGCCTCCTCCGCCATGACGTTTCCGTTGCCTGCGTTCGCGACGGCGTTTCGCGCCGGGGCGGCCCTCGACGATGCGTCCGGCGGCGGGGGCTGCGTGAAGGCGTCGGTGCATGTGGGCGATGCAGCCGCGAAGCCTCTCTGGCAGAGCGACTACCTCGTCGGCACCCGCGAAACGGTCGACACGGGGAGCCTTGCACTTCCCCCGGCGGTCACAGGCTCGACCGCCCCGCGCACGCTCGTGCTCGTCGTCGATGCCGCCCACGAAGGGCGGCCCAAGGATGCCGACATCCACGACATCCGCGACATCTTCGACTGGCTTGATCCGGTCGTGTCGCTCGCTTCCGAAGGCCTCGCCGCCGCGGTTCGAGAGAAGCTCGCCGCCACGATCGCTCCGTGGCGTGACTGGGACGTCGTCGGGCAGCCCGTGATCCGCACGCTCGTCGACCCGCTCTCGCCCCCCGAGATGCCGCGGGCGATGCGGCAGTCGCTCGTCGTCGGTGGCGAGACGGTGCTTCGTCGCACGTTCGAGGTGTCGCCGGAGACGACGCACTTCGTCGTCGGGGTGAGCCGCACCGCCGCGTCGGCCAGCCGGATCGCGATCCGCATCGACGGCGAGGCGGTGGCCGAGGCCGACGTGCCCGAGCGGAAGCCCGGGGCCACGGTGGTTCCGTTCGTTCTGCCGCTTGCGAAGTTCGTCGGCCGCGGGATCCTCGTCGACGTCGTCCACCGCGGCAGCGACGACAAGAGCTTCGCCGAGTGGGCGGCCCTCGGCCCGACGGGCTCGCTGGGCACACGGTGGCAGCCGCTCGTGCCGGCGTCGGTCGCTTCGGAGGGCAAGGCGATGCTCAAGGTGCTCGACGATGGATCGGTGCTCGCGGCCGGGCCGTCGGCCGACAAGGACGTGCATACCGTGGAGATCGACACCGATCTCGAACGGATCACCGGGCTGCGGCTCGAGGCCCTCCGCGACGGCTCGCTTCCCGCCGGCGGCCCTGGCCGATCGGCCAACGGCAACTTCGTGCTGCAGTCGGTCTCGGCCGAGGCGACGAATCGCGCCGACCCCTCCCGCACGAAGCCGCTTTCGTTTTCGAAGGCGGCTGCCACGTTCGCCCAGGGCGGCCATCCTCCGGAACATATCGTCGACGCGAATCCCGGGAGTGGCTGGGCGATCAAAGGGCTGCCAAAGAACGTCGATCCCGCCGTGATCCTCACGCTTGCCGAGCCGGCAGGCTTCGCGGGAGGCTCGCGGATCAAGTTCGTGCTGCGGTATCAGCAGGGAGGCCAGCACGTGCTCGGCCGGTTCCGCCTCGCGGCCACCGCCGATCCCGATCCGCAGTTCGGCATCCCGGCCACGATGCTCGAACTGCAAAGTCCCGCCGCACCGCCGCAAAAATAGCGAAAGCCCGCAGGACCTCGCGCGTGCCATCCTCCCCCGAAAACCCTTCGATCGAGCGACCGGCCGACGACGTGGACCTGCTCGCCGCCGCGCAGCGGGGCGACCATACGGCGTTCACCACGATCATCGAGCGTCACGCGAGGCTCGTCCACGGCTACCTGCGGGCCCGCCTTTCGCGGCTGGCGGATGCCGAGGATCTCGGGCAGGAGGTTTTCCTGAGGGTCTACACCGCGAAGGCCGTGCCGCGGGAGGGGGCGGGCGTGGCGATGCGGCCGTGGCTCATCGGCATCGCCCGCAACGTGCTCCGCGAACACGCCCGCGCGACGCGGCGGCGGCGGGAGACGGCGTGGACCGAACTCTGCCTCGACATCGAGGATCTCGCCGGGGCGGATCATGACGACGGCGGCACGTTCGACGACGTGATGGGGAAGCTGCCCCGTTGCCTCGAGGCGCTCGGACCCAGTGCCCGGCAGGCGCTCGACCTCTACTACCACGACGACCTGCGGATGCAGGAGATCGCGACGCGGTTCAAGCGGAGCGAAGGGGCGGTGAAGCTGCTCGTGCACCGGGCGAGGCAGGCGGTGAAGCGGTGCCTCGAGAGCGGTCAGGCCGTGACGGCCGAAGGCGGAGAGGAGGCATGACGATGACCGACGACGAACTGCGGGCGCTCATCCAGGAGAAGTCGCCGGCCGACCTCACGCCGGAGGAGTGCGCGGCCCTGCGGGCGGCGATCCGGAAGTCGCCCGATCTGCTCCGCGAGGTGGCCGATCGGATCCAGATCGAGGAATACCTCGCGCAGGCGCTCGGCCGGCCGCAGGTGTCGGTGGAGCGGGTGCTCGCGCGGCTCGCCGCGCGGCGCGGCCGGTCCATCGGCGTGTGGACGCGGTATGGACTCGTCGTCTGCGGTCTCGTCGCGGCGTTGCTCGCCGGGTTGGTCGCGAGCCGCGGCTGGCGGGATCGGCCGCAGCCGCAGCAGGTGGCACGCCAGGAGTCGACCGAGCCTGCCGCCGCGGCCGCGGAGACGGTCGCGTTGGAACCGCCAACCGAGCCGCCGCCAACGCCGGCCGAGACCGTGAAGCCGGCGCCACCGGAGCCCGTCCCGCCGCCGAAGCCCGCCACCGTGGCCATCGCGGCGCCAGCCACCGTCGCGCCGCTTCGCGAGGTCGGCCTCTTCGAGCCGCCGGGGCCCGACGACGCCACGCCCGACGACAAGTCGCTCGGCCGCTGGTTCGCCGCCGTCGAGAAGCTGGCGCTGAAGCTCTCCTCGCAGTCGATCGACGGCAAGCCCTGCGGCAGGCTCGAAGGGATCGCACGGCTGCAGCCGCCGCTCGTGGAGGGGGCTGCGATGCGGATGTCATCGCCTGATTTCACCGGCGTGCGGATCCACGTCTGGAACGGGGAGAAGGGCGTTTCGTTCGATGCCTTCGACAAGCCACTGCGGTGGATCGCCTACGCGACCACCCGCAGCGGCACCGCTCCTCTTCCAACGGGCTACATTGCGACCGGTCGCGACGACGGCCGGATGATCCGCACGAATCCCGCCGGCGTGCACCGCGTCGAGCTGCGGTATGCCGACGGGCTCGTGACCCTCGCCCGCGGCGACGTGCGGCTCATCGACGCTCCGTTCGACGGCCCGCCGACCGACATCTTCTTCGAAGGGGCCGCGACGTTTCGCGACGTGAGTCTCGTCGCCGCGGTGCCGATCCCGCCGCTGCGCGAGCCGGCTGCGCGGCCCACGGCCGACATGCCTGCCGACATCCGGGACGCGTGGGGCCGCGGCGGTGATCCATCCGCCGGCTTCGCGGTGCACGGCGACGGCACGGCGACCCTTTCGGCCGTCGACAACAAGCAGCCTGCCTGGGCGATGCTGCCGCTGCCGGAGGCCACGGGCTTGCGGGAGATCGTCGTGCGGCTCGAGGGCGCGATGCCCGGCACGGGGATCGTCTTCGGCGACGGCGGCGCGAAGCCCCAGTCGGTGCTCATGTTCCTCACCAACAAGAACCTGCCGGGTGTGGTGCAACTCCAGCGGAAGCCGCCGAACGATGCCGCGATCGAGTCGGCGGAGCAGCCCGCCGCGCAGCCATTCACGTTCGTGAAGGACAGGCTCTGGCTTCGGATCCGCCAGTGCGGCGGCGTGCAGCGGATCGACACGAGCGTCGACGGCATGCGATGGATAGCGGGTGGCGAGCCGCAGCCTCTGTTCTCCGCGGTCGGCCTGTATGCCGCGCCGCATCCGTCGGCCCGCTCCATCACCCTGACTGCCGTGCAGCAGGCGCCGTTCTCCCGGCTCGAAGCCCTCTGCGCGGCCGACCTCCGCGCGGCCGCCGTCGAACTGTCGCCGCAGGGGCCGCTCGCCGCCTGGCTCGCCGCCGCCGACGCCGCGAAGCCGCCCTCCGCCGAGGCCGGCGCATGGCGGCGGGCCTGTGGGCTCAGGGCCCTGTCCGGCAATGCGTCGAAGG
>JBIIOJ010000261.1:0-4758 GCA_044337015.1 Pirellulales bacterium
GGTTCCTGCCGGGCTTTTGCCCGAGAACATGCCCTGGAGGGTCGTCCTGTCGATCGGCAAGCGGGAGCTGTTTCCGTTTCGCATCGAATGGTTCGCCGTGCGGGGACCACGGCCCGCAACGAACCGGGAGCCCGAGCAGATCGCCGTGCTCGAGCTCTACGACGTCCAGCTCGACGAGCCGATCGACGCGACCGCCTTCGTCTACAAGCCTGCTGCCGAGGGATACAGCGACGTCACCGAGAGCTTCCTCGGGAGCGTGAATCCGCTCCGTCCGTGACCGTGCCACACAGCCGCACGGCGGCACGGATCGCCGAGACCATGCTCGACTCGTCGGCGGTGCCCGTGCCGGCGATGTCATAGGCCGTGCCGTGGGCGACGCTCGTCCGCACGATCGGCAGTCCGAGCGTGATATTCACGGCGCGGTGCATTCCCAGGAGCTTCACCGGGATGTGGCCCTGGTCGTGGTAGAGCGCGACGACGCCGTCGAATCGGCCGCGGCGGCACTGAAGAAAGAGCGTGTCGGCCGGCAGCGGCCCCGTGACGTCGATTCCCGACGCCGCGAGCGCTCGGACCGCCGGCTCGACGATCCCTGCCTCCTCGTCGCCGAAGAGGCCCGACTCGCCACCGTGGGGATTGACCGCGCAGACGGCGATCCTCGCGGGGCGTTCCAGGAACCGCCGCATCAGCCGCGAAAGTCGCTCTCCCGCGGCCACGATGCCCTCGGTCGAGATCCGTGCCACCGCGGTGCGGAGCGATTCGTGGAGCGTGACGTGGACGACCCCGAGCCCGCCGGGGGAGGAGAGTTCGGGCCCCGGCGGAAGGTAGAGCATCATCGAGACGCCGGCGTCGGGCAGCCCACAGGCGCGGGCGAGCAATTCCGTGTGGCCCGGGACGTCGTAGCCGGCCGCCCGAAGCGCCGCCTTGTTGAGGGGGCCTGTCACGATCGCCTCGGCGAACCCCTGGAGCACGAGTTCCGCCGCGCGGGCGACCGCCTCGGCGGCCGCACGGCCGCCGGCTGCAGATGGGCTGCCGACGACGAACCGTTCCGGTGGCGGCTCGTTCCGCGGCGATCGCCCTGCCGCGTCGCTCGCCGGGTCGATCCGGAGGAGCGTGTCGGGGGACGACGGCCGCGGGTCCCCGGGCTCGACCTCGACGACCGGCCCTTCGCCGAGCACGCCCGCCGACGCGACGACCCGCAAACGCGCGAGGGCGTGGAGCGACGCCTCACGCCAGGCCTTGCGGACGATCTCCGGCCCGATGCCGGCCGGGTCACCGCAGGTCAAAAGCAGCCGCGGCCGCCGCTCGGCGGAGGGCAGGGCAGGGGAGGGCTGGGGTGCGCTTAAAGGCATCGACACGTGCTCCAACTTCCCCTAGAGCCTATAACGCCGGAGGCCGGTCCGCAGGATTTCGACCGGCCGCACGACGAGGAGCCCCGCGACGACATGCCCACAGTCTTTTCCCGCGCCGTCCTTTTCGCCCTCGCGCTCTTGGTCGCGACGGCCTGCCTGGGACTCTGGATCGGCGACCTCCACGGCCAGCAGGACCCGGCGATCCTCCGGTGGGGCACGGTCCATCGGCTCTCCGGCGTGTTCGCGGCACTCATGACCGTGCTCGTCAACAGCATGTCGGTGACCTACTTCATCGGCACCGGCAGGTGGTGCCGGGAGGTGGTGGAAACCTACCGGCTCGACGGCGGCGTCTACGACCGGTCGCGCTCGCTCAAGCGGAAGGCATTTCCCTGGGCGCTGATCGGCATGCTCGCGGTGGTCGCGATCGTGGCCCTCGGCGGCGCGGCCGATCCCGCGTCCGGCCGGCCGGGCACCCAGGACTGGGTGAACTACCACCTCGTCGGGTCGCTCGCGCTCATCGGCCTGATCGGCCTCTGCTTCCAGGGGCAGCTCGTGCGGATCCGCGAGCAGCAGCAGCTCATCGAAGAAGTGCTCGCCGGCGTGCGGGAGGCCCGCGTCGCCCGGGGACTCGATCCGTCGTGACGCTCGGTCGTGAGCCGCTTTGTAGGCCGGCCGCGGGCCGGTGACCCTTGGTCGTCACAGGGCCCTTGGTTGTCAGGGCCCTTGATCGTCAGGGCCCGTGGTCGTGGCCAGCGGCGTGCCCCCGCTCGTGCATCGCATGCGCGTGCGAGGCATGCTCGAGCACGGTCATGCCCCAGGCCACCGCGATCCCGACCACGAGCGAGGCGGTGAGAAACAGGCGGTCGTGACTGTGGAACTCGACCTCCGGGAGCAGGTCCGCCGCGGCGATGCAGAGAAACGCCCCCGCCGCCATCGCCATCGCCGCGGCGAGAACGTCGTCGGCGCGGTCGCCGAGCAGGCCGAGCGACCAGTGAAAGGCGATCGCGCCGATCGGCACGATGAGAGCGTAGAAGAAGGTCGTGGCGCGTCGCAGCCGGGGTGTCGTGCCGGCCGCGATCATGAGCGTGGCGATCATGAGCGAATCGAACGGCTTGTGGAGCACGATCGCGAAGAACGTCGCGAAGCCAGAGAGCAGCCCGGCTCCCTGGCCGCCGTCGGCATGCACCGATGCGGCAAGCGCCGCACCGTCCACGAGACTATGGAGCGCGAGCCCCGCGAACGCACCGCACCACGCCCACCGACCGGCCGTCGCCGCGCGGCCACCGTGCTCGCGACCATGAGCGTGGTCGTGGCCACAGTGATCGCCCTCGGCGGAGTGGTGGGCGTGGCCGTGAAAGGCTCGCTCGAGGAGGAACATCAAGAAGAACCCCGCGAGGACCCAGCGGGCAGTGCCGTCGATGTCGCCACCCGACTCGAGGTAGGCGTGGGGGAGCAGGTGCAGGAGCGCCACGCCGAGCATCACGCCCCCGGTCATCGACAGAAGCACCTGCATCCGTCGGTGTCCGAGCGCCATGAGCGAGGCGGTCGTTCCCCCGGCGAACGACGCGGCCGCGATCACCGCGAGGTAGAGGGCGAGCCCGACCGCCGGCCCCGAGGCAAGGCCCACCAGCGGAGTCAGGAATGCCGGAGTGGTGAAGAAGTTCATGGGCGAGTGCGTGCCGACTGGAAGACGGACCGGGAGTGTACCGTCTGGAGTGGCGAGGTTCGCGCGGCGACCGGCCCTATCGGCGGATCCAGGGCTGCGGCACGGTATAGATCTGCCGCGACGCCTGCTCCATCTGCTGGCGAACGGCCGCCACCTTCTCGGTCCATGCCGCGTCGCTGGCAGCCGCCGCGCCCAGCCCCAGCACCAAAAGGTACGTGAGCATGTTGGCCCACGCAGTCGGTCCGTAGAACTTCACGGCCGTGCCGAACGACTTCTTCACCTTCGGGCCGAAGAGACCGAGCTTCACGCTCCAGATCTCGTCGAGAACCAGGTGCGAGAGGAAGCCCAGCACCACGGCGCTCGCCATGAAGTAGCGGTGGAGCGGCTCCTCCGAGCCGAAGGCGAGGAACGTCAGTTGTCCGGCGATGAGGGCGGCCGGCACGCTGTGAAACATGCCCCGGTGTACCGAGTAGGTCTCGAGGAGGTAGGCGAGCCCGAAACGGATGGCCAGGTAGAGGCCGGCGGCGAGCAGGATGACGCCCTCGAGCGGCAGGCCGAACTGCTGAAACCGCTGCAGAAGCATCACGGGCACGACCGCCGCAGTGAACGCGACGCTCTCCTTGAGCGGAACGCCCGACTCGCTGTCGAGGTCGGGCATCATGCCAGCGACGGAGCAGAGGCCGGTGGCCATCAGGCAGGTCATCGGCGGCAGGTCGCCGACGAAGTACGCGGCGGCCCCGTAACCGGCCCCGAGAATGGACGACGCGCTGATGTGGACGGGAAACCCGGGCACGGCTGCTTCTTTAGTCGCTTCGATTCGGCGAAAGTCGGGATGGGGGCAGAATCCTCCCCCTCGAAGCATCGGCCTTTGCGATGCCCTGGGCCTACCCGACTCCTCGCCCTATCCCCTGCACTGCTGGAACGACAGAGTCACATCCAGACGCTACAGATACCCCATGCTTCTCATGTTCACAAAACTGTGGAGCTAGCCTGCACGGAACAAAACGACGGCCATGAGCCACGGCGGCATGCACAAAGAAGGACGGTTGCGTGGAATACACCGCCGAAGCTGGCCTAGGGCGGCAAGGCCCTCATGGCTAGACTCCGCCCTCCGCGAAGGAAGTGAGCGAACTCGGGAGTTTTCGGCGTGCCGCAGCTCGAAGGCTACGACCTGGTGATGATCGGCATCCTCGCTGGTGCCGCGTTGATCGGGTATTTCAAGGGCTTCGTGTGGCAACTGGCCTGGATCGCCGGCATCGCCGTGAGCACGTTCGCGGCGGTGCGGTTTGGCGGCGTTGCGGCGCCGTTTTTCGGCCAGCAGGCCCCCTGGAACAGGCTGGCAGCGATGCTCGCCATCTACGCCGCCTCGTCGGTCGGAGTCTGGCTCGTTTTTCGGCTGATATCGGGGGCCATCAACGCCGTCCACCTGTCGTCGTTCGACCATCAGCTCGGCCTGCTGTTCGGCGCTGCAAAAGGCGCGCTTCTGTGCATCATCGTGACGTTCTTCGCCGTGACTCTCGCACCGGGCTACCGCGACCAGATCGTCAACAGCCGCAGCGGGCGGCTGGTCGCGGAACTGATCGTGAAAGCGGACGCGGTGCTTCCAAAGGACATTCACGACGTCGTCGATCCGTTCGTGAAGCAGTTCGAGCAGCAGATGGCCGCTCCCGGCGGCCTGCCGCTGCAGCCCGGCGCCACAAACCAGCCGGGGCAACCTTCGCCGCTGGCCGCGATGTGGGAGGG
>JBIIOJ010000262.1:0-4715 GCA_044337015.1 Pirellulales bacterium
ACGACGACCTGCGCGCCGCTGATGTAGCCGATCGTGCCCGCGTAGAGCACCACGAACTGGTCCGTCGGGATGCCCTGCGCCCGGCGCCAGGAATTGTCCCGCGGCCCCGGGGTCACCTTTCCGCCGTCGAACCACTGGCGGGCCACCACCACGCGATCCGCGGGCAGGCCTCTCGCGAGGAGGCAGCGTCGCATGCCGTCGGTGAGTGGCAGCACGAGGTCGGCCCGCCGGCAGACCCACGAGTCGAGGCCGCGGAGCAGGCGGTAGGCGAGGCCGACCCGGATGAGTCCGGCGTTCAGGGCGGCCTCGGGGTGCACGTCGTGAATCCGGTAAACGAACTTCGCCCCTCGGAGCCGGGCGAGGAGCAACGCCGCGACCGGTCCGAAGATCGGCGTCGACTCGCAGAACACGACGTCCGGTCGGCCGCAGAACAGTCCGTTCACGAACGTGCTCGCCGCGAACGTGAGGTAGTAGAAAAGCCGGGAAAGCATGCGGAATCCGCGGTGGATCGAGTGACCGCACCGGACGAGCGCGAAGCCTGCGTCGGTCCGTGAGGCCTCGCGGAAGCGGACCTTCCATCCGGGATGAAGTCTGCCGCCCGGATGGTTCGGCCAGCCGGTGAGCACCGTCACCTCGTGCCCCATGCGGGTGAGGTCCTCCGCGAAGTCGCGGGCCTGCACGCCGGCCGGCGCGTGTTCGGGCGGGTAGACGTGGCAGATGTCAAGCAGTCGCATAGTTCGCTTTCGAGAGCTTGTTCCCGCGGATCGCGGCGATGTCGGTCGATCGGGCCGCTGGTTCCGGCCTGCGGAGAATGGTCAAGCACATGAGCGGCAGCGTGAGCAGCCCGAACCCGAACAGGCAGGTCACGAGCGACGTGCTGATCAGGGAATGTACGGGGAACAAGAGTGACGTGAACAACGCGACGTTCATCGTGTCGCGTCGCTCGCGAACGATGCGATCCACCCAGCCGATCACTGCTCCGGCGATGGCCGCCGCGACCGCGACCCCGGTCCACCCGAAATCGACCCATGCGTCGGCGATGAAGATCGTGTTTGCATTTCCGCCGCTCTCGTCGAGGAGCGCGTGGGCCGGCACGTAGACCTCACCCCAGGAAAAAAGCGAGTGCAGAAGACGTATGTTCATGCCGTAGGTGTGGTCTATGACGTCGGGATAGACCTCGAAGTGCATGTTCAGGCAGAGGTTCGGGATTTCGGTGACGCGGTAGTAGATGAGCTCCATCGCCTGCCAGACGCTGGCGGCGGCGGCGAAGCGGGTGTAGGCGAAGAGAAGCCCGCCGAGCACGACTCCTCCCGTCGCGACGAGCCGCCAGTCGAACCGGCATGAGCGGGGACTCGCGAGGCTCCAGAGAAGGGCGACCTGGCCGATGAAGTAGACGGCATCCGACTTCGCGAGCGAGGAAGCACGGGAGAGGAAGATCAGCGAGCCAAACGCGGCTGCGACCGCGACACGCATCGGGGTGGGGTTGCAACGAGCCCGGGCGATCAGGAAGAGGGCGAAAAAGGGGCCAGGGCCGCAACGGCAAAGGTAGGTGAATGCGACGGCCCAGACGCCCGCGGATTCGGTCGTCATGGACTCGCGCCTGAGTCGCGAGTACTCGCCCGCAACGAGGTCCAGTTCGCCGAGGCTCAATCCCTGAATGATGCGTGCCCCGGCTCCGAAAAAGAGCAGGTTCATCACCGCCACGAGCGAAATGATCGTGAGCCCGGTCACGAGGACGAGGTTTTCAATCGGCGTTTCGTGCAGGGGCTCGCGAAACCAATCCTGCCGGGAGGGAAGACGCTTCAGCATCGCCGATACCGACACGCGGCCGACGGCGAATGCGACGACCGCCAGGGCGAGGGCACCGGCGATGATCTCGTACTCCCTCGGGTACCGCATCGATGCCTGGTACTGGAAAAACGCCGGTCCGTGGTAGAGAAAGAAGAAGGCGAACAGATACGACGTCAGGTCGAGACGCTTGCGGACCAATAGCAGGTACGAGGCGGCGACCGCCAGAACCGCACCGTAGAGCATGGGGGCGAATGCCATCGGACCCTGGGCGAGGGAAGAGCGGCCTGGAATCGCGCGGATTCGTTGGGATCGATATCGCGCGCCCGGCGTCGTCGCCACCCCATTTTCCGGCAAGGTGGGGCGTGTGGGGGGCGTGGGAATGCGTTGCGGATACGCCGGTGCTTCTGCTAATCCTCACCGCCATTACCGCACCATCAGGATCACCGGAGGGCCAGACCAGTGCGGTGTTTTGCATCGAGCGGGCACATCAACGCCTGGAGCATCCGGAAGGGTCTCCGGAAGTTCGGGCTCGAGTGCGTCTCGTTGCACCCCGATCCGTCGTTGATCCGGAAAGCCGAGGTCGAGCCCGATCACGACGACGTCGTTTTCTTCACGGAGGAGGCGACGTTGGTGCGATTTCTCGCGGCGAATCGCGGGAAATGCCACTTCTATCCCAGGGCGCTCTCGATTCCTCCCGATGACAAGATCGCTTTCTCGGAGGCCATGGAGGAGATGGGCGAGTCGCCCGTGCCGTTCTGGCGATTGAGCGACCGCGCGGCCGACGGGCCGCCGGTGCTGCCGCTCGTCGTGAAGCCGCGATCCTCCTGGCGCGACGGCCGGAAGCTCCCTCGTGGCTGGGTATGCACGACCGCGCAGGAATATGCCGACGCCCACCTCGCGATGCGGCGGGCCGGCTTCGACCCGGAGGATTTCATCATCCAGGAGTTCTTGCCCGACGCCGACGTCGTCTCCACCTGCGGCTTCTTCGACGCCCTGGACCACTCGCGGAACCTGTTTCTCACCACGCGAAAGCTGCTCGGTCAGGGGGGAAGGCTCACGACCGGGGTCGTCGTGGAAACGATCGCGGATCCCGGTGGCCTCGTGTCGCGAACGGTCGCGATCCTCGACGCGCTCTGCTACCGCGGGCCGTTCGAGCTGGAATTCGTCGAAGACCGGCGTCGTGGCGTCTACCACCTGCTGGAGTTGAACGTTCGGTTCTGGATGCAGCACGGCCTGTTCATCGACGGCTGCGGGAACCGGCTGCTCGAGCGGTATCTCGACCGCGACGATCCTCGATCGAGAGATGCTTCGCCGACCGCGGGCGTGCGGCTCGTCTGGGTCGACAGGCTCGCGCTGCTCGCGGCCATGGCCCGGGGACGCCTGGGCTTCATCTGGAAGGCATGGAAGCACTGCCGTGCCGCCCGTGCGAGCGGGGCCCGGGTCGTGCTCTATCCGGATGCGGCGTCCGCGATGCGGTTCTGCGGTGTCGAGGTGATCCGGCGGATCCGCGGCGGCCTCGCGGCCGCGGCCCGCAAGGCAGCGTGAGCCCGCCGACGATGACGCTCAGGATTTTCCATCCGCCGGGGCGTCCGCGAGAGCGAAGGTACGCGTTCGACGTCGTGTTCCGCGAGTTTCTCGGAATCGACTACGAGGCATTCGAGGATGCCTCCATCGACCACGTGAGGATCGATCTCGGCACCGGCGGCTCGCCGGCGGTCTTGGCCGTGGACGATCGGTTCCTTCGCACGGCCGACGATCGGTGGCTCCGTCGCGCCTCGTTGCCCGTCTCGCCCCTCGGACGATGGCGGCTGCCGCCGGGATCGGCCGCCGCGGGGGGGCCCGACGTGCCGGTGCTCTTCGCGGCCGATGCCCGGCCTCCGGTGGACTGCGATCTGCATCTTCCGATCGACATCTTCGGTGGGATTTTCTTCCTGCTTGCCCGTTACGAGGAGGCGGTCGAGGGGGCTCCTTTCGACCGCTTCGGCCGGTTTCCCGCGACGGCGTCGCTCGCCTGCTCCGAGTCGTTCCTCGAGCGGCCGCTCGTCGACGAGTACGTCGAGATCCTCTGGTCGACGCTCCTGCGGGTGCGTCCGGGCCTGCGGCGGCGGGACCATCGTTATGCGGTCCACGCGAGCCACGACGTCGACGTGCCGTTCCTCGGCTGTGGTGTGCCGATGGGGAGGCTCGTCCGCGGCACGGCGGGCGATCTGCTCGTCCGCCGCTCGGCCTCGCAGGCCGTCCGTCGCCTCGCCAGCCGATTCCTCCGACGAACGGACATCGATCCCGGGAACACGTTCGAATTTCTCATGGACTCGAGCGAGCGAGCCGGCGTCGTCGCGGACTTCTACTTCATGGCCACCGACCGGACCTGCCCGCTCGACGCCACGTACGACCTGGAGGATGCGGAGATTCGAGGGCTCGTTGCGGCGATCCACTCGCGGGGCCACCGCGTCGGGCTGCACCCCGGCTTCGAGACGTTCCTCGACGCGGCGCGGACGCGGGACGAATTCGAGCGGCTGAAGCAATCGTGCGAACGGCTCGGGGTCCGCCAGGACCGTTGGGGCGGCCGGCAGCATTACCTCCGGTGGCGAAATCCCGACACGTGGCAGAACTGGGAGGATGCAGGCCTCGACTACGACGCGAGCGTCGGCTTCGCCGACCGCGTCGGCTTCAGGGCCGGAACCTGCCGGGAATTTCCGGTCTTCAACCTCCGCACTGCGAGCATGCTCTCGCTGCGGGAAAAGCCGCTCGTGGCGATGGATCGCACGCTCCTCGACCCGGCCTACATGGGGCTCTCGCCGGAGGACTGTCTCGCGAAAATGGGTAGCCTCGCCGCCACCTGCCGGCGGTTCGGCGGCACGCTCTCGATCCTCTGGCACAACACGAGCCTGCTGGCGGCCGCCGACCGCCGGCTCTACGCGGAC
>JBIIOJ010000263.1:0-4687 GCA_044337015.1 Pirellulales bacterium
CCTGCCGAAGCAGGCCCACGATCTGCTCTGCACTGCGTCGCTTCTTCATCCGAGAACCCTTTCCAGCCCCACCAGGGGCACGAGGATTCTCTCACAAGACCTGGGTCAGGATTTGGGGAGGGGGTCAGTGCCACGCTCGCGGGCTCGGGCCGGCTCGCCGGAAGCCTTACCGGCGACGGCCTCATCGCCCCGGGCAACTCGCCCGGCATCCTCACGGTCGATGCGCAGATCACGCCGACCGGCACGACCTCGTTCGCCTTCGAGTTTACGGGCACGGGCAGCCCGGTGTGGGGGAGCGCCTCCGCGAGCGTCAATGACGTCCTGCGGCTCACGAATTCCGATCCGTTCACGAGCAGCCTCGCGAGCGGCAACATCGTGAACATCTACTTCGACGTGGCAAGCCTCGCCGCCGGCGACACGTTCCTCGGCGGGTTCTTCAGCGACCGCACGAGCGGCCAGCTCGACTTCATGGCGGAGATCGGCCTGCCGACCTACCAGTTCTTCGTCCTCGGCAGCGGCAGTGGCACGGCGACGAGCTACAACGGCAAGAGCTACTACACGCTCGCCGAATACAATCCGTCGCTGACGGGCGCCACGGTGAGCGTGGTGACCGTACCGACGGCCGATTACGCAAGCGGTAACGTCACCAATGGCCAGGTGACCCAGTTCGTGATCATCCCCGAGCCCTCCTCGCTCGCCCTCGCCGCCCTGGGCATCGCCGCCGCGGCCTGGGCCGCCCGCCGACGCCAGTAGGGCAGATTGCCAATCTGCCCCTACAAGTGCCGGGCACACTTCGAGCCCTTGTAGAGCAGATTGCCAATCTGCTCCTACAACGCAGACTGGCAGTCTGCAGGGCCCCTGTAGGTGCAGACTGGCAGTCTGCACCGTGCCCGAACAGCAGATTCTAAATCTGCCACGAGACAGCGACTCCTCGCCCGGTCATTGGCATGCCGCCGGCCGTGCGGCATGATAGGCCGAAAGGCCGTTTTCCATGCCCCCCTCGCCAGCCATCGATCCCGCCTCGCTCCTGCGTCCGCGGCGCAGGATCCGCGGCATGTCGGCGATCCTGCTTCCCTTCCGCCCCGACCGCTCGGTTGACTGGGATGCCTTCGCCGCCCATGTCGCCCGCACGCATGCCGCCGGCATCGCGCCGGCCGTCAACATGGACACGGGCTACGTTCAGCTCATCGACGACGCCACCAGGCGACAGGCCCTGGCGATCGCTCGTAAGACGGTCGGCTCAGGTGAGATCGTGGCGGGGGCCTGCGTGGTGGACGCGGCTGGTGCGGCCTTCGACGAGGCGGCGTATGGCCGGCAGCTCGAGATGATCGTGGCCGCCGGCGGCATCCCGGTGATCTTCCCGTCGTTCGGTCTCACCACCGGGAGCGATGCCGACTTCATCGCCCGCCTCCGGCGGCTCGCGGCCCGGGTCGAGCGGTTCATCGGCTTCGAGCTTTCGACGGCGTTCGTGCCGAGCGGCCGCGTGCTCGGCCTCGCCGCCTACGGCGATCTCCTCGCGATCCCCAACTGCATCGGCGCAAAGCATTCGTCGCTCTCTCGCCGGCTCGAGTGGCAGCGACTCTCCCTCCGCGACCGGCTGCGGCCCGAGTTCCATATCTTCACCGGCAACGATCTGGCCATCGACATGGTCCGCTACGGCAGCGACTGGCTGCTCGGCCTCTCGACCGCTTGGCCCGAGGCCTTCGCCCGCCGCGACGCATGGTGGGCCGCCGGCGATGCCCGGTTCGACGAACTCGACGACGCGCTGCAGGCCCTCGGCGACTTCGCCTTCCGGAATCCGGTGCCGGCCTACAAGCATTCGATGGCCCAGGCGCTCCACCTGCGGGGCCTGCTTGCCACCGACGAACCGCATCCGGACAGCCCGCGCCGGCCCGCATCCGACCGCGAGATCATCGCCACGATCCTCGCTCGCATCGACTGCGCGATGGAGGCCACGCCATGACCACGGCCTCGTATCCAAGGGTTGCACGGTTTCGCTCGGTCGCCGACCTGCGGGCCCACCTTGCCGGCCTCGCCGCGCCGATCCCGCTCGACGACGATCCGCTCTCCGCGGCCGCAGGCTCACCGCTGGCCAGGCCGCTCGCGCTCGGCGGCCGCACGCTCGGCAACCGCTGGTGCATCCATCCTATGGAAGGCTGGGATGCGGGCACCGACGGCCGGCCCACCGACATCCTCCTCCGACGATGGCGTCGGTTCGGCGAGAGCGGCGCGAAACTGATCTGGGGGGGTGAGGCGGTGGCCGTGGTGCCCGAGGGACGGGCCAATCCCAACCAACTCTGCGCGCCGGCCTGCGGCCACGCGGGCTTCGCGGCGCTGCTCGAGGCGGTCCGCGGCTGCCATCGCGAGGAGCACGGCCGCGACGACGACCTTGTCGTGGCGCTCCAGCTCACGCATTCGGGCCGGTTCAGCAAGCCGTCGGCCGCCGGGCGGCAGCCGCGGATCGCGTTCCACCATCCGCTGCTCGACGCGCGGCACGGCGTTTCGCCACGGGACGAGGCCTGCCTCGTGCGCGACGCCGATGTCGAACGGCTCATCGAGGCTTACGTCGCCGCGGCCCGCGACGCGGAGGCCGTGGGCTTCGACATGGTCGACATCAAGGCCTGCCACGGCTACCTCGTGCACGAGTTTCTCTCGGCGAGACGGCGGCCGGGGAAATGGGGGGGCGACTTCGCCGGCCGCACGCGGCTTCTCTGCACGCTCATCGAGCGGATCCGCGAGGCCTGCCCGCGGCTCCTGGTCGGCGTGCGGCTTTCGCTCTTCGACACCGTTCCCTGGCAGATGGTCGAGGGCCGCGGCGGGCCGTTTCCATTCGCCGATTCGCTCCCCTACGACTGCGGCTTCGGCGTCGATGCAGACGATCCCGGCCGGATCGACCTCGCGGAGCCGATCGCGCTTTTGAAGCTCCTGCGAGATCTGGGCGTGGTGGCCGTCAACCTCTCGGCCGGCAGCCCCTACACCGTGCCCCACATCACGCGGCCGGCGGCGTTTCCACCCTCCGACGGCTATCCGCCGCCGGAGGATCCGCTCGTGGGCTGCTGGCGGCAGATCGACGCGGCGCGGCAGGCGAAGGCCGCGGTGCCCGATCTCGTGATGGTGGGATCCGCCTACACCTATCTGCAGGACTATCTCGTGCATGCCGCGCAGGCGACGGTGCGGCAGGGCTGGATCGACGCCGTCGGCCTCGGGCGGATGGTGCTCTCGTATCCGCGACTGCCCGCCGATTCGCTCGCCGGCCGCACGCTCGCTCGCGGCGCGATCTGCCGCACGTTCTCCGACTGCACGACGGCCCCGCGCAACGGCCTCCGGAGCGGCTGCTACCCGCTCGACGCCTACTACAAGGGCCTCCCCGAAGCCGCGGAGATGAAGGCGATCAAGGCTGGAATGTCGAACGCCTCGTGACCTCGTGAGGCGATGCTCTACGCCCCGACCCTACAGCATGTCCTCGCACGGGTCCTCGCGAGGGTTGCTGGTCGGCGTCGGTCTTCAATACGCGTGCAGCCGGCTGCCGGAGCCGACCTCGGTGCGTGACTGCTCGTTGCCGTCGGCATCGAGTTCGATGCGGGTTCCGTCCTGCTCGAGCAGGAGCGTTCTCCCGTCGGGCAGCCGCTGGGCGTCCACGAGCACCTCGAACCCGCCGCGTGACCAGACCTCGCCGCCGTCGCGGTCGATCTCGCGAATGATCCCGGGCACCGTGAGGGCTACGAGCGTGTTGCCGTTCGGCAGCCGCTGGGCGGTCTGCGGATCGGGCAGGCGCTCGACGGCCCAGACCTGCTTCCCCTGCTCGTCGACCTCGACGATCCGGTTGGCCTTGTGCAGGGCCACGAGCGTGCGGCCGTCCGGCAGCCGCCGCGCGTCGCACGGCCGGCCTGCGAGCGTCACCTCCCACACTCGTCCTCCCTGCGGATCGAATTCGACGACCTTGTTCGCATCGGAGAGCGTCGCGAGCGTGTGGCCGTTCTCGAGCCGGCGAACGCTCATCACGCCCGACTCGAGATCGGCGATCCGGCCGACCTCCTTGCCCGTTTCATCGAACTCGACGATGAACTGCGCCCCGTAGGAACCGACGAGCCGGTGCCCGTCGGCCGTGACGTCGCAGGCCCATGGCCCCGGCACGGCCGCGCGAAAGGTCTCCTCGCCATTTTCGTCGTATTCGACGACGTCGTTGGCTTGGTGCCGACAGACGAGCACCCGCCCCACGACTGACGCTTTCCCGGCAGCCTCGGCGTCGGGAAATCGAAGTGACGCCGAAACCGCCTCCTGGGCGGCCCACCGCCGCCACGCCGCTGCCTGCGAGTCTCTCTTGCCCGCCGGCTCGTCGGTGCCGAAGGGGAGCGAGATCCCCGTGATCGCCCGGAGCCGGCCTATGCTGCGGCTGCGCACCTCGCGATCGTTCGCCGTGAGAAGGCGGGCGTAGGCGGCCACCGCCCGCCGGTCGCGGGACGCCGCGAGGCGATCGGCCGCCGCCAGCAGCTCCGCTTCCGCCGCCGGCCCGGGTCCGGACGATTGGGCTGGTGCAGCCGGCGACTCGGCGCCCGGCTCAGCCGCAATGTCGGCGGGCGGCGCATCGCCCGCGCGGCGCCGCGGCGGAAGGTTGCGCGGATCGGGGGCGATCACGAGCCGCCACTGCGAGAAGGGCGCTTTCGTCGACGGCTCGACCGAGCCGCCG
>JBIIOJ010000264.1:0-4639 GCA_044337015.1 Pirellulales bacterium
TCATCCGCACCGCCGCCGCCATCAAGCTCCGCCCCCGCTGAAAAGGGGACGCGGCTCTTTTCAGCGGGCGGTCAGGATCGCGGGCGTGCGGACGCCGGGCTTGATCTCGCCCGACGGAATGACCGTGCGGCCCCGCCAGGCGACCGTCGGCGTCGTCACGGGCGTGGCGGTCGCAAGGCCGTCGACGGTGGCGGGGATCTCGCCCGCAGCACGCCACGCGTCGGCGGCGGTGTCGTAGATATGGTTGCGCCGCGGAAAGCCCGGATGCCTGCCGGCCAGTTCCATCCGCCGCTCGAAAAACTCGCCATCGTCTCCCGGGAAAAACACGAGCTGCTTGCCGCCGAGCGGGATCGCGGGCCCCGCCGCGGCGATGAGCGGCACCGGCGCAGGCGCGAGGACGGTCCAGGATTCCGTCTCGGGATCGAACCGATAGGCGTCCCGGAGAAACCGGCGCGACACCTTCGGGGCCTCGTCTCCGGCGGACTCGGCCGCGATGAGCTCGGCGCCGCTCACGAGATAGATGCATCCATCGACTGCACCGATCACCGGCAGGATGCGCGGCGGCCCGGGCCACGCCGGATGCTCTCGCCAGCCTGCCGCGGCATCAGCGAGATCGATCGACCAGAGCGTCGCCAGCGCCGTCGTCGCATCGGGCGTCTCCTGGCCCCCTGCGATGAAGAGCCGGCTGCCGACGACGATTCCCGCCGCGTTGGCAACAGTCTTCGGCAGTGGCGGCAATGCGTCGCGCTCGACCACGAGCCGTTGGGTCGCCGCATCCCAGCCAAGCGCCACCGTCGAGGCGACGTGCTTTCCGGCATCGCCACCGCCGACGCACCACACCCGGCCCGCAAACGACGCCGAGACGCCGTAGCCGAGCGGCTCGGGCAGCGGCGTGGCCGATTGCCATTGGCCATCCGGTTCGGCGAGCACCCACGCGGTGTCGTGCCAGGCCTTCGTGCCTCCCTCCCACGGTGGACGATCGGGAAAATTCGCACCCCCCGCGACGACGAGCTGGCTGTCGCACTCGCCGCCGCAGACGCCCGCAAACGCGCCCGCCACACCGACCGGATCAGGGAGATCGGCAAGCCGCGCCCACACGAGCCGCGCGGCATCGTCGGGCGGCTCTGCCGCATCACCGCTGCCACAGCCGAAGATGCCGCAGAGCATCGAGAGCATCACGAGTTTCGCTTTCCTCGCGGATTCGCCACGCGCGGAGTCAGACGGCGGCGGGGGATGCATGCGGACGGGCCCAGGTGAAGAAGCCGATCGCCTCGAGGGATTCGCGGAGCCGCTGCTCGTCGGCCCGAGAGAGCTGCGGGAGCGGAGGCCGGCAGTGGCCGCAGGGCACGCCGATCATCGCCAGCACCGCCTTCATGGCCGGATGAAACGGAAACCGCATCAGCACGCGGATCATCGCCACCGCGCGGAGCTGCTCTTGGCGGGCGCGGTCGATGTCGCCTGCATCGAAGGCTGCGATGATCCGCCGGTAGAGCGGGGCCGCCACGTTGAAGGTGGAGCCCACCGCCGCGCGGGCCCCGACCGCGAGGGCGGGCAGGAGCAGCTCGTCGTAGCCCGAGAGCATCTCGAACCGGCCACCCTCGAGGGCGACGCATTCCTGAAACTCGTGCAGCGTGTTGGCGGTGTATTTCACGCCGGCGAAGTTCGGAATCCGGTCGCCCGCCTGCTTCAACAGCTCGACCACGTCGATCGCGACGCCGGTCATCACCGGGATGTGGTAGTAGTAGAAGGGCAGCTGCGGCGCGGCGGCAGCGACGGCAGCTGCGCACTCGACGGCCATCGCCGCGTCGCGGATCGCAAAGTAGCAGGGCGGCATCGCGGAGGTGGCGTCGGCGCCGATCGCGGCGGCGTGGGCCGCGAGTGAGGCCGCCTCGGCGAGCGAGTCGTGCCCCACGTGCACGATCACGGGCACTCTGCCCCGCGTGGCGGCCGTGAACGCCTCCGCCACCTGCCTCCGCTCGGCAGCCGAGAGCGACACACCCTCGCCAGTGCTGCCGCAGACGTAGAGCCCGCCCACGCCGTCGGCGAGCAGCTGCTCCACGAGCGGAGGAATCGCGTCGAGATCGACCGCGCCCGTGGAGCTGAACGGCGTGTAGGTGGCGGGGATCAGTCCCGCGAAGCGATGCGGCATGGAGGGGAGGCGCGAGGGCATGGGGCCACTGACGGAGCTGTAGTATATCAGCCGCGGTCTCTCGTGACGCGGGCGGTCACTGCGGCAGTCAACCACGCGCCGCCAAGGCCCGCTCAGGCCTTCTGCGTGCGGCGGCGGCGAACCCGCTTGAGGCTGACGGACGGACCGCGAAACGCCACCGCGGGCCGCTCGGCGGGCACGTCGGCCTGTGCGATCGCCTCGAACCAGCAGGCGAGATGGTCGCGGATGAGCTTTTCAGCCGCGTCGGCATCGGCGGTGCAGAGGGCCGCGAGGAGACGGCTGTGGATGTTCTTGGTCCGTGAGGGCAGCAGCGGCAGCAGGTTTTGCGCGGCGTGATAGAGGCCGTGCCGCATCACGTTGCCGAAGGCCCGGGTCAATTGCGGGCAGCGGGCCACGTCGACGAGCGCCGAGTGAAACGCCACCTCCGTCCGGAAATTCTCGATCGTCGCGAACTCCGCTTTGTCGGCTTTCTTGGCGAGCGACTCAATCGCGGCCCGCGCGGCGCGGATCGGCTTGCCCGCGTAGACCCGTGCCGCCTCCACCTCGATCGCCTGACGCAGTCGAAATTTCCCCAGCACGTCGGCGAGCGTCACCTGCCTGACGAGCGTGCCGGCCCGCGGACTCGTCTCGAGAAAGCCCTCCCACTCGAGATGGGTCATCGCCTCGAGCACCGGAGCCACGCTCACGCCGAGGTCGACCGACACCTGCCGGCGGTTGAGCCGGTCGCCCGGCCGCAGCCGGCCATCGAGCATGGCCCCGTAGAGCTGTTCATACACGCGGTTGGAAAGCAGCGAATCCATGACGCGAGGATAATTGATGCCCCGGCCCCCCCAAAGCCCCCTGCGGAAGCCCGGGCGCAGGGAGTTCGAGCGTAGTGCCCGGCACCTCGTGACGGATATATTTCTGCCGAACCCACGCCCAACCCCACGGATCAACACTCATGCCGCTCCCACTCGCCGCCCTCCTGCAGCTCGCCCGCTGGAACACGCCCACCATCAGCAACGGCTGGGAGCAGATCACGGCCCACGATGCCGCCGCCGAAGGCTTCAATCTCGAGGAGACCCGCGACTTCATGCCGCAGATGGGACCGATGGCCGGCTACGCGGTGACGGTCGTGATCGAGCCCTCGTCGCCGGCCCACAAGGCGAATGCCTCCGCCTGGGACGACTACCGCCGTTACGTGGCGGGAGTGCCGGGAACGAAGATCGTGGTCGTGCAGGACCTCGACAAGCCGCGGACGATCGGCTCGTTCTGGGGCGAGGTGAATTCAAACATCCACCGGGCCCTCGGCTGCGTGGGCACGATCACCGACGGCGCGATCCGCGACGTGGACGAGATGACGGCCGCCGGATTCAAGGCGATCGCCCGCCGGATGTGCGTGGGCCATGCGCACGTCATGCCCGTGCGGTGGGGCGTGCCGGTGACGGTGTTTGGCCGCGAGGTGCAGCCCGGCCAGCTCGTCCACGCCGACAAGCACGGCTTCCTCGCGGTCCCGCCGGAAGACGAGGAGCGGCTGCTGGCCGCCGCCGCGTTCATGGACGCGAACGAATGCCGCACCGTGATCGAGGCGGCCCGTAGCACGAGCGGTCTGCCGGCCGATGCGATCCTCGCCGGCATCAATGCCGCGGCGAAAAAGTTTCGCGAAGCCGCCGAACGCGAGTTCCGCCGGTCCGGTGAGTGGTAGAAGCACAAGGCGCCGACCGCCGCAGCGAGCGCGATCACTTCGCGGCGGCGGTATCCGCCCCGTCCGTGAGCCATTCGAGATTGAACCGGGCGACGGTCAAGCGGTCGGTGCCGAAGCTGTTTTTGCCGTCGATGCTCCCGCGCTCGTAGAAGCAGAGGATCGTGCCGTCGGGGAGCACCGCGAGGTCGCTATAGCCGCTGAACCCCGGTTCGAGCGACTTGTTGACCGGCCAGGTTTGCCCCTCGTCGTACGACAGTTTGACGGAGACATTCTTGCGATCGCGACCGAAGCCCGGCTGGGCCTTGCCGTCGGCCCGTTCGAGCCAGTGCGGATTGGCGAACAGGATCCGGTTCCGGCCCCCGGCTTCATCGGCCACGGAATACCGCACGATGCTCGCCATGCAGATCGGCTCGAGCAGGGCGTCGTCGAACTTCGGCGTCGTCCATCCGGTGGCGCCGTCGGGGCTCGTCGTCACGATGCGACGGTGCTGCTTGGGCCAGCTCCGCACGTTGAGCATCACGCGGCCGTCAGCCAGTTCGACCGCCACCGTCTCGTTGGGGTCGATCCATTCAGGCGTGGTTGGCACCGCGATCTCGCCGCGGTGCCAGGTCGAGCCGGAGTCGTCGCTGTAGATGGTTGCCGAGACGCTCGGGCGATGGGCGTGGCCGCCGGTGCCGGTCGAGAGCCAGACCGGCACGACCAGGCGGCCGCTCCTTAGCTGGATGCCGTGCGCGGGACCGGTCGCCAGCACCCTCCAGTCGAACTCGCTGCGAAACCCCTCGAAC
>JBIIOJ010000265.1:0-4638 GCA_044337015.1 Pirellulales bacterium
CGACGCATACCAGCTGAGCGTGCCGCCGAACTGGCCGGGCTCGAGCGAGAAGATCCTCGACTCCTCCTCGAGCCGGTCGACGCCTGCGGGATTGAGCTCGAGCTCCCAGGAGCCGGGATCGTCGTGACCATTGGTTCCCACCGACGTCGGAACGCCGTAGTGATAGAGCTTGCCGATCCGCGCGGCGAAGTAGCCGGCCAGGCGAAAGGCCTGCGGCATGGAGCGCTGCGCGGGGATCGACTGGCGGAAGACCTGGCTGTTGCCTTGGATGCCGGTGGAGTTGGGATAGAGGCCGGTGAGAAAGGAGTTTCGGCTCGGACCGCAGAGCGGGAACGTGCAGTAGGCCCGCTCGAAGCGGACGCCCCGGGCCGCGAGCCGATCGATGTTGGGGGTCTTGGCCCGCGGGTCGCCGTAGCAGCCGAGGTAACAGTTCAGATCGTCCGCCACGATGAAGAGCACGTTGGGCCGCTTGTCGGCGGCCCAGGCGGCGGAGTTCCACCCGAGCGAGATCACGACACCGCCGATCAGGGCGGCGAGAACAGGCAAAAGACGGCTCCGCGGCATCATGACAGCACCTGAGGGAAAGCTGAAAGGTTAGGCTGGTCAATGGCATCTCTGCAATCTTTTCTCGGCTGACGTCTGCCACGACTCGGATATTGTGGATGGAGATCACGGGTCACTTGGCAGGGAGCAGGGCGTCTGTCTCCGCGAGCCTGAAGCGGCTGCTCACGACGCTGTTTTTCTCGGGCCAGGGGGCGTATTTCACGTAGCCCGTGGCCACGAGCGTGTCATCAGGAAGCAGTTCCATGTCGGAATAGCCGCAGTCGTACTACCGGGAGCATCCAATAGCTGACATTGTCCGCGGGCGACGCAGCCGGACCACTTTCTACGGAAGCCAGAGGCGCCTCGGGCTTCCGTGTGAACGGGGCGGCAGTCCGTCATTTGAAAACGAGAGTCGACAACATCGTGCTCGGGGTAGTAACTCCCTGTCAGCCCACGATCGCCGTCGCCGCTGCGGTCGGGCGTCTCGCGGCGGCAGCGGTTCACCGAGCGTCGCGATTGGAGCTAAGATTGCGACATGGACACGATGCTTGAAATCGCCAAACGAGTGGATGACTTCATGATGGAACGGTCGCCCGTCCACGACACGATGCGCAGGCTTGCCCAGACTCTCGGAGAGCTTGGAATTCCGTTCGCGATTGCCGGAGCAATGGCTGCGAATGCGCATGGCCACCGAAGAACGACGGCCGACGTGGATGTCCTGGTGCGACGAGAGGATCTTGCTCGGTTCAAGGACCGATGGATTGGTCACGGATGGCTTGATCTTTTCGAAGGATCAAAGGGTTTCCGAGACACGTTGAACGGAGTCAAAGTCGACGTGCTGATCGTGGGTGATTACCCCGGCGATGGCAGACCCAAGCCAGTGTCGTTTCCAGCCCCGGAAGCAGTGCGGGAAGTTCATGACGAAAGCGTGCCCTACGTCAATCTTGTGTCATTGCTTGAACTTAAGATCGCCAGTGGTATGACGGCTGCCCATCGACTTCAGGACCTGGCGGATGCGATCCAGCTGATCCGCGTAAACTCGCTGCCCCGAAATTACGCAGGACAACTCAATCCTTTTGTCCGAGCGAAGTTCGATGAACTCTGGCAAGCCGCTCAGGTCACGGAAGACTACTGAACCGGCGGACCATCATCGTTGTGACCTGACCACGTCGCAGAGCAGACCGCACCTCGTTGGGGCCCCCCTTTCGGTCCGGCGACGCGACGTGACACCGTCAGGAGAACGTCCACTCTGGGAGCTTCCGGATCGCGCCGCCGTGCATCGCGCTTTCGTGGGCGAGCAGGCCCGTGCAGGTCCAGTTCGCGCTCTGTCGGGCGTTGGGATAGGGATCGCGGCCCTCGACGAGCGCGTTCACGAACTCGTGCACGAGGTGCGGATGGCTGCCGCCGTGGCCGCCTCCCTGCGTGAACGAGAGGTGCTGGTGCTCGTCGGCGTCGTAGACGCCGCCGGTCGTGAACGCCCGGATCGGCTCCGGGAGCCGGCTCGCGAAGTCGGGCACGCTCACCCGCCGCGGGATCTCGGGCTCGGGCTTCTTCGCCGTGTGGAGCACTGGCTCCTCCCCCTCGCAGAGCTGCCACTCGAAGCTCTTCTTCGACCCGTAGACGTCGAAGCTCTCGCGATATTGCCGCGCGGTGTCGAAGAGCGAGCGGATGATCCGGGCCACGACGTCGCTGTTACGGAGCGCCACGTGCGCGGTCTCGACCGCGAACGGGGAGCCGTACTTCGTGACGAGCTCCTCTCGGATTCTCCCGGAGCCGAAGCAGCTCACCTCGGAGGCATCGAGACGCTGCAGGGCGAGGCACGGCCCGACGCAGTGGGTCGCATAGTGCATCGGCGGCAGGCCCGGCCAGTAATTCGGCCAGCCGTCCATGTCCTGCTGGTGGCTGGCCTGCACGAACTGGATTTTCCCGAGTTCGCCCGCGTCGGCCATCTGCTTGATGAAAAGAAACTCGCGGGCGTAGACGACCGTCTCGGCCATCATGTACTTGAGCCCGGTCGTCTCGGCGAGCTCGACGATTCTTCGGCAGTCGTCCACGCTCGTCGCCATCGGCACGGTGCACATCACGTGCTTGCCGGCCTCGAGCGCCGCGATCGACATCGCCGCGTGGTCGGGGATCGGCGAGTTGATGTGGACGGCGTCGATCTCCTTGTCTTTCAAGAGTTCGGCGTAGTCGCGGTACCGCCGCTCGACGCCGTGGGCCTTGCCGATGGCATCGAGCTTCTCCTGCGACCGTTGGCAGATGGCGACGAGCTGGGCATGCGGGTGCCGCTGGTGGATCGGGATGAACTCGGCTCCGAAGCCGAGGCCGACGATGGCGGTGCGGATCTTGTGGTTCGGCGAGGGTGACGACGTCATCGCGAGGCCTCTGGGGCGCGGCTGTCGGGTGTGGAAGAAGACTTTTCGGCCGGCAGCGGCACCTGCGTCGGATGTCGCAGGTAGGCGACGAGGTCGCGGGCGGCCTCCGGGGCGAGCTGCGCGAGCTGATTCTCGGGCATGAGCGACTGCGGCGAGAGCACGCGGCTCTCGATCTCGTCAAGCGAGACCGTGACACGCTCGGTGGGCGTCTGCATCGTGACGCTCGTCGGCGTCTCCTGCACCACGATCCCGGCGATCGACCGGCCGTCGTCGGTGATCACGATCGTCGTCTGGTAGTCGCGGCCGACGATCGCGCTCGGGTCGAGCAGGTTCGCCAGGAGATACTCGAGGTCGGCCCGGTTCGAGCCGGTGAGGTCCGGCCCGATCCGGCCCCCTTCGCCGTGAAGCTGGTGGCAGCCGCCGCAGGTTTTTGCGAACGTGAGCCGGCCGTGCGAAAGGTCAGCCTGCTTCATCGCGGCTGCGCCAAGTTCGAATCGCCACCGGTCGAAGTCCCCTTGCCGGTCGGCGGGCGTCGCCCGCACCGTGCCCCACACGCTCCGCAGCTTCTCGACCACCCGCACGTCGTTTGATCGGGAGAGTTGGCCGACCGTGAACGCCGAAAGGTGGTCGCGCGGCACCCGTTCCGCCGCGATCGCGTCGAGCAGGGCGAGCGTCCAGGCCGGGCGCGACACGAGCGTCGCGATCGCCGCCTGCCGGCCGTCGGCCGGCAGGGCCTGATAGCCGGCGATGATCGACTTCGGCGTGTCATCGTGCGGTACGGACGCCAGGGCCGCGAGCACGTCCTTCCTGATGACGGGATCGGCGATCAGTTTCTGCAGCACCGGCGGCAGCCCTTCGTCTTTCGCGGCAACAAGCGCGGCCAGTGCGTCACGGCGTGCGGCGGCATCGGCCTTCGCATCGGCCACGACGGCCCGCATCTGCGGCACGACCCGCGGATCGCCGAACCTTACTGCCACGAGCCGAGCGAGCCGCAGCACTCCCTCGTCGGAATCGGCCGAGAGTATTTCCCAACCCCGCTGCCAGGCCGGCGGTGCCGCCATCCGGCCACGGGCGGCGAGCGCCGCCACGATCTCCGCGAGCATCCACTTTCGCGTGGCCGCGTCGGCAGAGGCGAGCCGCTCGACGAGCGACTCGTAGCCCGACTCGTCGAACGCAAGGCGACGGACAATGAACTTCGATACCGTTGGGATGCGGCTGACCGCCGCGAGATCGACCGCCCGCTCGGGGTCGAGCGTCACGAGCGGCTCGATCGCGTACCAGTCCATGAGCGGCAGGTTGTGGTCGCCGGCGTCCTCCGCGTGGGCGACGAGGGCCGTTGCGATCGGATACCGCGCCGGCGGCGGAATCCGCTGCAACGCCGAGGCGAGGGCGAGCCGGACGACGGGCGAGAGATCCGAGGCCGCAAGCTTCGCAAACCGCTCGAGCATCGGCGGCGACACGTTCTTTCGCTCAGCCGCGAGCTGGATCGCCCAGCCGCGGACCGCGGGCTCCGGATCGTCGAGGAGCCGCGTGAGCCCCGCCTCGTCGAGTTGGCCCGTGACGTGCATCGCCCAGATCACCCGCAGCTTCTTCGGCGCTTTCGCGGCGGCGGCGAGTTTTTCCCGGAGCAGCCGCGGCGTGTCGGCGGCGAGCCGGCCGGCCGCGGCCCGCTCCTGGAGAAGCCGGCGGGCATGCCGCACGAACCAGTCGTTGCCGTGGC
>JBIIOJ010000045.1:0-15288 GCA_044337015.1 Pirellulales bacterium
ACTGCGACGTCTCCGACAGCTGGATGCTCCCCTCGAAGTGGAAGCGGGCGGCGATCGGGGCGGCCGGGATGTACACCGAGCTGATCATCGCGTCTTTCGCGACGTTCCTCTGGTGGAACAGCCATCCCGGCACCTTCAACCAGCTCTGCCTCGACGTCATGTTCGTGTCGAGTGTCTCGACGATCCTCTTCAACGCCAATCCGCTTTTGCGGTACGACGGCTACTACATCCTGTCGGACCTGATCGAGATCCCGAACCTCAAGCAGAAGTCGTCGAGCATCCTCCAGCGGGTCGCGAGCAAGTGGTGCCTCGGGATCAAGCAGCCGGAGGACCCGTTTCTGCCGCAGCGGAACAGGGGGCTCTTCGCGCTCTACGCCGTGGCCTCGGCCGTCTACGGCTGGCTCGTGACGGCCTCGATCTTCTTCTTCGTCTGGAAGGTGCTCGAGCCCTACCGGCTGGAGGTGCTCGGGCAGGCCATGGCGATGACGGCGATCTGGGGTCTCGTCGTCCGCCCGATGACCGGTCTGGTAAAGTTCCTGCGAGTTCCCGGGAGACGCGACGAGGTGAAGACGATGAATCTGCTGGCGACCGCGGCGATCGCGGGAGTGCTCGCCGCGGCGATCGCGCTTGTGCCCCTGCCGCAGCGGGTCTGGGCCCCGGCGGAACTGCGGCCGCGGGATCCGGAGACGGTCTACGTGACCGTGACCGGCAGGCTCGAGAGCCAGGAGGTGAAGCCGGGCGACATCGTGAAGAAGGGGCAGACGCTCGCGAGGCTTTCGAGCATCGATCTCGCGCTCGAGGTGGCCGACCTCGAGGGGAAGGCGACGCAGTCGCGGGCGAAGCTCGAATCGCTCGAGCGGGAGCGATTTTCCGATCCGGCGGCGGGCCTCGAGATCGGGACGGTGCGGGAGTCGCTTGCGAGCATCGAGGAGCAGCTCGAGAAGAAGCAGCGGGACGTGAAGGAATTGGTGCTGGTCGCTGACCACGACGGCGTCGTGCTGCCGCCGCAGTCGGTGCCCGACCGGCCCGACCCGACCGGCAAGCTGCCGACGTGGTCGGGCCTCGCGCTCGATCCCAAGAACCTCGGGGCGACGCTCGAGCAGGGGACGGTGCTCTGTTTGATCGGGGAACCCAGGGCATTGGAGGCAGTGATGCTCGTCGACCAGTCGGAGATGGAGTTCATCGCCAAGGGGGAGAAGGTGGAGTTGAAGCTCGATGCCTTCCCGTGGCGGACGATCGACGGCGAAGTGGAGGAGATCGCCGAGACGGAAATGGAGGCAAGCTCCGAGCGGCTCAGCGTGAAGGCCGGGGGACAACTGCCAACCGAGACCGATCCGTCAGGCCGCGAGGCCCCGATCTCGACCACCTACGAGGTCTCGATGCGGGTGGACGACCCCGACGGCCTGCTCACGGTCGGCATGCGGGGCACGGCGAAAGTGCAGGTGGGCCAGCGGACCGTCGGCGGCTGGCTCCTGCGGCTCCTCTGGCAGACGTTCAATTTCCGGTTGTAGGGCGGAGCAGCATCAGGGAAGCGTCACGGTGACCGGACCGGTGGCGGGCGGCATGCCGGTCGTGGTGTTCGACACGTTGGTCATGGTGCCTGGGGAGCCGCTCACGAGAAACTCTTCCGTGATCTCGAACGTGCCGCTGGAGGCTCCCTGGAGGCTGATTGCTTTCAGCGGGCCCACGAGCGGCACGGCCGAATCGAGCGACTCGAGAACGATCCCAAGAACGGCGTCGTCGTTGCTGTCGAAGGCCGGCAACGTGGCGGAGTCCGACTCGAGGGAACTGCTTCCCTCGATCGTGACCGACGAGGCACTGTCGTTCGAAAGCGTGGAGAACGCCCGGGAGACGGCCGCGGTGACCTGGAGATTCTCGAACCCAACCTGAGTATTCGTGTTGTTCTGCACGAGTACGCCCCAGTACGTCGGTTCCGTGATGCTCGCCTGTCCGATGCGGACCGTAGCCGCGTCATTGCTCTCGATCCGGACCCCGGCCGTGGCGTCAGAATTCACGTCGGTGATCGTGAGCGGGGCCGACGGCACGAGCGTTGTATTGCGGGCTACGGGAGTGGCGAGCGTGAGCACGGTGGTGTTGACGTTCACCTCGCCTCCGGTCGCGTTCTCCACGAGCACGCTCTCGTCGATCGAGTTCGTCGTGGCGATCCGCCCCTGGAACGTCACGTCGGCAGCGCCAGCGTTGATCCACAGTCCGAGTCCCTGGTTCATGACGTTCATGTTGAGCAGGTTCACCTGGCCGCTCGGAACGCTGTTCAGTTCGACCGCCGTCTGCCCTTCGTTCGTGGTGACCTGCACGTCGTTCACGTTTGCGCCGGCAGTGAGAGTCGCGTTGCCGAATATCGCCGTGGGAGCGCCGTTGATTCTCAAGTGATCCACGATGGCGCCGTTCCGGAGCGTGATCGCGTCGCCACCGCTCGTGAGCGTCGGGTAGCTGGTTCCGGTCGTGCCGACGAAGAACTGCTCGTAGCCGCAGTTGAGCGAGTTGAGTGCGAGCGTCGATCCCTCGCCGACGAGGATCTGGTTGTCGGCCTGGAACTGCCACGCGGCCTCGTAGGGCGTGGTCGCACTGTTGCCCGTGTGGACGAAGACGATGTCGTATTCGCTCGTCGCAAGCGATTGAGCCAAGGCCAACGTGCGGACGGGGGCGGAGACCGACCCGGTGCCGTTCGCCGCGGCGGAATCATCGACGTGGATCACGTTCCATGCCTGGCCGTTGGCGGGATTGACGGCCAAGAGCGGCGTTTGGTGTGCCCGCACGATGTGCTCGTTTCGCATCATCGGCTGTTCCATCTGGTCGGGCACGTTCCGCCGCCGGCTGCCCCCCATTCGGTAGGTGACCCGGGCGAAGCCCGTCCAGTCGAAATAGCTGTCGTTGTTGGCCTGGAGCGAGAAGTCCCAGTTCTCGAGGAAGGTGAGGTCGAGCCGCGTGTACACGCCTCCGAACCACGGAACGACGTCCTTGTCGGCGATCGGGCCGACGTTCCAGTTGTTGTTGGCGTTGCCGAACGTGTAGCCGCCGACGCTGATCATCCCGGCCCAGTCGGCGAGACCGGGGATATAAGCGCCGACTTCGAGGTCGGCCCCAGAGAGGGCGGCATCGAGGCCGTACTGGCAGAGCAAATTATTCCCCACGAAGTCGTATCCCGGTGCGCCGAGCGTGTGGGCCGTGGAGCCGACCGGCATGTAGCCGTTCGACCGCAGGTTGCCATAGTTGGTGAGCCACTCGGCGCTCACCCCCACCTGGTTGTAGGTGTGACCGAACTCTCCATACCGCTCCGTGCCGATCAGCCCGGCCGTCGGGTACTGGTTTTGGTCGCCGTCGTAGTCCCAGTAGACACCGATACCCAGGAGCGTGCCGCCGACGAACTGCTTGCGGACCGCTCCGACATTCGAGAAGAAGCCACCGTATTCCGAGAGATGGCCGCGGAGGTCGGCCGCCCAGAAGCCGCCAAGATCATCCTCGGCCATCGGGATGAACCCGCCGAGCGTCATGTAACTGCCGTTGTAGCCGAGCCCACGGTCGGCGGCGTTGATGCCGTAGTAGAGCAGCCCGGGCCCCTCGGCGTTGAGGGTTTGCAAGCCCCGGATCGCACTTCCCAAGACGCCGCCCGTGGGGGTCATGGCGGTCTGCCCCATCTGGGCTCGGGCGTCGGCGGCGCAGAACCCAGTCACGATTGCCGTGAAGGCGATAACGAGAAAGCGAGAAGTCCGTAGCATCATTTGTTCGTGCCCGTGGCTCATGGAGCCGGCACCGGCCGTTGTGGGGGCAGTGTCGGATACGGAAGCAAGTTCCACTGGATCAAGGTCGGCTGCGGCGGGACGGCGACTGGGTCCGGTTGCGGTGTCTCCAGAACTATTGTGTTGAAGTTGAGGGCACCGAGCGCGAGGGCATTCGAGGCATCCGTGATGCCGATCAGCTTGGGGTTTGCGGCGGGCGCGGGCGGCGGGTTGATGGTCGTGAGCGAGATGCCCTCGGGCTCCCCGCCGGAGATCGTATTCGACAGCAACTGCGCATTGACCCGCGATCCCGTGGCGACGTCTGCGGCGATCGCGATACCGGTGCCCCCATCGGCGACGTTGATCGTGTTGTTGGTCGCGGTCAGATCGACCGTGCCGAGTCCATTCGTTGCGTCGATGCCGAAGGTTACATCCGAGATCGTCGTGTTTCGAATCCGCACGTTCGAGTCGAGCTCCATCGTGATGCCAAACACGCCCGTGTCCGAGATCGACGTGGCCACCCCGGTGTTGGTCTGCGGGTTCGCTCTGCCGATATCGACATTGCTCGCATCGGCCGCGATGCCGGCGAGGTTTGCAACGCTTATTGACGAGCCAAAGATCTGGACCACCTGGTTCGGCCCGTCTACGCCTTGGGCATAGACGCCGATCTCCTCCGAATTTGTGACCGACGTGCGCTGGAGCGTGACCTGCATGGAAGTCGAGGTTGGCGACGCGTAAATTCCGACGCCATCCGTGCCGGCGTCCTGGATGCTGGAGTCCTGAAGAAGGACTGTCGCATCGTCCCCCGTCACGAGCACGCCCTCGCTCACCGTACGAAGTACCGATGAAGAGCCGGTGAAAAACAGCCTCGCATCCGCGCCGGTAACCGCTAGGCCTCTGCCGTTGGCGTCTTGCACGCGAGTCCTTGTGAAGAAGGCTTCGGAAGCATTGCCTGAGATTACGACGCCGGTACTTCCAGTGCGTGCGATCGACAGAGACGATCCGGAGATTGTTGTTCTGGGGCCGGAGGCGACGATCGCCGACTGCTCGGTGTCGTTGATTACCGTTCGCTGCCCCGTGAAGGAGGTTGCTGAGCCGGTGAGTACCACGGCGTTCCCTGCCGTTTCCGCTATGATCCCGTTCGTCACTGTGACGCCGGCACCTGGGCCGCTAATGCCGATGGCGGTGCCTGCCGTATCGGCGATGCGGATGTCCGTGGCTTCGACCGTCGAGCCGCTGCCAGTGACCCGAATCGCGGTGCCATTGATGTTCTCCAGAACTGCGTCGTCGAGCCGCACGGCCGCGTTCGTCCCTGATACAACGAGGCCGTCGTTGGTCAGTTGCCGCATGCTGATGTTCGTGAAAGTGAACGTGCCGGACGAATTTGCGATGTGGATTCCTCGCTGGTTCGTTATGCCGTCACCCTGAATGATGACGTCCGAGATCGTGGCCGAACCCGTGCTCGGGAGTCCTGCTCTGTCTGAGATGCCGAGCGGAGAGCCGACGATCTGGAAGTGGTCGACAATGGCCCCGTCCTGATCGATCGCGAGTGCTGGCCCGATCGGATTTGCGATCAGGGGGCGAAGTGAGCTTCCGCCGCCCAGAAAAAACGCCCGATCGCCGCACGATTCGGTGGGGATGATGAGCGAGCTGCCCTCTCCAATGAGATACTGATTGGCGGCATTGAACCTAAAGCCGCCTGCCGGCGTGACGTATGGGTTTTCGGGTGAGTTGCTACCGGCGCGGACGTAGACAATGTCGTATTCCGCGGTCGCAGCGCCGTCGGCCTCCTGGAGTGAGGCGAACGGAGATTCCGCTGTGCCCGCTCCCCCTGGCGCTGCCGTGTTGTCCACATGGAAGACCTTCCAGGCGTCGCCCGTGACCGGGTTGGTGGCGGCCACTGGCGTCTGACGGGCCCGCACGATGTGCTCGTTGCGCATCATCGGCTGCTCCATCTGGTCGGGCACGTTGCGGCGGCGGCTGCCACCCATCCGATAGGTGAGCCTGGCGAAGCCGGTCCAGTCGAAGTAGCTGTCGTTGTTGGCCTGGAGCGAGAAGTCCCAGTTCTCGAGGAATGTCATGTCGAGCCGGGTGTAGACACCGCCAAACCAAGGCACCGCGGCCGCGCCGTCCTGAAAGTTGTACCGCGTGTTTCCGAAGGCGTAGCCGCCCGCGCTGATCATGCCGGCCCAGTCGGACAGGCCCGGAATGTAAGCACCAAGTTCGAGATCGGCGCCGCCGAGTGCCGCATTCACGCCGTTGACGCACAGGATGGAGTGGCCAAGAAAAGGGCCGACGGTTTGGGCGGTGGTGCCCAGCGGGATGTAGCCGTTCGATCGCAGGTTCCCCCAATCGGTCAGCCACTCGCCAGAGACACCGACCTGGTTGTAGGAGTAGCCGCCCGCGAAGATATATGGGGAAGCGAGCCCTGCCGGTATGGGCGTGTTGGAATACTGGCTTTGGTCACCGTCGTAGTCCCAGTAGACGCCGAAGCCGAGCAGCGTGCCGCCGATGAATTGCTTGCGAACGGCTCCGACGTTTGAGAAGAAGCCGCCGTATTCGGAGAGGTGGCTCCGCAGATCGGCCGACCAGAAGCCGCCTAGGTCGTCCTCGGCGACCGGAATGAACCCCCCCGCGGTCATGTAGCTGCCACGGTATCCGAGGCCGCGATCGGCGGCATTAATGCCGTAGTAGAGCCAGCCCGGGCCGTTCGCGTTGAGACCCTGGAAACCGGCAACGGCCCGGCCCAACACGCCGCCATTCGGTGTCATGGCCGATTGCCCCATCTGGGCGAAGGTGGGCAGCGGAGCCAAGGCGATGACCGCCGCAAGGAGTGCCAGCACCGGCGCGTGGCTCACACGCACCCGATAGTTCGGGCCTCTGCGGTGCGCCGCCGGTTTCCGGGCAGCCTCTCGCGTGTCTGGGCACATGACCGCTTCGTTGCTCATCGAACCCGCATTCCTGACAGTCGCCGGTGCGGGGCATCAGGGATTGCCCGAGCCCGAGAACCGGCATGATCGTCAGGGGTGATCGACCCAGCCCCACCCGCGGCATGAGCATTTCCGGCAGATCACCCGGAAACGGCAGGGGCGACCGGGGCTGCGCAGGCTCCACAGACTACCAATCTGTGCTGCGGCGCAAGCCTTGTAGGTGCAGAATGGCAGTCTGCACAGCGTGGCAGCGCGTATTCCGCAGATTACCAATCTGCGGCTACAAGGGAATTCGCTGATTCAACGATCCGCGGCTGCGAGGAAATGCCGAGGGGGCCGGGCTTCACTCATCGACCTTGAACCGGCTGACGGTGTCCGTAAGGCCGTCGACGGCGGTCGCCATGTGCTGGGAGGCGTCCTTGAACTCACGGAGGGCTTCAGCGGCGGCCCGCGAGCCGTCGTTGAGATTCGTGAGAGCCTCGGTGATCTGGTTGGCCCCGGCGGTCTGGGCTTCCATGCCGCGGTTGACCTGCTCGAACCGGCCGGAGAGGCCGTGGACCTTGTCGATCACCTCGGCGAACTGCCCGCTGATCCCGGCCACGCTCTCGACGCCGCTTTTCACCTCGGCCGAGAAGCTCTCCATCTCCGCGACGCCGGCCGTCACGGCCGCCTGCATCTGCTCGACGAGCCGCTCGATGTCGAGCGTGGCCACGGCCGTCTGGTCGGCGAGCCTGCGGATCTCGCGGGCCACGACAAGGAAGCCCTGGCCGTATTCGCCCGCCTTCTCCGCCTCGATCGCCGCGTTGATCGAGAGCAGGTTTGTCTGGTCGGCCACCTTCGTGATCGTCGTGATCACCATGTTGATGTCCTCGGCCCGCTGGCGGATCGCCGCAAGCCGCTCGGAGAAGCTGCCCGTCGAGGCCTCGAGACGCGCCATCGTGGCCCCCACGGACTGCAGGTCGTCGCGGCCGGCGTCGGCCACCTGCGCCGTCTCCGCGGCCACCGCCGCGACGTCGTTCATCGCGGAGAGCAGTTCCTGCCCGGTCGCGCTGATCTGCCGGCTCGCCACTGCCGCCTCGCTCGTGCTCGCGCCGAGCGAATGGATCGCGTGGTCCTGCTGGCGGCCGGCGGCCGAGAGCTGCCGTGAGGTGGCGTTCAAATCGAGGCTCGACCGCTTCACCCCCGACACGATCGACCGCAGGCTCGCCATCATGCCGCCGACGTCGCGAAGCAGCTGTCCCGATTCGTCTCCGCCGCGCATGTCGATCGACCCGGTGAGGTCGCCCGAGGCGACGCGGCGGGCCGCCTCCACCGCCCTGCGGATCCGTCTGGTGAACGTGTTCGTGATCCAGTAAATCAGCCCGAGCATGCCGGCGAGACCGAGCCCCGCGATGCCCGCGGAGACGGCAAGCGGCCGTTGCACCCGGGCGAGCACGTCCCGCTCGGGCAGTTGCACGACGACGAGCCAGTCGCCCGTGGGAACGCCTGTGGCCGCGAAGAAGCAGGGCTCGCCGCCGATCGGCGATTCCCGATGGATGACGTCGCCATGACCGTCCCTTGCGACCCCCATGACCCGCGATTCGAAGGCGGAGAGCACGGCGGCGTAGGGCGTCTCATCCACAGGCTTGGCCCGCATTCGATCCGCCTCGACCGTGGAGGCGATCACCCGGCCAAGCCGGCTGATCACGACGATCTCGTAGTGGAGGCCGCGACGAGCCTGCTCTTCCTTGATGGTCGCAAGCTCGCCTGCGAGCGTGTCGAGCGACCGGTCCACGCCGGCCACGCCCACGAACTGTCCCTCGCGGCGGATCGGGTGGGTCTGCTCGACCATGAGCCGGCCCTCGTAGTCGTAGGGCTCGGTCACCATCGCCTTGTCGTGCCGGCCGGGGTCGGAGAAACGCTCCTTGCAGCCGGCGTAGTAGAGGCCGTCCATGAGCACGAGCGGCGTGAGCTCGAGCTTCGCCACGTCGTTCTTCGTGCGAGACCAGTAGGGGATGAATCGGCCCGTGTCGTCCATCGACTTCGGCGGCAGCTTCCCGGAGTCGAGCGACGGCTTGTCGAGGCCGTCGGCGTCGGGCTCGTAGCCGTAGTAGGCGCCGCAGAACTGCGGATTCTGCTCGAGCACCGTGCGGGCGAAGATGAGCGACCGCTCACGGTCACCGAAGAGACCCCCTTCCGCGGCGAGCGCCATCGTGCGGGCCGCCGTCACCGCCTCGAGCGTGCCCCGTTCGATGTCGGCCGCGACGAGTTTCGCCGCACCGAGCACCTCCTCCTCCGCGAGCCGGAAGAGCATCGCCCGCATCCGCGAGTAGTTGAGCCAGAGCACCCCTGCGAGGACGAGGATCGCCGGCAGGAAGCCGAACAGGAGCATCCGCTGGCGGATGCCGATGGAGGGAAGACGCATGAATCGGGCCCGGTGGTCGTGGCAACTCTAGGTTACCCTCGGGGCCCGCGTGTTTCCCCGCGGCCTGACCGCGGCGGGAGTCGAAAAAACCGTCAATTTCCGTATAAACGGACCACGATGAACCCTCTTGCCGCCTCCACGACCCCCGCCTGGCTCTCACAGGCCTACGACGCAGTCCTGTTCGACTGCGACGGCACGCTCGCCGACACGATGCCGGCCCACTACCGGGCATGGCGGCAGGTCACCGACCTCCACGGCCTCCTCTTCGACGAAGACCGCTTCTACTCGATGGGAGGGCGGCCGACTCGCGAGATTGTGGCCACGCTCGCCGCTGAGGTGGGCCTCGAGATCGACCTCGAGCACGCCGTGCACCTCAAGGAGGAGGCGTTCCTCGCGCAGCTCGATCACGTCGAGGCGATTGACCCGGTCGTGGACGTGGCCCGCCGCGTCGCCGGCCGGCTGCCGACGGCCGTCGTGACCGGCGGCTACCGGGCGGTCTGCCGGCGGATTCTCGAGCACGTGGGGCTCGCCGAGCTCTTCGACGAGATCGTAGCCAGCGAAGACACGGCCCGTCACAAGCCCGACCCGGATCCCTTTCTCGAGGCGGCGAGGCGGCTTTCGGCAAGGCCCGAGCGGTGCGTCGTGTGGGAGGACAGCGATCTTGGCATCGCCGCGGCCAAGGCGGCGGGGATGCACTGGATCGACGTGCGATCGTTCCACATGCCGAAGCGGGTGAGCGGCTGATCGCCAGGGGGGTGGCCGCTTGAAACCCTGACGGTCGTGACGGCTCCGCATGCTGCGGAAGCCGTTCTGATTCCGTGGAAGGCGGGCTGCCGATGAACTCTGTCGCGCGGCAAAGGTTCCGCTTTTCAACCCCGAATCCCCTTCGGTCGGGCTTGCGTCGCGTTGCCCCCACGAGGGCCCTGCCATGATTTCGATTCCCTCGATCGACCTGTTGGTGCGGCGCCGAAGCACGGTGAAGACCGCGGTGGAACTGGAGCGGGAACGGCTGCGACGGGAACTCCTGCAACGGATCGTCGACCGCGAGATGCGGAAGCAGGCCGACCGACGCGGTCTCCGGCACTGATGATCCGCACGCGATTCGTCGCCGCCGTCGCCCTTGCCGTGGTGCTCCACGGCGGGATGGCGGTTCCGGCGGATGAGCCGGAGCCTCGGGAGCCATTCGACGTGGCCTGGGCCAGCCAGGTGTTCGGCGACTACCTCGCCACCGGCCACACGCCGCGGCCCGCGGTCGCGAGGATCGTCGCCGCCGACGGCAGCGGCACGAGCGTCGGCTCCGGAGTGCTCGTCGACATCAACGCGACCCAGGGCCTCGTGCTCACAAACTGGCACGTCGTGCGGGAGTCGAAGGGGCCTGTGCTCGTGCAGTTTCCAAACGGATTCCAGTCGGCGGGAACGGTGCTCCGGCAGGATGCCGACTGGGATCTCGCGGTGCTCGTGATCTGGAAGCCCGACTGCGAGCCGGTGACCATCGCGGCGCGGTCGCCCGTGATAGGGGAATCACTCACGATCGCGGGCTACGGCCGCGGCCACTACCGCGAGGAGACCGGCCCGTGCACGCAGTATCTCTCGCCCGGCTCCGGGCTTCCGCTCCAGCTCGTGGAGCTCGTGGCGACGGCCCGGCAGGGGGATTCCGGCGGGCCGATCTTCAATGCCAATGGAGAGCTGTCGGGTGTGCTCTTCGGGCAGGGAGAAGGTCGGACCGTCGGCAGCTGCGCCGACCGCGTGCGAATGTTCCTGACCGCGGTTGGTTCAAAGGGCTTCGATCAAAGCCGCTTCCAGCTCGCCTCCACGGGCAGGGAGGTGGCCTCGGGGGCGGCGGCTCCGCAGCTTTCGGCCCCCGCGGCGGCCCCATCGCTCCTGCCGCCGTCGCCCGAGACAGCCGTCGATCCCGTGCAGCGGGTGCTCGAACTGGTGCGGACGTCGCCGGGCGAGGCAGCCAAGTTTGGGCTGTCGGCCGCAGGGGGGCTCTTGCTCACGCTGCTCGGACTTCGTGCGCTCTTCTCCGGTGGCGGGGAGGCAAAGCCCGCCCGCAGTTCGCCGCCGGCCCGCACCCGGGCCGCAGCCCGTCGCCCGGCCGTCACCCGCGTCCCCGCCCGTGCCACGTCCCGGTGGTTCGACGATGAAGACGACGAGGACGAGGACGACGACGATGACGATGATGATGACGACGACTGACGCACCCGCCACGCGGGCGGCCGCTACTTCTTCTTCCGCGTGACGGTCGCCTTCTTGATCGTCACCGGCTCGACCGGCCGGTCGGAGCCGCCCGTGCGCACCTCGCCGATCGCCTTCACGACCGCGAGGCTCTCGGCGTCGGCGGTCTTGCCGAAGGCGGTGTATTGGCGGTCGAGGTGGGGCACCTTCTCGAGGCAGATGAAGAACTGGCTGCCGGCGGAGTTGGGGTCGTTCGTGCGGGCCATCGAGAGCACGCCCGGCTCGTGCGGCGTGCCATTGAACTCGGCAGGGATCGTGTAGCCAGGGCCGCCGGTGCCGGTGCCCTGCGGGCAGCCGCCCTGGATCATGAAGCCCTTGATGACGCGATGGAACGTGACGCCGTCGTAGAAGCCGCTCTCGGCGAGGGCGACCATATTGCGGACGTGGCCGGGGGCGTTGGCGGCATCGAGCGCGAGGCGGATCGGACCTTTCGAGGTGTCGAGCGTGATCTCGTAGTCGACCCCGTCGAGATCGAGTTCCTTCGCCGCCGCCTTCAGTTCCGCCGCGCTTGCCTTCGCCATGGTTGTTCCTTTGTCCTTGTGGTGTGGGTCAATGTCCGATCAGTCTCGCAAACCGCTGCCGCTCCGCCTCGAAGGCGGCGTCGGACAGCACGGGCTCCGAAGCGTCGCACTCGAGCGGCTCCGGCAGTTCCACCCAGCTACGGCATCCTTCCATCGCCGGGGTCTCCACGATACGGTGCGGCTCCCGCCGCCGCCAGACCCGCACGAGGGCGACGGCGAGGCCTGGCTGTCGGTAGTCGAAACGCTCCCGCACGACCGCTGGAGCGAGGATATGCATCGGCGCGAGTCGCTCCGCCACGGCCCGGTCGTCGATCCACTGCACTGTCTCCGATTGCACTGGCTCGAGCGTCGCGAGCAGGTCGAGACTGCGGATCGCGTTGCCTTCCGCAGCCGCCGACTCTACGAACGGCATCGCCTCGGGCACGAGCCGGTCGGCCGACTCGTGAAACCGCGTCGGGTAGATCCAGAACCACGGATGCGAAAAGCCGAACCGCCCGGCGGGGTCGGCGATGCCGCCGGCACGCAGGAGGATCGACTGCCTGCCGGTCCGGATGGCTACCGCGACCGCGGCCCACTCCTTGAGGGCGGCCTGGACGGCGGGGGGCGGTGTGGGGGGCGGCTTCATGCGGGGCTGCTTCGAGGACGTGGGCGAATCGTTGGGTAGGATGCCCGGAATGGACACGCCCGTTTCCGGCGAACGACCCCATGATCTTACCGGCATCGAGCTGGGCGGCTATCGCGTGCTCCTCCGGCTCGGAAGCGGGGGCATGGCCGACGTGTGGCTGGCCGAGCAGCGTTCGCTCGGCAGGCACGTCGCCGTCAAGACTCTCAAGCCGGATCGACTCGACGCGAGCCGTTCGGCAGACGGCGGAGATGCGAGCATCGCCCGATTCGAGCAGGAGGCGAGGGCCGCCGCCGCGCTCGTCCATGGCAACATCGTGCAGATCCACGAGATCGGCTGCGTCGACGGCATTCACTTCATTGCCGAGGAATATGTCGGCGGCCCGACGCTCAAGCACTGGCTCGAGCTGCGCGGGCCGCTGTCGGCGGAGCAGGGGCTGTCGCTTCTGTCGCAGGTGGCCGCGGCGCTCGAGGTTGCCTTCCAGAAGGGAATCGTGCACCGCGACATCAAGCCCGACAACCTGCTGCTCACGCCTGCCGGCGAGGTGAAGGTGGCCGACTTCGGCCTCGCACGGCTCGCGCAGGATCCCGCCGCGTTACAGCTCACGCAAGAAGGCTTCACACTCGGCACGCCCCTCTACATGAGTCCGGAGCAGGTCGAGGGGCGAGCAGTCGATGGTCGCAGCGACCTCTACTCGCTTGGCGCTACGGCCTACCATCTGCTGGCGGGCGTACCGCCGTTTACAGGGGAGACGAGCCTGTCGGTGGCGCTGGCACACGTACGGATGGCGGCGCCAGCGCTCGCGGAGGCTCGGCCCGATCTGCCTGCCGCGATCTGCACGATCGTGGACCGGCTGCTCGAGAAGGATTCCGCTGCGAGGTTTCAGCGGCCGGCGGAGCTGCTCGCAGCGGTCGAAGACGCGGCAAGGGCGGCCGGGATCGGTCGCATGCAGCAGTCGCTCGCGTGGCCCGACTGGCAGCCGCCGATTCCTGCCGCGGGCGGGGCCGCAGGGGCCAGAGGACAGGGCACCGGGCCGCGGTTCGGCCGGACAAGCCCCGGCGGCTCCCTCGAGGCGGCCCGGGCCCGTCACGACGCGACGCTTCGGCTCGCGATGGTGATGGAGGAGGAGGAAAGATCGAGGCGGGAGGGCAGGCGGTTCTGGCTCGGAACGGCCGCGGCGTCGTGCCTGCTCTTTGCCGTTGGCTACGGACTTGCCCGCGGCCGCCCCCGCCGCTGGGTGCCCAGGCGGCCGCCTTGAAGTCGATCCCTCCCAGCGTTAAAAACCGGGGTATAGTTCGTTACCCATTGCCCCCATCGTCTAGTGGCCCAGGACGTCGGGTTCTCAGTCCGAAAACCGGGGTTCGACTCCCCGTGGGGGTATCTGAGCAGCCGTATCCTTCGCAAACGCGGGGGATACGGCTGTTTTCGTTTTTTGCTGCGCCGTCTTGCGCCCTAAAGCATCGAATGCGTGCGTCGGTTTTTGCAGCGCAGTCTGGAAATGGTCCTCCGTCGTTTGGAGATAGTGGTCGTCCGCGACCTGAATGCTGTTCCCGATCCACGCGACAACGACGTGACGGGGGGTGCTGTTGACCAACTCCGTCTCTCGGGTTGCCCTCAGATTGTGAAACGGCCGGGGCCACGGCTCGATTCCAGCCCGTTCTAGAATTGCCGTGAACTGCGTTCGCAGATTAGTGGCCGCACTTCGATACCGTTCGATGACAAACTCGGAACCAACTGGGGCCTCCTCCCAACACTTTTGTAGCAAGCCCTCGATCTCAGGGAAAATAGGGAGTTTCCTTTCCGGGGTCTTGAACTGGCGAACGACCATTACCTTGCGTTTCCAATCCAAATCTTCCCAGCGAAGGTTCAGTACCTCAGAGGGACACCGTAGCCCCTGAAAACGTGCGAGAGAAAAGATCAGTCGCCAAACGTCATCAGGGCATGCATCAAGGACCCTCCGCGTGAGGTCCGCATTCACGAAGAAAAGGCGATCTCGATTGGTCTGTTTCCCAGCTTTTACGCCCTCGAACGGATTCTCGGAGAGCAACTTTTTCCGAACAGCAGACCGGAAGAACTGTCTTGCTCGCTTGATTTCGCGGGCAACAGTTGCCGGGGAGTACCGACCGATCAAGTGCTCGCGATAGCCGTCGGCGTCCCCCGGCGTGATCGAGTCGAGCCTGCGGTCCCCACCAAAGAAGGCGCAAAGTATCCGGATGCTCTGCCTGAAATTCCGAAGGGTATTGGGTCGAAGTTTAGCCCGCCCACCCACGTATTCCTCCAAGAATTCCTGCAAGCGGCACGAAGTTCGCTCTCTATCTCGTGGCTCGACGAGGTAGACGGCAGCGAGTTTGCTATGGAAATTATCGGATAGAGAGTTGAGCCATCTCACTGCCCCGTCAGCTACGGGAAAGCCACCGGCCACGGAAGAGACTAAACGCTCGATCTGGCAGCGAATCTCGTTGGCGGTCTGTTGGTCAATCTTTCCGAGCCTCAGCGTCTGCCTTCCCCGCGAGGGATGGGTGAACTGAATCAGGAAACCTCCGTTGTTTCGTTTCTGAAGGCTAGCCATTGCGTCTTTCCTGCGTCACTGGGTGAGGAGAGGACGAACATTCCATTCTCAGTTAGCGTCTACGGCCGGTAATGCAGATTCTGCGTCATAAAGGCGTTGGATCGGTGGCGGTAACGCAGGGAGTGGCGGCGGCGTGACTTGTCGCCGCTTCGTCGCCATGTCGTTGAGCCACTGCCGGAGCGACTCAATCGGATACACAGTCCTCCGCTTTCCGAGGTAGACGCACGGGACTTGGCCTTCGAGCGTGAGTTGCTGAAGGAGCCGTGG
>JBIIOJ010000266.1:0-4633 GCA_044337015.1 Pirellulales bacterium
TCTGATGCTGAACGCCGGGGGAGCGGACGTTGAGGAGCATCAGGTGTATCCTCACCGTAGCGACGATGCGTCCGCTCCCCCGGCGGCAATGCGGCCTCCTTCAGTCTGCTCTGCCGCTTTCCAGCCTTCTCTGCCAAGCTCGGTCCTGCGTCGCACAAGCGTGCTCTTTCCCGCTTGAAATGGCCTTGAGTCGGTCGGCTGATTTCCCGACTATCCCCGGGTCCCGCGTGGATGCCGGGGCGTGGCTCGGAGCAAGTCGATGCGCCGATCGTGGCAACCCGCAGCGTTCGCATATTTCCTGGCGGTCGCCGGACGGTTCGCCGCGGCGCAGGCCGTGCTGCCATCGCCCGATCCCTTCGCGCCGCTGCCGCCTGGGGCCGTCGTCGCCGACCCGGGGATCCCGCCGCCGCCCCCACCGGCGGCCCCGCGGAACGTCGCCGTGATCCCGCCGATCGACGCCGAGACGATCTGGCAGAAGCTCGTCGACACCGTCGACGACTACTTCAAGATCGAGTCGGAGCAGCGGGTCGTCTTCGCCAATGGCGTGCCGACCGAGGGACGCATCGACACCTTCCCGCAGACCGGCGCGACGCTGCTCGAGCCGTGGCGGGCCGACTCGGTCGGCTTTCGCGAGCGGCTCGAGAGCACCCTCCAGTCGATTCGCAGGACGGCGAACGCCAGGCTGACGCCGGATCCGGCGGGGTGGCGGATCGAGGTCGTCGTCCTCAAGGAACTCGAGAACATGCCCAGGCCGATGCTCGCCACGACGGGCGGCGCGACCTTTCGCAACGACGACTCGCTCTACCGGTACGGCTCACCGTTGCCGACGCTCGGCCAGCAGATCGGCGAGCAGCCACGGCCGGTGGCGAACCCAACCCGCTCGATCGGCTGGATCCCGCTCGGCCGCGACCCCCTGCTCGAGCAGCGGATGCTCGCAAACGTGCTCGGAAGGCTCGGCATCGCCCCGCTGCCCCAGGCGGAGCCGTACTACCAGCCACCCGCCGGGGCGGCCCAGCCGCTCCCTGCGCCACCGTCCGGCCCGGTCTTTGGACAGCCGATCCCGCCGGAGCAGTTGCCTCCGGGGGCCGTCATCGCGCCGGGCCCTCCGGTGCCGGTCGAGTCGCTGCCGCTGCCGCGGTGATCACTCGTCGGTGACGCAGCCGCGGGAAGCCGGTGCCACGCAGCGGATGTACTTCGCGAGGATTCCCCGCTCGGCCTTCACCGGGGGCGGGGTCCAGCCTGAGCGCCGGCGGGCGAACTCCTCGTCAGGCACCTCGACGTCGATCGACGCCTTGTCGGCGTCGATCAACACGACGTCGCCGTCACGAACCAGCGCGATCGGCCCGCCGTCCTGCGCTTCGGGCACCACGTGCCCCACGATGAATCCGTGGGACCCCCCCGAGAACCGCCCGTCGGTGATGAGGGCGACGTCGGCGCCGAGCCCGGCACCGACGAGGGCGGACGTGGGGGTGAGCATTTCCGGCATGCCGGGCCCCCCCTTCGGCCCCTCGTAGCGGATGATCACGACGTCCCCGCGATGGATGCCGCCCCGCTCGAGTGCCGCGAGCATCGCCTCCTCGCTGTCGAACACCCGCGCGGGCCCTCGGAATCGCGATCCCTCCTTGCCGGTGATCTTGGCGACCGCTGAATCGGGGGCGAGGTTGCCGTGGAGGATCGTGATGTGCCCGGTCGGCTTGATGGGCGACTCGACCGGCTGGATGATCTTCTGACCCGCGGCCAGACCCTTGCTCGAGGCGAGGTTCTCGGCGAGCGTCTTGCCGGTGACGGTCATGCAGTCGCCGTCCATGAGCCCCTTGCCGAGCATGTATTTCATGAAGCCGCTCGTCCCACCGATCGTGTGCAGGTCTTCCTGCACGAACTTGCCGCTCGGCTTGAGGTCGGCGAGGTAGGGAATCCGGCGAGACACCCTCTGGAAATCCGACGGCCCGAGGTCGACGCCGACGGCCCTCGCCATCGCGATGAGGTGGAGCACGGCGTTCGTGGAGCCGCCGAGGGCCATCACCGTGACCATCGCGTTCTCGAACGCACGCCTCGTCATGATGTCCCGCGGCTTGAGATCCCGCTCGAGCAGCTGCCGCACCGCGGCGCCGGCCCGGAGGCACTCGGCGAGCTTGTCGGGGTGCTCGGCCGGAATCGAGGCGCTGTCGGGCAACGACATGCCGAGGGCCTCGATCGCCGTGGCCATGGTGTTGGCGGTGTACATGCCGCCGCAGGCGCCCGCGCCGGGACAGGCGTGCCGGACGATGTCGGAACGCCGCGAGTCGTCGATCCGGCCGGCGACGTATTCGCCGTAGCACTGGAAGGCCGACACGATGTCGAGCGCCGTGCCGTCGGAGAGATGCCCTGGCTTGATCGTGCCGCCGTAGACCATGATCGACGGTCGATTGAGCCGGCCCATGGCGATGAGGCAGCCGGGCATGTTCTTGTCGCACCCCGGGATCGCCACGAGGCCGTCGTACCACTGTGCGTGCATCACCGTCTCGATCGAGTCGGCGATGATGTCGCGGGAGGGGAGCGAATAGCTCATTCCCTCCGTTCCCATCGAGATCCCGTCGCTGACGCCGATCGTGTTGAACCGCATGCCGACCATCCCGGCGGCCACGACCCCCTCGCGTACCTTCGCGGCGAGCTTGTCGAGGTGCATGTTGCACGTGTTGCCCTCGTACCACATTGCGGCGATGCCGACCTGCGCCTTGTCGAGGTCGGCCGGCGAAAGTCCGGTGCCAAGCAGCATCGCCTGCGAGGCGCCCTGTGACCGGGGCTGGGTGATGCGGGAACTGGTTTGGTTGATGGCGTTCATCGGAGTGCAATATCCTTGAGTCGGCGATCGACGTTTGCGAAAAGCCTAGTCGCGGTCGATGCCGTTTCAAAGTGCCGCCCGGCGAGGGCGACCGGAAACCCACCACGACATCCGACCGAGCCGACCAAGCCGGCTCCAGACCAGCGATGACTCCGCGATTCATCTATTTCGACATGGGAAACGTGATCGTCACCTTCGACCGGGAACGCGCGGTCCGCAACGTGGCGGCCGTCTGCGGCGGGCCGCCCGACCGCGTGCGGGAGGCGCTTGCCGCAGACTCGCTGTCCGGGGCGCTCGAGCGGGGCGAGATCGACTGGAACGCCTTCCATGCCGAGTTTTCCCGGCAAACCGGCACGAGGAGCGATCCCACCGAGCTGGCAGAGGCCTACTCGGACATGTTCGAGTTGTCGTTCGGGATGCTCCCCGTGCTCGCCGGCCTCGAGCGGGCCGGATGTCGGCGAGGCATCCTCTCGAACACCTGCGGAGTCCACTGGGAGCACCTCCTTTCCAGGGGCTTCGGCGTGCTCCCGGACGCATTCGAGATCCTCGCTTTCAGCCACGAGATCGGGGCCGTGAAGCCCGATCTGGCGATCTTCCACCGAGCGCAAGCCCTCGCCGGCGTCGAGCCCTCGGCAATCTTCTTCACCGACGACCTGCCCGAGCACGTCGAGGCAGCCCGGCGGGCGGGCTGGGATGCGGAGCTTTTCACGGGGCCGCTCCCCCTGGCGAGGTCGCTCGAGGTCCGGGGAATCGACCTGGGACTCTAGGGTCGCGGCGGCCCGCGGACCGAAGGGGCGGGTCGCAACGGTCGTGGCGGCGACGCGGACGGCGAACGGGTACTAGAATTGTTGGTCGGGGATTCCCAGCCAGATTCCCAGCCACCCGTCGTGCCATGCCCAACGAAGCCGTCCAGACCACCGCCGATTTCCTCCGGGTGCTTCGCGCGAGCAATCTCGCGAAGCCAGAGGCGATCGATGCCGTCGTCGCTCCCTGGGCCGACCGGCAGGGGCCGGTCCCGGAGGAACTCGTGGCGGCGGTGCTGGAGTCGAAGCTCGTCACACAATGGCACGTCGACCAGCTCCGAAAGGGACGCTACAAGGGGTTTTTCCTCGGCAAGTACAAGCTGCTCCGCCTGATCGGTTCCGGCGGCATGAGCAGCGTCTACCTCGCCGAGCACGCCACGCTTCAAAACGAGGTGGCGATCAAGGTGCTTCCGCTGAAGCGTGTGGACCAGACCTCGTTCCTCGCCCGATTCGAGCGAGAGGCGAGGATGTCGGCCCGCCTCAACCATCCCAACATCACGCGGGCGTTCGACCTCGACACGGCGGGTTCGATCCATTTCTTCGTCATGGAGTACGTCGAGGGGGTCGACCTGCACAGGAAGGTCAAGCAGGAGGGGCCACTGTTGGTCCACGAGGCCGCAGACCTCGTCCGCCAGGCGGCGCTTGGCCTTCACTACGCTCACGAGGAGGGGTTCGTCCACCGCGACATCAAGCCGGCGAACATGATCCTCGACAAGCGGGGTACGCTGAAGATCCTCGACCTTGGCCTCGGCCTATCGGGCGCGGAAGGGCCGGAGGCCGCGTCGCTGACGCAGGAGCATGACGAGAAGGTGCTCGGCACTGCCGACTTCCTCGCGCCGGAGCAGGTGACCGACAGCCACAACGTCGACAAGCGGGCCGACATCTACAGCCTGGGCTGCACGCTCTACTACCTCTTGACGGGCGCCGGGCCCTTCGCCGAAGGGAACGTGAAGGAGCGATTCCGAAAGCATCTCCAGGCCACCCCGCCGAACCTCATGGAGAAGCGGCC
>JBIIOJ010000267.1:0-4629 GCA_044337015.1 Pirellulales bacterium
GGTTCACGACCTGCGTCGCCTCACGGGTAACCCGGCAGCCCCACTACCCGGCCAGCCGCAAATTCTCAGCAAGCACCCGTACAGCCGGCGTTCTCGAGGTGTGCCAGCATGCCGGGGTGTAGCTCTCAAGTTCAGTGACCACCTCTGAAAGGCTGTCGGAAGCGAGGCCGAGCGTGCCGCCAAGATTCGCCGCCGCTGGGTCTCCAAGAAGTTCCCGGACCCGCTTGGTGTGCCGGATGACGCCCGCTGGTTTTCCCTCGCGGATTTTCACGGCAGCGGCAGCAAGGTGAATCAGTCCTTGAACGAACAGGGCCTCGGGAGTCGTCCGGCCGAGGGCGTTCCAGAAACTTTCCCAAGCTTCATGAGCTTCCCAGTAGAAGCCCGCGTTGAAGAGGTCGAGAGCACGGAGCCAGTGCGGGTTGGCGGCGAGTGTGGCGGCAAGTGCTCGGCGCCGGGAATCTGGCTCGGTCGGCAGGAGAGTGAGTTCAGCAGGCGTAAGCGGAGGGCCGTGCTGGGTGCCATGGAGATGTCCGGCAGGGTCGTTCACCGGGTGCGGCAGGCCGTGGCCGGGAACGTAGCTGTAGGGCGGCAGCGGAATGGCTGGGGCGTAGCGGGGTGGCATGACGGGCTGCTCGTTTTCAGGAACGCACACAACGGCAGCTTTCAGTTTGGCTGCTTGATGAACACCCGATCCAGTGGGCAAAGAGCACTTGGGGGCTCACCCTGCCTATAAGACTTCAGGAGTTCCCGGGAACGCTCCGCGAGCATCCGGCGGACTTCCCGACGCTTCCCTTTTACGCGGGCGATCTTCATGGATTCATAACCCGTTGTCTGGTGCCGCATCCAGGCTATGACAGCTGCCTCGGCCCGGCGATCCAAGGGGATTCTTTCGGTGCGGGCCACGGTGCCGCTGCCAACCGGCGTGGCGTGGCTCGTGACGGCCTTGGCGAGCTTCAAGGCCAGTGCCGCATGCCGCTCATGAAACGCCAGGAACGCCAACACGGCCGCCTGAAATTCCTCGACGTACTCGGCTTGCTTGACTTCACGGCGCTTCGAGTCAGCCTCGCGGCGTCGTGAATAGCTTTCCGTCGAGCGTTCAGCGGCAAGTTCCAGCCGCACCCTGTCGATGGTCTCCCGCGGGGCCCAGATCCCTCGCGAAAACACCCTCCGGCCGACTTTCTCTTGAACCAGCCAGAATTCCCCGGCGGCCTTCACTCGGCGGGTTAGAGCCGCGTCACCGGGCGGCAGGAGAACCCAGTCGGACGGAACACGACGAACATCTCCTTGGGGCGACCTGACGGTATCGGGGTGCGGTCCGGGAAGAAAAGTCGGGGATGGCATACGGGTTTGGTATCGGTAGTTTCAAGGCCTTGTGCAAAGCCCCGGCCGACGATGCCTACTTTCCGGCTCCGTACGAGCAGCAGCTTTTGGTCTTGAAACTGCGCGCCGCCACTCATTCTGCCGATTCAACGGGTGGCCGGATTGATAGCAACAGCCACCCACACGCAGGAGCCCCGAAAATGGGCAAGGGCAACTGACCCTTGCCCAAATTCTGATCCAGGTCTTGTGAGAGAATTCTCGTGCCCCTGGTGGGGCTGGAGTTTGGAGACCGTCCCTGCTCTCATCCGTGGCATGGCGAACCTCTCGAAAAACGAGGAATGGGGTACTACCCCATTCCACTACCCCATTACGGGTCGTTTCCCGAAGGCTCTGCCGACCATCGGCAGGTAACGCACGAGCCTTTTTTAGAGGCTCCAATCAGCAAGTCGGGGCGACAGGACTTGAACCTGCGACCTCTTGACCCCCAGTCAAGCGCGCTAGCCAGACTGCGCCACGCCCCGAAACAGCCGGTTGGCGGCCATGCCCTCGCATCGCCGCCGCCCGACCGACACACTATCGCATACCCGACGCGGCCCTTCAACAGCAGTCTGCCCATGACGATCCTCCCCGATTCAAACCGCCCCGACACCACGTCCGCTTCCGGCTCCATGGCCCCGAGCTTCTCCGAACGGCTGACCAAGGCGATCTACGCCAAGCACTCGCCCGCCTGCATCGGCCTCGACCCGAGACGCGAGTCGCTTCCACCCGCGTTCCACGCCGCGGCTGCGGCCGACCCCAAGTCGCTCGCCACGATCTTCTCGAAATTCTGCTGCGAGGTCGTGGACGTCGTCGCGCCGCTCGTGCCGATCGTGAAGCCGCAGCTGGCCTGCTTCGAGGCCGCCGGACCGCATGGCATGGCGGCACTCGCAGAGGTGATCGCGCATGCCCGCAGCCGGGGCGTGCTCGTGCTCGCCGACGGCAAGCGGGGCGACATCGGCTCGACCGCCGAGGCCTACGCCGACGGATGGCTCGCGGGCCCTTGGGCCGCCGATGCCCTCACCGTGAACCCCTACCTCGGCCTCGACTCGATCGAGCCGTTCGTCAAGGTCGCCGCCGCACGCCACGCCGGCATCTTCGTGCTCGTGAAGACGTCGAACCCCGGCAGCAAGGACTTCCAGGATCTCACCACCGACGGCCGCACGATCTACGAGCATGTGGCCGCGGGCGTCGAGAGCCTCGCCGCGAAGACCGCAGGCGACGAGCGATTCGGCTGCGTCGGCGCCGTCGTCGGCGCGACTTGGCCGAAGCAGCTCGACACGATGCGGGCCGCGATGCCCCACGCCTGGATTCTCGTGCCGGGCTTCGGCCGGCAGGGGGGCCGGGCGTCGGACGTCCGCGGCGCGTTCCACCCCGCGGGGCTCGGGGCGATCGTCGTGAGCGCCCGCGACGTGATCTTCGCCCACTCGCGGCCCGAGATGAACGCGGGGCTTTCCGACGCCCAGTGGCAGATCGCGGTCGAGCGGGCCTGCCGGGACATGATCGACCGGCTCGCCGACGACACGCCCGCGGGACGTCTGCGGCCGGCGCGGTGAGGCACACGTTGCTCGCTCGCCGGACGACCGGTGGCTAGCCCACCGACTGGATGAGCTGCGTGATGAGCGGAAGCAGCTGCTTTTTGCGGCTCACAATCGTGTCGAGCTGGTAGAGGCCGCGGTCGAGCCGGGGGTAGTTGATCTCCTCCCAGGCGTCCGACTCCTTCGAGAGCAAGAGCAGCGACCCGTTGCTCACGACGTCGGTCACGAGCAGGGCCGAGAAGTCGTAGCGGTTCTTATCCGCATAGGCCTCGAGCGCCCCCCGCAGCTCGTTCTTCCGCTCCCAGAAGAGGTCGAAGCCCGTCTCCTCGATCTGCGAGATCGAGAACTTGACGCCCCGCTCCGTGAACTCCTTGCAGTCCTCACGGATCGCGTCGGCCGGCGCGGCCGATCGCAGCGCCGAGCCGATCTCGAAGAACTCGCGGGCGTAGGACGCGAGATCGACGCCGCAGAGCCCCGAGAGCCACGCGAGCACGTCGCGATCGACGTCGGTCGTCGTGGGGCTGCGGAGGTGGAGCGTGTCGGCGATGATGCCGCTCGCCATGCAGAGCGCGATGCCAGGCGACGGAATCAGCCCCGCCGCGCGGAACTGCCTCGCCACGAGCGTGCAGGTGGACCCGACCGGCTCGTTCACGAACCGGATCGGCTGCGTGCTCTTGAGGTCGCCGCCGAGCCGGTGGTGATCGAGCACCTCCACGATCTCCGCCTCGTCGGCGCCGTTGACCGCCTGCGACAGCTCGTTGTGGTCGACGAGCACGAGCCTGGGCTTCGGCGGATTGATGAGGTCGGTCTTGAAGGCGAGGCCCACGAGCGTCCCGTCGTCGGCCACGACCGGAAACACCGGCTGCTGCGACCGCTCCGCCATCGCGCGGGCCTCGATCGCCGCCGACTTCGCCGGCACCGTGATGCAGTCGGCATCCACCACGGAGTCGATGAACTGCGACGCCTTGAGCCGGAGCGTCGTGTTCACCGTGTCGAACGGGCTCAGGATCACGGAAACGCCCCGTGCCTTCGCGAGCTCGACCAAACCGCTCGAGAGCGAAAAGCCGCCGGTCACCACCATCGCCCGCACGCCATGCTCGATCGCCGGCAGTTGGATCGTGGGCCGGTCGCCGCAGACGACGATGAGCCGCTCCTTCGGATACTGCCGCATCCTTTCAGTGAAGCCCTCCGCGCTCATCGCCCCCACCATCACGAGCAACTCGTCCCGCTGCTCGGGATCGATCGCGTGCTGGAAGCTCCCGCCGAGCACGTCGCGAATCTTCTCGAGGCTCGAGGCGACGATTCGCGACTTCATCGGGTCGCTCGCGTCGTGAAAAAACAGGTCCATGAGCTGCAGCACCGACACGACGCCCACGACCTTCCGCGCGGAGTCCACCACGGGGATCGCCCGCAGGTCGTGACGCTTCATCCGCTCGTAGGTCTCGTGGAACGTGTCGCCGAAGGAGCACGTCACGACGTCGCGGCGGCAGACGTCCTCCGCCTCCGGCCTGACGTCCATCACCATCCGCGGCGGCGGCAGCCCGGCCCGCTTGAGCGCGAACTCCGTCCGCTTGTTGGGCGGACCGCAGCAGGCAGCGACGGCATCGGGCCGCGTCGTCCGCCGCAGGAGGTCGGCGTAGGCGATCGCGGAGCAGATCGCGTCGGTGTCGGGGTTGCGATGCCCGAAGACGAGCACATTCATGGGCTCGTCAGACCTCACCCGGCGCCTGCAGCC
>JBIIOJ010000268.1:0-4624 GCA_044337015.1 Pirellulales bacterium
GACCGTCTACGACGGCGGCAAGAAGCTCGCCGGCGGCGAGGCCGTGGCGGCCGCCGACGGCCGCTGGCGGATCGAGCTGCCGGTGATCCCAGCGGGCGGCCGCTACTCGCTCGTCGTCGAGGCCAAGGGGGCGAGCGAGGCCGACACGAGCCGCCGGCTCTACTCGAAGGTGCTCGTGGGCGAGGTCTGGCTCTTCTGCGGACAGTCCAACATGATGCATCCGCTCAATGCCTGCGCGGAACGCGACGACGCCATCGCACGGGCGGCGGAGTTTCCGCTCATCCGGATCGCGCAGGTGGGCAGCCGTGATCCGCAGGAAACGACCGCGGCCCAGGAGGAGACGCTCGGCTACTGGGGGCCCGTGAAGTGGGAGGAGGCCTCCTACCACGCGCCCCGCTCGAGCGCGACCGACATTCCCGGCTCCTGCTCGGCGATCGGCTATTTCTTCGCCCGGTCGCTCTCCGAGCGGCTCGGGGGCAAGGTGCCCGTGGCCGTGATCGAGGTGGGGGCGATTCTGCCGGTGCAGAGCTGGGTGGATGAGGCGACGCTCCGCGGCGTGCCGGAGCTCGCGCCGCTTGCGGGCAAGCCCTATCCCGACGCGACGAGCCGGGCGTTCGCCGCCAACGTCGCGCCGCTCGCGCCCTACGCCTGCCGCGGCGTCATGTATTACCAGGGGGAGATGAACGGCGGCGCCGGCTCGACCTACTACCACGGCCTGAAGGCGTTGATCGCCTCGTGGCGGCGGGCCTGGAAAAATCCCGAGTTGCCGTTTCTCGTCGTGCAGCTGCCCGGATTCCTCCGGCACGAGGCGGGCAAGACCGCGCTCGACATGGATGCCGCGTCGCTCGCGAAGTTCGACGGCGAGAACCGCCGCCACGGCTACATTCCGATCCGGGAGGCGCAGCTCCGCGTCAGCCGCGAGGTGCCCCGCGTCGGGCTCGTCGTGTCGCTCGACCAGGGTGAGCAGTTCGACATCCATCCAGCGAAAAAGCGGGCCGTCGGCGAGCGGCTGGCGCTGCAGGCCGCAAGGCTCGCCTACGGCGACACGGGCGTCGTGGCCGAAAGCCCGGTGCCGCGGTCGTTCGACGAAGCCGGCGACGGCTTCACGGTGCGGTTCGACGGCGGGGGCGGCGGGCTCGTCGCCAAGGGAGAGCTTGCGGGCTTCGAGGTCGCCGACGCCTCGGGCGGCTGGCACCCGGCCACGGCGCGAATCGAGGGAGATGCGGTCGTCGTCCGCGCCGCCGACGTGCCGAAGCCCGCCGGCGTCCGCTACGCCTGGCAGGGCTTTCCGCCGGTCGCGCTCTTCAACAAGGAGGGGCTGCCTGCCACGCCGTTCTGCCATCCGCCCGTCGATTTGAAACGGATGCAGGAGGGACGATGAACGATACCGTTGAAGCCCGAGCCGCGAACCAAGGGACTCCGCCCTCTGCTGCAGCAACGCCTATTCCGCAGAGTGCCACTCTGCGGCTACAAGTCTGCAGGTGGCTTTGTAGGTGCACACTCGCAGTCTGCACGTCCCTTTGTAGGTGCAGACTGGCAGTCTGCACCATGTGGCAGGCCGGGTGGCTCGCGGCGGCCGTCGCCTTCGGTGTCGCTGTCTCGGCCGCGGCGGCCGATGGCGTGCAGATCAAGCTCGGCGAGCGGGGGCTCGAATCGCTCACCTACGACGGCGTCGAGTACGTCGATCCTTCCGGCGCGGGCGGCGCAGCCTTCGAGACGAAGCCGACCGCGACGAAGGTGGACGGCAACGCGGTCGAGCAGACCTATCCTTGGGGCACGCTGACGGCGGTCTACGAGGCCAAGGCCGAGCTGGAGAAGGCCAAGCTCGGGCCGGTGCCCAAGGAACAGATCTACGAGAACGGCGGCAAGGAGACGCTGCCGAGGGCCAAGTATGCCCACGATCGCTGGGGCTGCACGCTCTTCTACCTCGACAGCATCTCCGGCGTGTTTGGCTACTGGTCGATGGACGAGGCGGCCCGCGGGCTTCCGGACTGCCTCTTCCTGCCGGAGTGGGCCGTGGCCCGCAGCTACCGCTGCAGCGCCCAGCTGAGCGTCACCGGCATCACCGGCTACAGGCGGGGCGTGCCGCCGGAGATTCAGGCCGCCTGGCCAGATGCCTTCTGCGGCATGTTTCATCTCGACTACGCGGGAATCGCAAGCGGCAAGAACGAGGCCGCCCGCGAAGACCTCGAGACCGCCGTGCGTCGCGGCAACCTGCCGGTCTTCGACTGCTTCTACGACAACGCCGACGCCGTCAAGGCGATCAGCGCGGTCTACGCCACGACCGGCGTCAAGCACGCGCCGCTGGCCGTCGACCAGACCGCATCGACCACTTCGGACAACCCCGTGGCCATCGCGCTCGGGGCGACCGACGAGGATGGCGATCCGCTCGCCTTCGCGATCCTCGGCCCGCCGGCCCACGGCACGCTCACCGCGTTCGACGAAAAGACCGGCCGCGTCACCTACACCCCGGCCAAGGGCTGGAAGGGCGGCGACCGTTTCACCTTCAAGGCCGTGGACGCCACCGGCCCCAGCTCGAACCGCGGCACGGTGACCATCACCGTGAAGTGACGAATGTCGGAACCCGACTCGATCCACCCCGCCGCAATGCGACGACGGACCTCGGCTGTTATCGACCGCTCGAAGTCGGTCGCCGTATGTTGGGGAATTTCGTCAGCCAGCGCACCCGCCCCGCCTAATCGCGATTCGCCGTGGACGAGCCGGCCGGAATCCGCTCGAACGTGAAGTCTGTGGGGTCGCCCTGTCTGCTGGCATGCTCGATCGTGATCGACACCACGCGGCCGTCGGCATCCAAGTCGACGTACAAGTCCGGGCTGAGTTCTCTCGTTTCACGGGTCGCGGCTGAGCCGATCTCGACCAACGCCGTGTCGGTGTCCTCAAAATACCTGATCTTCATCACTCGGTTCCCCGAAAAGTGCGATCAAAAAATGCGTTGTGGACGGTCCGGCCATCCGCCAAGAGTATGACCCGCAAGGCCCTCCCGTCAGCCTCGGCGATTCGCTTCCAGCGACGGATTCGGCCATCGTGTTGAACTTCCTCCCAGTCGGGACTGCCGATCGTTCGGCTTATCCATTCTTCATAAATGATAACCCGGTCTGGCCGCCCGCGGACATGCCGGAAATATGCCGTGGTTGGGTGCTGGAGCATCGGTGAACGACCGCCTTTTCCAGAAGCATACACGCGTATACCTATTTGATAAGCGGCAAAAACGACCCGAAAGGTCGCGTGGATGCACGGCACGACGATTTATGTCTGGAAGGATGCAGAGGTGATCGCCTGTCACGATGCATTCCGCGGATCCGGAGATCGCCGTGCCCAGCACAGGCAGGTCGTCCTTGTCCTGAACCGTACCATGAGGCACTGCCGCAGGCTTCACGATCTCACTGTTTACCCTCAATGTGGTGACGACGGCATCTGCCTGTCGCTTGGTAGCCTTGAACTTTCCCCGGCGATGGCCGCCAACAGCACGTTCGTGTCGAGCACGACCCTCATGAGACGGACTGGAATACGTCTTCGTCGGTAATGAAGCCCTGCGCTTCCGCGAGCGGAACCGTCATCTTCCGCAAGGCTGCCATCTGCTCAGCGGCGATGTATCGCCGCAAGGACTCCCGCACGACCTCGCTCGATGGTCGATGCTGTCGACGGCTCAGGGCCTCGAGTTGCCGTTTGAGTTCGGTCGGGATGCGGACGTTCAATGTGGTTTCCGTGCGTTACCTCGTAACGCATTGTTGTTGGGAGGAAAAGTTGTTCCATCCGGGAATTGCGTGGGTGGGACGGTGAGCCGCAGGTTTTCCCTGCAGGCGTGTTTGCCAAATAACCGGAAGCCCGAGGCGCAAGCCGAGAGGGAAACCCGGGCTGCGGCAAAATGCGGGTGTTTTCGCAAGAACGCCCGCCACGGGTCCGTGTTCGCGTGACGTGACGTCGATTCATGACGACATCGTCAACTCCCCTCTCGGCTCGCGCCTCGGGCTTCCGGCAGCAGCCGCCTCCACCCACGGAAAACCCGGATGGACCTAAAGTTTTATCGAGGCGTGCAATATCCGCCTGCGTCCCCTTCCGTTCATCTCGGGTAAACGTGAGCATCACTGGAGGGCTGCCCGGATGACGTCGCAACCATCACAATCACACGTCACGTTCACCGTCACCGACCGGCAGTCTCAGACGGAAGCGGATCGGGCCGCATGGCGGGCCCGGACCCCCGAGGAGCGTCTCGATGCGGTCGAGACGCTGAGGTTGCAGAGCGGAAAGTTGCTCTATGAATACCCAACCCGACTTCGAAGACTTCTTACGGTTGCTCGAGGTCCATCGCGTTGACTACATGATCGTCGGGGGCTACGCAGTCGCCTACCACGCCCCCGCGATGGTCGGCATCTGCGACGACCGCGTGGCTGCCCGCACCTCCCGGAGGTCGTGCCGAAGCGCATTCAGAACCCGTTCTTACCGACCGATTCAGCTGAAGACCCTTGAACCCCAGGGACGGTTCAGAGGGCTTTCTGGCTCGGCGCCGGGCGGGTCGTGGGATCGGTCTTGTCCAGATACTCCTGCAGATTGCTCTTGCCGTCGGCGTCGGGATCGGCCTCAGGATCGACCAGCGTTTGCGTTG
>JBIIOJ010000269.1:0-4585 GCA_044337015.1 Pirellulales bacterium
GCAGGCTGCGCTCCGCAATCCTTGCTTCGCTTGTCTGCATACGCCGGCTCCTGGGCACGGGCAGCCCCGAACCGGTCAAACGTAACGCTGATTGGCGCACACAGGCAAATTGATGCTGAACGCCGGGGGAGCGGACGTTGAGGAGCATCAGGTGTATCCTCACCGTAGCGACGATGCGTCCGCTCCACCGGCGGCAATGCGGTGTCGTGCAGGCGGATTCGTGACCGGGCATCCACTCGCACGACCGCGTCAACGCCCCTCTCGGCTCGCGCCTCGGGCTTCCGGTTTTTTGGCACGTCTGCCTGCAGGGAAACCTGCGCCTCGGGCTTCTGTCACGAGAGCAATTCCAGCTCGGCCCAGGTCGTCGGGTCGCTCTCCCAGGGGAATTCCGGCGGCCCGAAGTAGGGAACGCGGCCGAGGCGGCGGTCGATCAAGGCCGCGAAGAAACCGAGCCGGGGGATCTCGGCGGGATCCCAGCCGGGCAGCGCGTGGGAGGAGATGAAGGCGTCGATCTGCCAGCCGTCGGGAAGGAGCTTCGCCTCGATCGGGATCGAGCCTGCGGGAAGCTCCGCCGGCATCTCGCTCGTCCGCGGAATGACCGCAGCCACCGCCACCGGCTTGTCGGCGCGGGGGCCGCCGCCGGTGGGTAGAAGCGCGAGCCTGCGGCAAAACCTGCCGGCCCGGTGGCTTTCGCCGGTGGGCCGCGTCGCGATCCAGAGATGGAGGCCGTCGCTGTCCTCCGGCTTCGTCGGCTGGCACCACCGGGTCGGTCCGACACCCTTCGCGATCGCCCGGACGGCGAGGCCCTCGTCGTTCCAGGCGAGCGACAGTTCCAGCAGGTCCGGCACGCCGGCAAGCGCCGCCGTCGCCGGCAGGCGGCACGCATCGTCGAGGTCCCACGAAGCCGGAGGCCAGATTTTCCGGCATTTTCGGCAGGGAAGCCGGAACCGGAAAAGTGAGGCAGGATTGATGAGCGGGCTCACGGGCATCACAAAACTATACTCTGCTCGATACTCTCCGCGACCCCGCGGAGGGGTGCGACGGCAGGAAAGAAGCCGGAATTCACGCCATGCGAATCCTGATGGTTGCCAGCGAGGCGGTTCCCTTCGCCAAGACCGGCGGGCTCGCCGACGTCGCCGGGGCGCTGCCGACGGCGCTCGCCCGGCTCGGCTGCGACGTGACGCTCGTCATGCCGGCCTACCGCGACGTCTTCTCGAAGGGCCTGCCGATCAAGGCGACCGGCATGACGCTCGAGGTTCCGATCGGGCAGCGGCGGGCGACGGCCAACGTGCTCGAAAGCCGGCTGCCCGGGTCCGACGTGCCCGTCTACCTCATCGCCAACGACGCCTGCTTCGACCGGCCGAGCCTCTACGGCCAGGGGCAGGACTATCCCGACAACGCGGAACGGTTCATTCTCTTTTCCCGTGCGGCGATGGAACTCGCCGGCCGTCTCGCTCACCCCTTCGACATCCTCCACTGCCACGACTGGCAGTCGGGCCTCGTGCCGATCTACCGCCGGACGCTCTACGCCGATTGGCCCACGCTCGCCCGCTCGAAGACGATCCAGACGATCCACAACATGGCCTACCAGGGGACGTTTTGGCACTGGGACATGCTCCTCACCGGCCTCGACTGGAAGTACTTCAACTGGGAGCAGATGGAGTTCTACGGCCAGCTCAACTTCCTCAAGACGGGCCTCGTCTTCGCCGACGCGGTCAGCACCGTGAGCCCGACGTATGCCCGCGAGATCCTCGAGCCTCCCGGGGGCTGCGGCCTCGAGGGGGTGCTCGCGGGACGAACAGATTCCGTCGTGGGCATCGTCAACGGCATCGACGCGTCGTCGTGGAACCCGCGGACCGACCGCCACATTCCACGGCCCTACGGTGAGGACGACTTCGCCGACGGGAAGTACGCCGCCCGCGTGGCGCTCGCGGCCCGGCTCGGCCATGCGGCGCCCGACCCTCGCCCGCTCGTCGCCTTCGTCGGCAGGCTCGTCTCGCAGAAGGGGGTCAACCTCGTGCTCGAGATGATCGGCCGGATGGCCGGCAACAACGCGGGCGGCCGCGCCCGGTTTCTCGTGCTCGGCACGGGCGACAGCGAGATTGAGCACGCGCTCAAGCGGGCCGCGGCGACGTTTCCGGAGTCGCTGGACGTCGTCATCGGCTTCGACGAGGGCCTCGCACACCTCGTGCAGGCGGCGAGCGACATCATGCTCGTGCCGAGCCTCTACGAGCCGTGCGGCCTGACGCAGCTCTACGCCCTCGCCTACGGGACGATTCCGGTCGTGCGGGCGACCGGCGGCCTCGCCGACACGGTGGTCGACACCAACCCCGAGACCGTCCGCGACGGCGTGGCGAGCGGCTTCGTCTTCGAGCCGTTCGATTCGGTCGCCCTCGAGCAGGCTCTCGACCGCGCGCTCGAGGCCTACGCCGACCGGGACGGCTGGGCCGCCCTCGTCCGCCGCGTCATGCGGCAGGACTGGTCGTGGGACCACGCCGCCCGCGAATACCTCTCGCTCTACCGCGCGACGGCCGCGAAGGCTTGAACCCGCTCGGGGCTGCCGGCGACATGGCACCGTCAGCCCCTCGTTCGTCTTCTCTTCTGGTCTCTATCTCTCAAGCTGCCGGTCGCTTCTGCCGATACGACCGGTGGATTCGTAACGGTCGGGGGCTTTCGATGCATCGCATCCTTCGCAGCTTGTGTGTCTTGGCTACGGCGATCGCCGTCGGCCCGGCCGTCGCGGGCGGTGACCTCGTCCACCCGCCCGAGTGGCCCTGCACAGGATGCGGCCCGCGGTACTGGGGCGAGCAGCACGCGCAAGGCTGGTGTCCCGACCCGTGCGATTCCTGCAACCGCTGGGTCGGCTGCAACGGCGCTCGCGAGATGCCCGACCGCCTCGCTCCCTGGCAGCTGCCGCCAAATGCCGGCTTCGAGCCGCCGGAGCATCTCGGCTGGGCGACGCACGGGCCCTGCGAGGAATGCCACGCCTGCGGGCCTTCCGGTCAGGGCTTCTGGAGTCTCTTGAAGTTCTGGTGAGCGGCGAGCGCGGTGGCGAACGTCACCGGATCGTTCCACCTGCGGCAGGCGTCGAGGACCGACGGCAGGTCGTCCGCCGCGACGGCGAGATCGACGATCGACGGCAGGATCCCGGTCGCGAAGCCTTCCGACCCAGGCTGCCGCGAGAGGACCATTCGCAGCGACTCCTTCGCCCGACCGATCCTCCAGAGCAGGATCGCGAGCCATTCGAGGGGGCCGGGGTCGCCGGGAGCCTGTTCGACCTGGGCCGAGAAGTAGGCCACCGCAGCTTCGGGATCCTCGCCGAGCTGGGCCCCGAAGAAATGCTCTGACGCGATGGCAAGCTCGCCGAACGGCGGCTCGCCTGGCATGAGCAGATCCTCCGGCATGCCGCGTGCGTAGCCCGCGAGGGCGAGGGCCTTCGCGATCCGCTGCGGATCGGTGCATTCCCTCCCGATCTCGAGCACGTTGTGGAGGTGCGAGAGATCGACGTGCGAACCCCGCTCGATGCACTCGCCGTGGAGGTGATCGACGAGTACGTCGGCAGCGGGCCGCCGTCTCGCTGCAGGGAGCCTCGCCACCGCCTGCATGTAGGCCGTGATCGCGTTGCAGGTGCCGTGGTCCTCGATGACGAGCCGCAGGCCGAGGGCCGGGTCGATCCCCTCCCAGAGTGCCAACTGCATGACCTCCGTGCGGAGCTCCTCGCGGTCTACGAGATCCTCCCGGTGAAGCAGTCCCTCGAGACGTGCGGCCACCTCTGTGGGCTCCGCCGACGCGCGGAGATACATCCACGCGGCCGCCGGCCGACCCTCCTCGAGCAGCGGCCAGCCCGCTTCGCGGCAGGCGGCGAGCGAGGCCTCGTCGAGCTTTTCTCGGGTCGCCCGATCGACGCCGCCGAGATCGCCCGAAATCGGAAGGCCGAGCGAGAGCCTCGCCTCGAGCAGGCGGACGTCGAAGACCGCATGCCAGCGGCCGCCTTCGGCGAGCGACGTCGCGAGCGACTCTAGCGTCGCGGCCACGCCCTCGGTGGCGGCGAGCCGCTCGAGGCGTTCGAAGACGGCCGCCTCGTCGGCGGATGGTGGACGCGACGATGCGGAACCATCCTGCGGGCTCATCGGCGGGCCTGCTGGCGGAGGGACTCATACGCGAGCACGGCGGCCGTCGCCGACACGTTGAGGCTGTCGGCGAGGCCGAGCATCGGGAGGCGGATGGTCTCGAGATCGATCTCACCCGAGGCGGCTGCGTCGTTCCAGGCCTGCGACAGCCCGTGCGCCTCGCTGCCGAGCACGATCGCGGCAGGCCCGGCGAGCCTGCCCTCGTGCCAGGCCCGCGATCCGGTGGGCGTGGCCGCGACCACGTGCCGCCGCGCCGCCGCGCACCAGGCGATCGCCTCGGTCGTGGTCGCCTCCGCCACCGGCACGGAAAAGACCGTGCCGAGGCTCGCGCGGATGCAGGCCGGGTTCGCGACGTCGGTCTGGCCGCCGGCCGCGATCACGCCGGCGAGCCCGGCGGCGTCGGCCGTGCGGATGATGGCGCCGAGGTTCCCGGGCTTCTCGACTCCCTCGACGAC
>JBIIOJ010000046.1:0-15202 GCA_044337015.1 Pirellulales bacterium
AACTCCGGTGGAGGGCCCTACAACCCCGAGGTGGAAACCACCTCGGTTTGGGCTGTTTCCCTTTCGCTCGCCGCTACTGAGGACATCGATTTTTCTTTCTGTTCCTGCGGGTACTGAGATGTTTCAGTTCTCCGCGTTGGCCGCTGCAACCTATGGATTCAGTTGCAGCTAGTTCGGGAATCCCGGGATCATCACCTGTTTGACGGTTTCCCCGGGCTTATCGCAGCCTTCCGCGCCCTTCACAGCCTCCTGACGCCTAGACATCCCCCATGCGCCCTTAGTAGCTTGACCACCCGAATCAAATGCTCGCACGCCGGAAGTTTCCGAGGGGTTCAGCCCACGGACTCCCGGCACGCTCACGATTTTCTTCAAGCGTTCAGCTACGTTCCCAGATCATCGCCAGCCAGCCCGTTTGCTGCGGGTCCTGACCCCATCCGGGAAAGTAACGTTTTACTCGCTCAAAATCTCACACCACCAGCAATGAATGCCGGCGGCTGAGAATCTCGCCTTGGGAGAACGCTTCAGGAATGCGGCTTGAGACCGCAGTCCATCGGCATTCTTTCAAGATGCCAATTACCACAACCAAATTGTCAAAAAGCAACGCGTTTCGACAAAGCCCGGCAAAACGGACTTCGGTCGAATCGCGACGCCAGAACAACCACGCAGCAAAAGCTAGCACAGTCGCTTGGCAACGCAGCGGGAACCGATCCGAAGCTGGTTGGATCGGCCGCAGACTTTGGAAAACTTAGTGGAAACCTGACCGACCGTCAAGCACCTGAAAAACAGGCCGCAAATCGTGCCGGACTGACTTCCGACAGCCCTCTTTTTTCACCCCCTACCGCCATCGGACGGTATAACCGCAGGATGACATCGCCGGCCACTACCCCCCGACCGTCCCACCATCCGAAGCCCATTCATCACGGCAGCATGCCCATATGGCCCATATGGATCGTGGGCGCCGGGCTTCTTTTGATCGGAAACTCCCCGGTTTTCGCCCAGCCCGGCGGGGCGGCACCGGCCGTGCCCGTGGTTGTCGCGGCCGTCGAGACACGGGAATTGGCGACCGGACAACCGTTCGTGGGCACGGTCTACCCGGCCAGGACAAGCGACGTCGGCAGTGCCGTCGACGGCCGGCTGGTTTCGTTCCCCATCGTCGACGGGCAGCACGTCAAGGAGGGTCAGCCGATCGCCGAACTGCTTCGGGGCATGCTCGAGATCGAGCGGGAAGGAGCGGTTGCGGAACTGGAGAGGCGAACGCAGGTGCTCGCCGAATTGCGGGCCGGCTCGCGTCCAGAGGAGATCGAGCAGGCGAAGGCCGCGGTCACGAGTTTCGAGGCCCGGGTCACCTACGCCGAGAGCCATTTCGCGAGGCTCAAGCGTCTCACCGAGAGGGGCACGAGCACCGCCGACGAATTGCTCGATGCCGAGACCGATCTCCGGCAGGCCAGGGCTGATCTGGCGGGCAGGAGGGCGGCGTTTTCGCTGGCCGTTGCCGGTCCGCGGAAGGAGCAGGTCGCCCAGGCCGCGGCCGCCGTGGAGGCACAGAAGGCCGAGGTGGATCGAATCGACGACCAGCTCTCGAAACACACGATTCGCGCGCCGTTCGCCGGCTGGGTCGTGGAGCGGTTCACCGAGCAGGGCCAATGGATCTCCCGTGGCGGCCTCGTGGCGAGAATTGCCGAGCTTGAACGCGTCGAGATCGACGTCCAGGTGCCCGAGCTTTCCATCGGCTCGCTCGTCCGCGGGGCCGACGTGAGGATCGAGATCGATGCCGCCCCCGACCGCACCTGGATCGGCCGCGTCGAGCGGATCGTGCCCCAGGCCGACCTGCTGAGCCGCAGCTTTCCCGTGAAGGTCGTCCTCGACAACGAGGTCGTGAACGAGCAGCCGGTGCTGCGAGCGGGATTGCTCGCGCGAGCGTGGCTTCCCGTGGGCAAGACGGGCGAGGCCACGGTCGTGCCGAAAGACGCGCTCGTGCTCGGCGGCGCCAGGGCCTTCGTCTATGTCGTCGAGCCGACGGGCGGCGGCAACCAGGGCGGGGATGGCGCGAGGACGGTTCGGCCCGTCGAGGTGGCGCTCGGCGTGGCGGTCGGAGGCAATGTCGAAGTTCGCGGCGGCCTCTCTCCCGGGCAGCTCGTCGTGGTCCGCGGCAACGAGCGGCTGCGGCCAGGCGCTAACGTGTTGTTCTCCTCTCCTTAGCTCCGGCGATCCCATGAACCTCGTCGAAGCCTGCGTGGCCAATCCGGTGAAGGTGGCCGTGGGCGTGATCCTCGTCACGCTCTTCGGCGTGCTCGCGCTCCTTTCGATGCCGGTGCAACTGACGCCCGAGGTGCAGATCCCCTCGATCACCGTCGACGCCAGATGGCCCGGAGCGAGCCCCCAGGAGGTGGAACGCGAACTCGTTCAGCCGCTCGAGGAGCAACTCCGCACCGTCGAGGGACTCGTGAAGCTCTCGAGCGAATCGAGCGACTCGACCGGCACGATCGGGATGGAGTTTCCGGTCGGCACCGACATGTCGGAAGCGCTCGTGAAGGTCAACACGCGGGTGCAGCAGGTCCGTGACTGGCCCATCGACGCCGACCGCCCCGTCATCCGCACCGCGAGCGTCAACGACAGACCGATCGCCTGGCTCATTCTCGGGCAGGCTCCACCAGACGCTGAGACCATCGCGAAAGCCAAGGCCGACCACCCGCAACTCGCGGCGGAACTCGACCGCGTCGCGAGGGCCCGATCACCCGACCTCGCCCTCTATCGCCTGCGGCGGCTGGTCGCGGCCCACCAGGAACTGTCTTCGATCGCCCCTCCCGACGTCGATGTCGAGGCGATGCGGCGGATGGCGGAGGACGAGATCGAGAGCCGCCTCGAGCGGGTCGATGGCGTCTCCGCGGCCGATCTCGTGGGGGGCCGGGCCGACGAACTTCAGGTGATCGTCGATCCTCAACGGCTCGCGGCCCGCGGACTCACGATCGAAGACCTGCGGCTCGCGCTTGCGAACCAGAACCAGGACACCTCCGGGGGCGATTTCTGGGAGGGTAAGCGTCGCTACGTCGTACGAACGCTCGGGCAGTTCCGTTCGCCCGAGCAGGTGGAGGGCGTCATCATCGCCAGACGCGAGGGGAAGCCTGCCTACGTGCGCGACGTGGCGACCGTCAAGCTGGGCACAAAAAAAGCAGACGGCATCGTCCGTCGGTTCGGCGCCCGCAACATCGCGGTGCGGATCACGCGGGAGCAGGGGGCGAACGTGCTCGAGGTGATGCGGAGAGTGCGGGCGCTCGTCGGGGAACTCGATGAAGAACTTCACTCCCGGGGCTTGAGCCTCTCGGTCATCTATGACGAAACGACCTACATCGACTCGGCTATCGGACTCGTCAACGACAACATCTTCGTCGGGGGCCTGCTGACGCTCGCAACGCTCCTCGTCTTCCTGCGAAACCTCCGCTCCACCTTCATCGTCGCCCTCTCGATCCCCGTGAGCGTCATGGGCACGTTCCTGGCGCTCGCGGCCTTCGACCGCACCCTCAACGTGATCAGCCTCGCCGGCATGGCATTCGCCGTCGGAATGCTCGTCGACAATGCGGTCGTCGTGCTGGAGAACATCTACGTGCACTGGAGCCGGGGGGAGGATCCGCGGGTCGCGGCGGTCCGCGGCACGACGGAGGTTTGGGGCGCCATTTTTGCAAGCACGCTGGCGAACGTGGCCGTGTTCCTCCCCGTCTTCTTCGTCACGGGCGAGGCAGGCCAGCTCTTCGGCGACATCGCCCTGGCGATCGCGGCCGCCGTGGGGCTCTCGATTCTCGTGTCTGGGCTCGTCGTGCCGGTCGCGGCGGCGACGCTCCTGCAGGGCCGCGGCGCCCGGGCGGCGGTGGCGGCCGTCACTGGCGATTCCGGCGACGGCCCGGTGGTCCGCGACACACGGTCGCTCGGCGACCCTTTCCTCGTCATCGGCCGCTCCTTCATGGCCGGCGTGACGGGACTCAACCGGTTTCTTCTCGGGAACGTCGCCCGGCAAACCGTGGCGTCGGTCGCCATCATCGCCGCATCGATCGCGGCGACGTGGCTCCTCATGCCGAAGGTGGAGTATCTGCCCGAGGGAAACCGCAACCTCGTCTTCGGCATTCTGCTTCCTCCACCGGGCTACAACCTCGACGAACTCCTGCGCATTGGAGACGCGGTCGAGGCGAAGCTGCTGCCCTACTGGGACGTGGACCCCGACACGCCAGAGGCCGCGGCGCTCGACGCCCCGATCCTCGGCGACTCCTTCTTCGTCGCCAGGGGCCGCAGCGTCTTCATCGGCTTGCGTTGCCTCGATCCGCTCGAAGCGTCGAAGCTCGTGCCGCTCGTCCGCCGCGTGACCGGTGACGTGCCGGGCACTTTCGCCGTCGCGAAGCAGTCGAGCCTGTTCGAGCAGGGCCTCGGCTCGGGTCGAACCGTCGATATCGAGATCACCGGCCCCGACCTCCCGAAGCTCGTCCAGCTCGGCATCAAGGCGATGGCTCGCCTCCCTGAGGCGACCCCCGGCAGCCAGAACCTCCCGAAGCCTTCGCTCGACCTCTCGAGCCCGGAGGTTCAGCTCGTGCCGCGGCTCGAGCAGGCGGCCGACATGCGGCTCGACGCACGGCAACTCGGCTACATGGTCAACTGCCTCGTCGACGGTGGCTATGCCACCGACTACTTCCTCGACAACGACCGAATCGACCTCGTCATCAAGGGAGACGACCGGTTCTTGAAGCGCACCCAGGACCTTCGAAGCCTGCCCGTGGTCACGCCCGGAGGACAGCTCGTTCCGCTCGAGAGCGTGGCCGAGGTGCGGGAGTTCTCCAGCGGCCCCGAGCAGATCCTCCACCGGGAGCGGGAGCGGGCGATCACAATCCAGGTCTCGCCCCCGACCCGCATGCCGCTCGAGGAGGCACAGGAACGAATCCAGCGGATGGTCGTCGATCCGCTCGCAGCGTCGGGAGACCTCGAAGGCGGCTACCGGATCCACCTCGGCGGCACGACGGACAAGCTCGAGGCCACCTGGAGGTCACTCTGGTTCAATCTGATCCTCGCGGGCGTCATCACCTACCTCTCGATGGCCGCTCTCTTCGAATCGTGGATCTACCCGGCCGTGATCTTCACGTCGGTGCCCGTCGGGGCCGTCGGCGGCCTGCTCGGTCTCGCTGCACTCAATAACTTCGGTTCGGCCTTCGGCATCTTCCAGCCGCTCGACGTGCTCACGATGCTCGGCTTCGTGATCCTCATCGGCACCGTCGTGAACAACCCGATCCTGATCGTCGAGCAGGCGGTCAACCTCGCACGTCAGGGGGGGATGGATACGACCGAGGCCATCCTCGAGGCGGTGCGGAGCCGCGTGCGGCCGATCTTCATGACGACGCTCGCAACCGTGCTCGGCCTCCTGCCGCTCGTGCTCTTCCCCGGTGCAGGCAGCGAGCTCTACCGGGGGCTCGGCGCCGTGCTCTTGGGCGGCATGCTCGTCTCGACGATCGTGACGCTCGTGCTCGTCCCGATGCTGCTCGCCCTCTGCTTCCGGGCATTCCCGGTCCGTTAGCTGGCCGGCGTCAACCGCCCTTTGCGAGGGCCTCGGGAGCGCTCACGCCCATCGAGAGGTAGACGCTCATCATCGCATCGACGGTCATCGGTGCGGGCACGATCTTGTCGGCAGGGACGAAGAGAAGCGCACCGCCGAAGGGCACGGGCGCCGTCGGCACGATCACCATCTGGTACCCCCTCCCCTGCACCGTCACCTTCTCCGGAGAGACGAGGAACGCGAGCAACGCCAGGTCGCCGGCGCCGCCGAAGAAGCAGAACACCGGCGACATCCCCTTGATCGCCTTGTTGTCGCCGGCGTGGAAGAGGTCGACCACCTGCTTCGTCGTGCCGTAGACGCTCCCGAGGAGCGGGATCCGGGAGAAGACGGCGTCGCCGACCCGCAGGAACGCCTTCCGCGCCCCGACCTCGACCGCCGCTCCGATCGCCAGGATTCCGCCGAGCACGACGAGCCAGCCGATCACGTAGGGAGCGTGCGACTCCGGCTTGATCGTCAGGCCGACCCCGGCGAGCAGCGACCCGAAGAGCGTGTGGGGGCCGAGCAGCTTCGTGAGCAGGTCGACCACCCAGACGACGACCCCGACGGTGATGATCACGGGCAGGAGCATGAGCACCCCTGCAAGGAACATTCCCGTCAGCCGTTTCCACACCCAGCGAAACCCGTGTGTCATTTTCTATTCCTCGTGTCGGGCTGAAGATCATCGTCGAGGGCCACGTCCCAGCCGCGCAGCTTTGCATGTACGACCGCCACTCGACCCATGTAGTGGTCCATCCGGAACGGGCCCGCGGCCAGGGTGACGTGGTGCCGTGCCTTCTCGACGTCGCCCGTGGCCTCGGCGTGGAGCCCCAAGTAGAGGTGCGCGTAGCACAACTGGTTGCGGCGGGCCTCCTCCTCCCCGCGTTCGGCAGCGGCGAGCACGGCCGCTGCGTCACCCCGGCCCGCGTAGAGGTCGAGGATCTCGCGCATGGGGACGCGGCGATCCTCGCCGACCGGCAGCATCGCCTTGCGGGCGGCCTCCGGCCCCTCGAGGCGGGCCACGCAGAGAAAATGCCAGGCCGGGTTCTCCACGTCGTCGGGGTTCACGGTTTTGTGCCGCTCGAACTGCAGCCGACCGTCCTCGAACCGCCCCGCGTAGTAGAGCGCGAGCCCCCGCTGCCAGAGTTCCGGCTCCGCCCTCGGCACCGCCTCGACGAGCCGATCGAACTCACGGGCCGACTCGACCGGCTTCGCCTCGAAGAAAAGCCGGACGGCCTCGTCGAAAATCGCCTGCGGGGCGGGAGGTTCCACGGCGACGATCGAACCGCAGGCGGCCGCTGCGATCAGCGAGGCCATCGCCCTGAAACGGATCATGCTGTCACGAGGCTTGCCCATCGAGCCAGAGTTTATCAGCCGTGCCGTGAAACGATTGCGTCGTTACCGCAGCAGAGCTGGCCTTGAGGCGAGATGCGAGCCTCGGCTACCCTCCCGCCCCGCTCCGTCATGAGGCTGCCCGTGATCAAATTCAAGATGTCCGCTTTGCTCGGCCTTGCCGCGTGCAGCTTCGCCATCGCCGCCGAACCGCTCCCTGGAACACCGGCGGGCACGGTCGCCGGCCACCCGGCCCTCGCGAGTTCGCCGCGTCACACGACGACCGCGACGGGACACGCCGGCGACGCGATCAACATCGCCTTCATCGGCTCGGAGCAGGAACTCCACAGGGCGCTCGCCGCGGCCGGCTGGTACGCCGCCGACCCGATCACGCTCGAGACGTCGCTCCGCATCGCGGCCGACGTCGTCCTGAACAAGCCCTACCCGCACGCTCCGGTGAGCGACCTCTATCTCTGGGGCCGCAAGGAAGACGCCGCCTTCGAGCAGCCGGTCGGCGACAGCCCGAAGCAACGACACCACGTCCGGTTCTGGCGGTCGCGGGAACTCGACGCAAACTCCGAGCCGCTCTGGCTCGGAGCCGCCACCTACGACGAACGGGTCGAGATCAGCCGAACGACCGGCGGCATCACGCACAAGATCGGCCCCGACATCGACCAGGAGCGAAACAAGCTCGTCCGTGACGCCGTGCGGGCGGACGCCCTCGACGGCTACTACTGGGTCGATCGGTTCCATGGGACCGACGAAGGCAGGAACGGCGGCGGGGATCCGTATTTCACCGACCGCAGGCTCGCCATCGGGGTCATCGACCTTCGACGGTAGCCCGCGTTCACGGAGGGGGCGGCGGCGGCTTGATCTGCCCGCGCCACGGCACCGACGACCTGGCCTTCCGACCGGTCGGCTTGGCCATCATGACGGCGATGCCGGCCAGCACCGCGAGTACGAGAGCGATCCAGAAGCGAGATGGCACGGGCTACTCGTCGTAGGGAAAGTCGGAGTCCCCGCCCGACAGCTCTTCATCATCGTCGGAAACGCTGTCGAGCCAGGGGGGCAGATCGGGAAGGTTCATCGGCGTTCCACGGCCTCGAAAACACTGCCACACCAATCTACTTTCCGGATACGGGGACGACCAAGCTGCCGCCATGGTGAGGGGCATCCGCATGCAGGTTGCCGGAGTGGCCTGCCTGTCGTGGCAAAGAAAAGGGCCGGAGGGCGCCTTCAAGACGCGCTCCGGCCCTGACAACATATTCCGTTTCGAGACGCCCCGGCTTAGTAGCGGCGCCCGCCACCGCCGTAACCACCTCGGCCGCCGCCACCACCACCGCCCTCACGGGGCTTGGCCTCGTTTACGGTGAGGGGCCGCCCGTCGAACTGCTTATCGTGCATGCCGCTGATCGCTCGCTGCGCGGCATCGTCTGCCTGCATCTCGACGAATCCGAACCCCTTGCTGCGGCCCGTCTCACGATCCTGAATCACTTGCGCGCTTGTGACGGCGCCAAACTCGAGAAACATCTGCTCGAGCGCTTCGCTCGTGACGCTATAGGCCAGATTGCCGACGTACAGTTTCTTACCCATGAAAAAACACTCCTACCGATGACCCTAATGAACTTTCGGGGTCACTTCGAAAGGGCCAGAGGTGGCAGCCCGCCAGAGGGTAAGGGCGAGGAAAAGAAGCGGCAATCAAGGCCGATCGGCCACTGCGCAACTAGCGTCGTCCAGAACCAACCCCACTACGATAGTTCAGAATCTTGGGAATAGCAACGCTATTTCGGGGCTACAGGGTGGGGGTAGAGACCCTCCAACTGTCGACCTAGGGCGACTTCCCGGCTCGGCGTCACAGCATGGCGGTCGTGCAACTGGGGTCAGCAGCAGCCTGTGTCGCCCACCTTGCACTTCTCCGGCGCAAGGCAGGCCGTGTGCTTGGTTCCGAGGTAGAAGAGCAACCCGGACGGCGTGACTTCGATACCGCCGATGGGGTACTGCGAGATTACGCCCTGCTCGTATTCGACCTCGACGGGAAGTTCGTCGGATCGGAGAAGCGAGCCGGCGACGTCGATGATGCTCGCCAGTTTCGTCGTCTCCAGCCGATGGTCCACGTCGTTCGCCACCCAGACCTGCAGCACGCACGCCTTCGTAGACCGGACGGTGCCGCCGCAGTCGATGAAGTCTTTTTGCACCCGCCCCACCTCCGTGATGTGGTAGTGGCTGGGAACGAACGACTTGTCGGGCAGCATCCAGTGCATCTTCGACCCCGGATTGCTGGCGAGAGCGTCACGGAACTCCTTCACGGTCATCGGCAGGTCCTCACGTCGTTGCTGTAAGGGTCGCGAGCAGGTCTTTGACCTTCTGCTCGATCAGGTCACGAACGCCTCGAAATTGTTCGGGGGTCATGTCCCGCGGGTCCGGAATCTGCCAATCCTCCCGCTGCTCCGCGCGGACAAGTGGGCATTCATCACCGCAGCCCATCGTGACGGCGACGTGCACGTGCCGTCCGTTGAACTCATCCATCCCCTTCGAGACGTGCGTCGTGAGGTCGTAACCCAGTTCATTCATGGCCTCGACGGCCTTCGGGTTCACCCGCCCAGACGGCCTCGATCCGGCGCTCGCGGCTTCGACTCGGCCAGCCCCGTGCATACGAGCGAACGCCTCTGCCATCTGGCTGCGGTTGGAATTTTCAACGCAGACGAACAGCACACGTTTCACGAGCATGCCCCCTTTGCGACTCCACCACAGCATCCGGGGCCTTGCACACACCGACACACAGCCACGCTGGCGACGGCACCCATGACCGGCGCCACGATATACAGCCACAGGTGATCAAGTCGCATCGACAGCACGGCTGGAGCCAAAGAACGGGCTGGGTTCATGGATGCGCCGCTGATTGGGCCTGCGAACATAGCCTCCAGAGCAATCACGGCACCGATGGCGACACCCGCGAGCAGCCCTTTCTCTTTCGCTCCCACCGATACGCTCAGGATCACGAACATGAGGATGAGGGACAGCAGGAACTCCAAGACGAACGATTGCATTGCTCCACCAGCAGGTTCCGTGGCACCAAGCATGGCGTTCGTTGGGAACATCAGTTTCAACACGCTGCTTGCGCACAAAGCACCTACGCATTGGGAAACGAGGTACGCCAAGACCATCGGACCTTCGAGGCGGCGTGCGGCGTAGAAGCCGAGCGTTACGGCAGGATTCAGATGGCAGCCCGACACGTCACCAATCGCATAGATCATCGACAGTACGACCAGCCCGAAAGTGATGGCGATTCCGACGTGGGTAATCGTCCCGCCGCTCACCTCATTGATGACTATGGCGCCCGTACCAGCGAACACCAATGCGAAGGTGCCAAAGGCCTCCGCCGCCATCTTGCGTCTCATTGATGCCGTCATGCGTTTTCACCTCTGAGAGATCAAGTCTACCGCCCGTGAATCGGAAGCGGCACGCCCGCCTCAGAGCCCTTCCGCACTCCAACGCGCCTCGACCATGTCGGCCATCTCCCGTGCCTGCTCCTCCAGTTCCGCAAGCAGCTCCTCGTCGTCGTCGTCGCTGGCCCGACGGGCCAGATAGAGCAGGTAGTTGGCCTCGTTGCGCCATGCCTTCAGCCAGTCCGGCCGCGTCGACACGGGCCGGCAGATGAGGCTCTCGAGCCGCAGGAATTCGTCGCCGGACAGTGCCATATCCCGTGAGCTTATACGGCTCGTACTTGTTGCGCGCACGTTCCCCGAAAAGCCCCGGGCGGAAGCCCGGGGACACCGTGCCGTTCCCGGCCACCCAACGAGGCCAGAGCAGATGACGCGTGCTTTCAGCCCTTCTCGGACGGCAACCCCGCCGAGACGTGCGTGGCCATACCATGCGGCTCCAGCTGAAAGATCTGCACGACCGTGCCGCTCGTGAAGGCGTGGACGATCGCGCCGGTTGCCGGCTCGACCACGACGGCCGCCTCCCTCACCTTTCGGCCCGTCAGCCGCTGGATCTCCTTGCGCAGCTCGTCGCACGACACCGCGAAGAGCGCCCGATGGTACTGCTCGACCTTCGCCGCCCCCGCTTCCGTTCTGCCGAGAATCTTTTCGGCGGGTGTCAACGCTTCGTGCAGGGTCAGCACCACCGTTTCGTCGCTGGCCACGACGGTCACGGCCTTCGGCATGTGCCCCGTCCGCTCCGACTGCATCGACAGTGCGATTTGGGCCAACTCCTTGGAGAAATCGGCCGACTTCACTTCATCGCTCATAAGACGGGTTCCTGGGTGTGTCGTTGTCGTGAAACCTTGAGACCTGCTCCACAATCAGTGTAGTAGCGAGGCGAGAATGTGCGGCGACGTGGTGATCATTCACCCGTCGGTCGCCGCCCTTGACTGAATTGGAATGGAGTGATGCCCGTGAGGCCCCTGAACAAACGCGTGAAATGGCTTTGCGAACAGAACCCGAGGTCGAGGGACAGTTGGGCGAGCGGGGTGTTGCCGCTCCTCAACAAGGCGAGCGCCAAGCCGACCCGCCGCCGGTTCACGAAGCGGTTGAGGCTCACGCCGGCCGATTTCTTGAATTTCCTTGCAAAGTGGCTGGGGGACAGGCCAAAGCCTCGGCTCATCTGCTCGAGCGACGGATGGTCGGCAAGGTGCGTGTCCACTCGCTCGACGATCTGCCGCATGACGACCGCGGTGAAAACGCTCGTGTCCTTCTGCCAGTCGGGGGTCCCGCCGCCCGCGATGACGCACAGCCGCATGACGATCTGACGGGCCGCTATCTCGTCGCCGATTTCTTCCGACACGAGGCGGCGTTCGTTTGCTCGGGCAAGGCGAAGGAGACACGCCCGCATCACGGCATCCTGAAATACCGGCATGGCATGGAGGCCGCGTCCGGGACGCAAGTCGTCCGATGCGAACACGTCGCGGAGATGGTTTTTCGGCAGAAGCAACGCATAGGCCTGATACCCCCCGGTCGCGGTGATGGCAAACACGTGCGCGGCGGAGTCGCAGGGATAGAACCCGATGTCGCCATCGGTCGACTGAAAGAGCACGTCGTTTCCGTTCGTTGTCCACGTGATACGCGCGTCGCCGGCGGTGGTGAGCAGAAGCCGGTGGGTGACGTGCTGTTCCTCGTGGAGTTCGAACACCCGCGGCGGTCGGATCGAGATCCAGTGCGCAAGCCACGAGTAGTGCGGATATGGCGATAGCGTTGCTCCGTCCATGGCCGCCCTGACGCAGGTGAGGGTCGCGTTGGAGCCTGTTCCGCCCTCACGACACCTCCACTGTATGCCTTCACGTTGGTATGTCCACCTGAGGGTGACTTGCGCAAGGCGACATGCGCGTGTCGTGATAAAACCATTCTAAATTTTAGAAACCGTTCCGTGGGGCGTGTGTGGTGATAGAGTCGGCGACGCAGCCTCGCTACCGTTTGCACGTTGCCGAGCATGATGCGTCGGCTGAACCGGAAACACGGAGGTTCCAATGACGTCGCCAACGAAGCCCCTGCCTGCACACGCCGCCATCCTCACGCTGGCGGAGATCAAGGCCGCCGTGGACGACTTCGACCGCGGCGAGTCCAACGCATTCGACTCGATCGATGCCATCGTCATGTCGATCGAGGAATATCTCGCGGCGACGAAGCCCGGCCGCACGGCCGCGTGAGGGAACACGTCCGCCGGAGTCCGCGGCCACGGCTGGAGAAACCAGTTGGCCGGAGAAAAAAGGAAAACCCTGGCGGGGAGCATTCGAGAGCGCATGGGAGCGGCTCTTCAGGTGGGTGGGATTTCACGCGCCCACAAAGCTTGAACAACCCAGGCCCGGCGTGGTTTCGAGACGCGGCCCGAAGACCGAAACCTCGACTCAAACCGCACACGCGGCGTGTGGTGAACCCCCCTGGGCCCGACCCCTCCGAGCCCTTTTACCCCCACTTGAACTTGAACTGGTCCGTGATCTTGGTTCGACAGTTGGCTGACGATGCGGTCCACGAGAGCGTGCGGCCGCAGCGGTCCGAGGCTTCTCGAGACGGCAGGTTGGGAAAATCCTGCCAATTCGGGGCTGGCCGCGATCAGCATGCATGAAGCGGCACCGAAAGCCGGACGCCAACGGGGTTTGGCGCCCGTTGGCGTCAATCGGCACGGAAAAAAAGCGAGAGGCTCCGGTCGGAGTCGAACCGACGATGGCGGATTTGCAATCCGCTGCCTTAGCCACTTGGCTACGGAGCCTTCAGTTGTTGGTCGTACGCTATGGCAGACCTTGCGGACCAGTCAAGCCGCGATAACTGCATGCGACCCTGTGGAATGAACGGGAAGCCCGATTTATTCCCAAGGTGCTGTAGGAATCGGCATCGAACGGCCGATCACTTCAGTCCACGCAGGCGGCGGCCCGGAAAGCCCGATTCGGCCCCGAGCAGCCCCCCTGCCCCGCCCGCCTTGCCCACCTTGGAGCGCACCATGTTGTTTCAACGCGGAGAACGGATTGCCGAGGAACTGGCCCAGAAGACGTTCGAGGAGGCCGGCCCCTCGCTCGGGTGTGTCCGGGAAATTCTCGACATGATGGATCCGCTCGAAGCCCGCGGCTATCTCTCCACCCGCGCCCGGAGACTTCTCCGCGACCGGCTCGACGAGGCCCTCGCCGATGCCGCCTGGCCGCGTCGGCTCGATCGCGAGATCCTCGACGCCGCCTGCAAGCGGCTCGTAAGCCTCGTCGTGCGGTCGGGCGGTGTCGAGGCCGGCCGACGGTCGCTCGCGAAGGCGGCCTAGCCCCGCTACGGGCCAGCGGTGCGACCGCGAAAACCGCCGGCGTTTGGCCGGCCGCGTTCCCGATTGGTGCTGCTCGGCCCCGCTCCTTATCATTCGGACCGATCGATCGTTTCCCCCCTCTGCCACCAGGATCCACCATGCCGACGCAAGGCAGCTGCGACATCGGACTCATCGGGCTTGCGGTGATGGGTGAAAACCTCGCTCTCAACATCGCCAGCCGCGGCCATTCCATCGCCGTCTACAACCGGACACAGAGCGTCACCGACGCCTTCACCTCGAATCGTGGCAGGCAGCCGAACGTCGTCGGCTGCCATTCGCTCGAAAATTTCGTCGCGACGCTCAAGCCGCCGCGGAAGGTGATGATGATGGTGAAGGCAGGGCCGGCGGTCGACGACCTCATCGCGAAGCTCGTTCCCCTGCTCTCCCCAGGCGACGTGCTCATCGACGGTGGCAACACCCACTACGCCGACAGCGAGCGGCGGACGAAGGAGATCGAAGCACGCGGCCTGCTCTTCATCGGCACGGGTGTTTCCGGCGGCGAGGAGGGCGCGCTCAAGGGGCCGAGCCTCATGCCGGGCGGGTCGAAGGCAGCCTGGCCGCTCGTGCAGCCGATCTTCCAGGCGATCGCCGCGAAGGTCGGCCCGAAGGGCGACATCCCCTGCTGCGACTGGGTGGGCCCCCGCGGCGCCGGCCACTACGTGAAGATGGTGCACAACGGCATCGAGTACGGCGACATGCAGCTGATCTGCGAGGCCTACTGGCTCCTGAAGCAGGGCGCGGGCCTCACGAACGACCAGCTCGCGGGCGTCTTCGACGAGTGGAACCGCGGTGAACTCGATAGCTACCTCATCGAGATCACCCGCGACATCTTCACGGTGAAGGATCCCGACAGCGGCGACTTCATGGTCGACCGGATCCTCGACAAGGCGGGCGCGAAGGGCACGGGCAAGTGGATGAGCCAGCTCGCCCTCGACCTCGGCGTGCCGAGCACGCTCGTCACGGAGGCGGTCTACGCCCGCTGCCTCTCGGCCCTCAAGGACGCGAGGGTGCGGGCCAGCAAGGTCCTGAAGGGACCCGACATGCCCAACAACGGCCCCGCCAAGGACTTCATCGAACAGGTCCGCCAGGCCCTCTACGCCTCGAAGATAGCAAGCTACGCGCAGGGCTACGTGCAGCTCGCGGCCGCGGCGAAGGAGCACGACTGGCCGCTCGACTACGGCTCGATCGCGATGCTCTGGCGGGGCGGGTGCATCATCCGCGCCCAGTTCCTCGAGCGGATCGCCGAGGCTTACAAGGCTCAGCCCGACCTCGAGAACCTCATGCTCGCCCCCTACTTCGCCGATGCGCTCGCGAGGTCGCAGAAGGCCTGGCGGCACGTGATCGCCACGGCGGCGACGATCGGCATCCCCGTGCCCGCCTTCATGACGGCCCTCGCCTACTACGACGGCTACCGCCATGCGAACCTGCCGGCGAACCTGCTGCAGGCCCAGCGGGACTACTTCGGCGCCCACACCTACGAGCGGACCGACAAGCCAGGCACCTTCCACACCGAGTGGCTGGAACAGC
>JBIIOJ010000047.1:0-15155 GCA_044337015.1 Pirellulales bacterium
TTGGCGTTGGCCCTCCGGGAGGTCGGAGAGGAGTCGAACCAGGTCGCCGAGATCGGGGGCCACCCAGAGTGGTCCGGAGCCTGGTCCGGCGTTTTCCGCGACTGCGGTTTCTCCCGTGGAATCTTCATGACTTCGACTCCCCGTGGAAGTGGCGAAGTTTCAAGGGGGAGGGTCAGTCACCGCTTTCGCGGTGATTGCGGCCACTGCGATCACGGTATTGGGGCGGCTCTATCATGGAGAGCGGCGGCTGCCGATGATCGAGCCGGATGCCCTGCTCGTGATCCTTGTGATCGGCGGTGGCCTGGCCCTCGTCTTCCAACACTCGTGAAACCAGCCGTGGATAGCGTGACGCCGGTCGAGCAGGAGCGGATGGCCGTTCCCTGGCACACGCTCTCACTACAGGAGATCGTCGATCGCCTCGGTACGAGCCTCGATCGCGGGCTTGACCGCACGGAGGGTGACCGCCGCCTCGCCTCGTTTGGATTCAATCAACTCCGCGAACAGCCGCCGGAGGGCTGGTGGTGGAAACTGCTGCGGCAGTTTCAGGAACTCGTGATTTGGATATTGATCGCGGCGGCGCTCATCGCCGGGGTGATGGGCGACTGGGCCGACACGGCGGCGATCCTGGCGATCGTGCTCGTGAATGCGATCATCGGGTTTCTGCAGGAGGAGCGGGCGCAACAGGCCCTGGCGGCGCTTCAGCGGATCGCGGCCCCTGTGGCGAACGTGTATCGCGATGGGGAGCTAGGGACTGTGCCCGCCCGCGAGATCGTTCCCGGTGACCGAATCGTACTCGAAGCCGGCGACAATGTGCCGGCCGACGCGAGGCTGATCGAGACGTTCGGACTACGGGTGCAGGAGTCCGCGCTTACCGGAGAGAGTGAGCCGGTTGAGAAAGGCCCCGGCGCCCCGTTGCCCGTGGCGACTCCGCTCGGCGACCGTCGCACGATCGTGCACTCGGGCACCGTGGTGGCGGCAGGCCATGGCACGGCAATCGTGGTGTCCACCGGCATGGCCACGGAACTCGGCCGCATCGCAGGTCTTCTCGAGCGATCGCCAGCGGAGACCACGCCGCTCCAGCGAAGGCTCACCGAACTGGGGCGGCTGTTGATCGTCGTCTGCCTCGGTGTGGTGGCTGTGATCTTTGCGCTGGAGCTTGCCCGTGGCGGCCGGCTGACCGAGGTACTCCTGCGGGCCGTGAGTCTGGCCGTGGCGGCGGTGCCCGAAGGGCTGCCGGCAGTCGTCACGCTCGTGTTGGCGGCGGGCCTTCAGCGGATGGTGGCCCGCAACGTCCTCGTGCGCCGGCTGCCCAGCGTTGAGACGCTCGGCAGTGTGACGGTGGTGTGCTCCGACAAGACGGGCACACTCACCCGCAACGAAATGACGGTTCGGGAGATCGTCACGGCCAACGATGCCTACCACGTCACCGGCGGCGGGTACTCGCCTCACGGAGCGTTTCGCCGGGCCGGTGATGAGCACGACGTCGTCGTTGGCACGCAGCCCGATCTCGTCCGTCTCCTGACGATCGGTGCACGCTGCAACAACGCCTCCGTGCGTCCCGAGGATGGTGGCGGCTGGCGGGTGATGGGCGACCCTACCGAAGGGGCCCTGGTAGTGGTGGCCATGAAGGCCGGCATTCAAATCGGCGATTCCCCCGAGCCGGTCGAACTCGAGATGCCATTCGATTCCGAGCGCAAGCGGATGAGTGTGGTCGTGCGACGGAAGGACGGATCCCGCCTCATGGAGACGAAGGGGGCCACCGAGGCGGTCCTGCCGCACTGTGTGGCGGAGCTGCGGCAGGGCGTGGTCGTGCCGCTGGGGGCCGAGCGGCAGCGCGAGATCCTCACGACCACCGCCGACCTCGCCAACCGAGCCCTGCGGGTGCTTTCGCTCGCCTATCGGGAGGTGGAGGATCACGAGCCGCTCGACGGGTCGCCGGACCACTGCGAGCGTAATCTCGTGCATGTGGGCATCGTCGGCATGATGGACCCGCCGCGCGACGAGGCGCGCGCGGCGGTGCAGACGTGCCGTTTCGCGGGCATCCGCCCCGTGATGATCACGGGTGACCACCCTGCTACGGCTCTGGCGATTGGCCGTGAACTGGGCCTGGCCGATGGCGAGGGTCGGGCACTGACGGGGGCCGAACTCGACCTGCTGTCGGACGACGCCCTGGTTGACACGGTCGATGCGATCGCGGTGTACGCCCGCGTCACGGCCGAGCACAAGTTGCGGGTGGTGCGGGCATGGCAGCGGCGCGGGCAGGTGGTGGCTATGACGGGAGACGGCATCAATGACGCGCCGGCAGTGAAGGCCGCTGACATCGGCATCGCCATGGGCGTCACGGGCACCGACGTGACGAAAGAGGCCTCCGACATGGTGCTCACGGATGACAACTTCGCGTCGATCGTCAGCGCAGTGGAGGAAGGGCGGAGCATCTACGACAACGTGCAGAAGGTCGTGCACTATCTCCTGTCGTGCAACGCCGGCGAAGTCATGCTGATGTTCGTAGCTGCGGTGGCGGGCTGGCCGGCGCCACTGGCCGCCGTCCAGATTCTCTGGCTCAACCTCGTGACCGATGGCCTGCCCGCCCTGGCGTTGGGACTCGAGCCTCCGGAAAGCGACGTCATGACCCGAATGCCTCGGCCCCCCAAGGAGCCGGTCATCACCATGCGGCGGGGCCTCATGATCCTCGTCCACGGAGCCCTCGTCGCCATGGTGACGTTGGGTACGTTTTGGTTCAGGTGGCGAGGCTCGACCGATCCTGCGGCTGTCGAGCACGCCCAGGTGATGACGTTCTGCGTGGCGGCATTCTCGCAGCTGTTCTTCGCGATTGGCTGCCGGAGCGAGCGGCGCACGGCGATCGAAATCGGCTTCTTCCGCAACCCGGCATTACTCGCCGCGATCGCGATCTCGGCGCTCCTGCAGGTGGTCGCCGTGACGCTGCCATTCACGCAGCCGGTGTTCGAGGTCAAAACTCACCTCGGCCACGAGTGGCTGCTCGTGGTCGCCCTGGCTCTCATTCCGCTGGCCGTGATTGAGGCGGGCAAGTGGCTGTGGAGCTTCAAAGGCACTCGATATGAAGAATACGCTGGCCTGGCCTGCGGTGGGTTCGCGACGTGGCGGCGACGGAAGCGGGCCTGACGCAGCGTCGGTCGGACCACCCGTGGGTGCTGGGACATCGTGATCACCGTCCGTTAACGACACCACCCCTACAGCCGTCACGGCCGGCCATCATATGGCCTTCGTTTCGTGACCTACAGTTCGGCTGTAGAAAGGCTGGTGCCGCATGAGTCTGTTGATGGACTTCACCGCATATTTCGTCGTTGGGTGGTTCTTCGCGGGCGTGTGGCTCGTCGTCGATTCGATGCGTTCGTAGGCATCGGTGGCCGCCTTGATCTCGGCGATCGTCCCGCGTCTTTTGCGGGGGCAATACGGGGGTTCTTGCCGCGTGGCGTGACGCAGGTGCCGAGTTCGTCGCCGATCGTCACAGCGCGTCTTCGGTGCGGACCGTCACCTCGATAAGCCGCTCCATCACCTCGGCCGGCGATTCGTGCGGGAAGTTGCTGAGCACGACCTCCTTCGCATAGAGCTTGCCGATGTAGCGACGGTGCTTGGCGGCCGAGCCGCGGGTGGCGAGGAAGTCGCGGTGGGCGGAGTTGATCACGATCTCGTTGCGTCCGACGTCGTAGCGGCTTCGCCACGGCCGGCCGTGGTCGGCTTCGAGCCGGTAGCCGGGCAGGCCGCGGCTGCCGGCCGCGTCACCTTCAGCGGCCTCCAGAAACTTCAGATCCACCCGGTCCGTGACCTCGACGTCCGCCTGCAGTGCCGTCGCCTCGACCGTCACGATTCCGACCGAGGACGAAGCGACGCGGCATGTCGCGCCGTCCGTCGCGATCGCGGCGGTTCCGGCGACGATCCTCCAGGTGATCGAAACGCCCGCGGGAATCGCGACACCGCCTGCATCGCGGGGTGTTGCCGTGAACAGGCACGAGCCACCCGGCGGCCGACGAGCCGCGCGGGGCGAAATGCGGACCGCCGCCAGCGGCCCCGGATCGATCTGGAAGAGCCTTGCCGCAGGCCGATCGGGGGCGTCATTGCGGCGGTCTGGATCGGATTCATTCGCCCCGAGGTCCTCGCCCGGGCCGCCCTGGCGACTTTGGATCGCGGGCTCCGGTTTCGGGATGTCGAAGTAGAGGTAGTCCTCGGCGGGCAGTTCGGCGAGCGCCGAGGTGAAGGCCTTGTGGACCTGCTTCAAGAGCTGGCGGCTCGCCTGCTCCGCCTCGGCCTGCTCGCGGGTCGAGACCGCCGAGAGAATGTCGGCCTCGATCGCCGAGGCTGCGGCGACGAGCGCCTCGAACGCCGCGTCGGGCACGATGCCCGAACGGGTGCCGGGGGCGAGCGCCAGCGGCTCGAAGTCGACGAGCCCTTCGAGCCGGCGGTCGTTCCATGGGGCCCGCGAAAAGGGAAGCAGTTCGGTGATGTCCTCGATCACGCGGGTGCCGTCCTTGCAGACCGCGATGCCCGGCTTGCCGGTCGCCTCGTCGCCGCGCAGGTAGATCTCCACGTTCACGTCACCGAGCGGCGTCGCGTAGCGTCGCGGGATCTCAAGCCGCTCGCCGTCGAATTCCCGCGGCACGATGGGTGCCTGCTTGCGGGCGATCGAATCGACCATCTCGATCGACACGCCGGTCCGCCGGATGCGGTCGCGGAGCTCCGCCGAGAGATACCGGGCGATCTTCTCGCCCGTGACGAGATTCTTCGTGGCTTCGAGGAGCGGGCCGACGATCACCCGCGTTCCGCCGGTGGCGATACGGCCCCGTACGGGCCGGATGGCGTACTGCCGCTGGCCGCGGACGAGATGCAGCTCCAGCGGCGCATCACCGCCCCCGGAGATCATCCTCAACTCCTCGCCGAGGCTCCAGAAGCTCAAGAGTCCGATCCCGAACTCACCGTGCACGCCCTGCCGGTTGCGGCCGTCGAGATGACGCTTCATCGAGTCGCACAGGTGGGTCGCGATCCGCTGGAAGTCAGGCGACCCCGAGTCGTCGGCCGCGACTCCACGGCCGTCGTCGACGACCTCGAGATAGGTCTGCCCCTTCGAACGCCGTCGCAGGATCCGCACCTGCGAAGCCCCCGCGTCGATCGCGTTCTCAGTGAGCTCGCAGATCGCCTTGAGAGGGTGTGTCTGCGAATGAGCGATGATCGTGATGGCGTTCCACTGGTCGCCGATGCTGAGCGTGCCGGTGGTGGTTTGGGAGTCGACCATACAGCGGCGTAATATAGAGGGTTGGGCCGCAGGATGGTGGCGGCCCGTTTCCTCGCAGGGCCGCGTTCCTTCGGGTCGTTCGTGAAAGGGAGGTTCGATCATGGGACGCATTTTCGTGAACCGGGCGGGATTGGCGGTGGCGGCGGTGCTCGCGGTCTGGCACGCGGCCTGGGCAGCACTCGTCGCCCTTGGCGGGGCTCAGCGGCTCGTGGATTTCATCTATCGCGTCCATTTCGTTGAGGAATCGGCCCCAAAGGTCGGGCCGTTCAACCCGGCGTCGGCTGCGATTCTCGTGGGAACGGCTGCCCTGGCCGGCTATTTCATGGGGGCGGGACTGGCGGTCGCCTGGAACTGCCTGGCCGGGTTCGCAGCCGCCGTGCGGGAGCCGAGATCGGGAGCGGCGGCCCGGGCGGGCTTCTGACCGGCCGCGGTTCCAAAGCCAGTCGCGGGTGAAACCCGGTTTAAGAGGCGTGACGGGCGAACAGCACGTCGTCCGCTTCGTCGATCTCGTCCGCTCGATGGAGTTTGAGGCGGGCGGACGACGGACGGGCGATCCAGCTCGGCCGCGCCTGCGTTTCGCGGTAGGTGCGGACGACGTACTCGCCGACGATCGCGATCCCCACCATCTGCGCCGCGGCCACGAGCGACACGATCGCACCGATCCCTGCCGGAAGACGGGCGGATGGGACGAGCATCGCCACCGTGCCGCTCGCGAAGGCGGCCACGGCGAGGACCGCCGCCAAGAGCCAGGTGAGCCGCATCGGCGTGTCGCTCGACATCACGACCGCATCGACCGCCAAAGCCAAGAGTTTGCGGATCGAATACTTTGTCGTCCCGGCGGCCCGCGGCTTGCGGTCGTACCAGACGGGCTCGTGCCGGAAGCCGGTCCACGCGACGAGATTTCGCAGGTACCGCCGCTTCTCAGGCAGCGAGAGAAGGGCGTCGACGACGGCGCGATCGAGCAGCTTGAAATCGCCGGTGTCGATCGGGATCGGATGGGGCACGAGCCGCGCGAGCAGCCTGTGGAACACCGCGGCCGTCGCGAGCTTGAAGGCTGTCTCGCCGTCCCGCGATCGGCGGCGGCCGTAGGCGACGTCCGCGCCGTGCCTCCATGCCTCGACCATCTCCGGAATCACCTCCGGCGGGTCCTGCAGGTCGGCGTCGATGAGCACGATGGCGTCGCCCTCTGCGTGCGCGAGTCCCGCGGACATCGCCGCCTGCTGGCCGAAGTTGCGGGAAAGCTCCACGAACCTCACCCGGGGATCCTCGGCCGCGATCCGGGCGAGCTTGTCGGGCGTCGCGTCGCGGCTGCCGTCGTCCACGTAGACGATCTCGAAGTCCATCCCCGTCTCGGGGAGCGTCTCGACGAGCCGCCGGTGCGTCGTCTCGACGACGGTTTCCTCGTCGAAACAGGGCACGACCACGCTCAGGAGGCCTCGGCCGGGTCCATCGGGAAGCGCATGTCGCAGACGCAGGTCGTAGGGAAGGCTCATGGGGCGGGAGGGTAGGGGGGGCCGCCGCGCGGGTCAACGGGATTGTCCGTGCCGTTTTTCCGGAGCGTTGGAGCGGCCGGACCTGCCGGCTCCGCGGGGCGTAGAGTTCCCCCCATGCACGAACTTTTCGACCACACGGCCGACCTCGGGATCCGCGTGCGTGCGGCGTCGCTCTCGGAACTGTTGAGCGACGCGGCATGCGGTCTCTTCGAGGTGATCGCCGGCGACCTCTCGCAGGTGCGGCCGACGCGGCAGGAGCGGCTGCGGGTCGAGGGCACCGATCCGACCTGGCTGCTCTTCGACCTCGTTTCGGAGCTGCACGCCGCCTTCGAGCTCCGGCGGTTCCTCGGGCGATCCTGCGACGTCTCGCTCGATCCGGCGGGAGTCGATGCCAGCGTTCACGGCGAGCCGTATGACCCCAAGCGGCATGTGCTCGCTCACGAGATCAAGGCCGTCACGCAGCACGGGCTCTCGGTGCGACAATCGCCGGCGGGCTGGGAGGCGGAGTTCATCGTCGACATCTGACACGGGAGGCCACCATATGCCTGAAGTCGCCGAGACGCTGCCGAAGCCGGAGCACGCCGGCTACGACGGGCCGCTCGAGCCGGTCGACGAGTGCTGCTGGAGGATTCCACGGTCGTACAAGCAGGGCATGCTCGTCGACGGGCTCATCTTCGCCGACGAGCGATTGCTGCCGCACCTGCGGAGCGACCGGGCGGCCGAGCAGGTGGCCAACGTGGCCTTCCTGCCCGGCATCCAGCGGGCGAGCCTCGCGATGCCCGACATCCACTGGGGCTACGGCTTCTGCATCGGCGGGGTGTGCGCGACCGACCCGGCTGCGGGTGGCGTCGTGTCGCCCGGTGGCGTCGGCTATGACATCAACTGTGGTGTGCGGCTCGTCCGAACGGACCTCTCGATCGACGACGTGCGGCCCGGGCTTCCGCAGCTGGTCGACCAGATGATGCGCGACATCCCGGTGGGCGTGGGGCAGGGGGGGCCGTACCGGTTCGAGCCTGCGGAACTGCGGGAGCTCGTGCGGGAGGGCGTGCGGTTCCTCCGCGCCAGGGGGCTCGCCACCGGCGACGACCTCGCCTGCACCGAGGCCGAGGGCTGCATCGAGGGAGCGAGGCCGGAGCTCCTGAGCGACCGCGCGATCGACCGCGGGCTAGACCAGTGCGGGACCGTGGGGGCGGGCAACCATTTCGTGGAGGTGCAGGTCGTCGACCGCCTCGAGGATCCGCTCGTCGCAGCCACGTTCGGGCTGCACGTCGGGCAGGTGTGCGTGCTCATCCACTCCGGCTCGCGCGGGCTCGGCTACCAGGTCTGCGACGACGCGCTTCGCAGCCTCCGCGACGCGCCGGCGAAGTATGGCGTCGCACTGCCCGACCGGCAGCTCGTCTGCGCGCCCGTGGAGAGCCCCGAGGGGGAGGCGTATCTTGGGGCGATGCGGGCGGCGGCGAACTACGCCTTCTGCAACCGCCAGCTCCTGCTCGTCGAGTGCCGCAAGGTCTTCGAGCGGTTCTTCGGGCGAACGTGGGAGTCGCTCGGCATGACGCTCCTCTACGACGTCGCGCACAACATGGCGAAGCTCGAATCGCACGACGTGGCCGGTGTGCGGAAGATCGTCTGCGTGCACAGGAAGGGGGCGACGAGGGCCTTTCCCGCGGGCCACGCCGACGTTCCCGCCCGCTATCGCGCCGTCGGCCAGCCCGTCATCATCCCGGGCGACATGGGTCGCGCGAGCTGGGTCCTCGTGGGAGGACCCCGGGCGATGGAGCGGTCGTTCGGCACGACCTGCCACGGCGCCGGCCGCTGCATGAGCCGCACCGCCGCGACCCGGGCGGCGCGGGGCCGCAGCATCCGCGACGAGCTTTCGCGGATCGGCGTCGTGGCGCGATCGCGGAGCCGCGAAGGGCTCGCGGAGGAGCAGCCCGCCGCCTACAAGGACGTCGACGTCGTGGTCGATGTCGTCCATCGGGCTGGTCTTTCGACGAAGGTCGCCCGCCTGCGGCCGCTGGGCGTGATCAAGGGATGACGGGGCATCACCCGAACGGTTCGTATGTCGTCACGGGATCACGTGGTGCACGAGCGATGCCCGCAGGAGATCGCAGACCTCCTCGTCGGTCACCTCGTCGAACCGCTCGTAGAACTGGCCCACCGCCATGAACTCCAGCGGCGCCTGCAGGCAGACGAGCTTGTCGCACAGGGAGCGGATGTCGTCGAGCCGCTCCGGGGGTGCGACCGGCACGGCCACGAAGATCTCCCCCGCTGCGGCGGCGCGGAGCGTGTGGATCGCCGCGATCATGGTCGATCCCGTCGCGATGCCGTCGTCGACGAGGATCACGCTCCTGCCGGCGACGGACGCCTGCGGCCGGATCGCGCGGAACATCTTCCGCCGCCGTTCGATCTCGGCGAGCTGGCGGTTTCGCTCCGCCTCGAGGTAGGCCTCGCTCACCCCGGCCCATTCGCCGAGCCCGCGGGTCATGTGGACGACGCCCGCTTCCGTGATCGCACCGACCGCCAGCTCCGGCTGGTGGGGCGCCCGCAGCTTTCGCGAGAGCACCACGTCGAGCTCGCAGCCGAGCCCGTGGGCGACGACGGCGCCAACGGCGACGCCTCCCCGCGGGATCGCGAGCACGACCGGATCGACGAGCGTCTCGTGTCGCAGCCGCTCGAGGAGCCGCTCGCCGGCATCCCTGCGATCGATGAAGAACTGACTGCCCACCAGGTCGCTCATGCCGTCCTCCCCCTTTCCTCGGCGGTCGCCTCGCGCCGCCCTGGGCCGAGGTGACGGGCGAACCACTCGCTCGCGAGCGTCGCCACCTCCTCGAGCGTGCCGGGCTCCTCGAAGAGGTGGCTTGCACCCCGGACGATCGCAAGCTGCTTCGTGCCGGCGAGCTGCTCGAGCGCCTCGCGGTTGAGCGCGAGAACGTCCTCGTCGTGCGAACCGACGACGAGCAGCGTCGGGACCTGGACCCGCTTCAAGAGCGGGCCCGCCATGTCGACGCGGCCTCCCCGCGAGACGACCGCGGCGATGCGGTGCTCCCGGGTCGCGGCGATGAGGGCGGCCCCGGCTCCCGTGCTCGCGCCGAAGAGGCCGATCGGGAGGGTGGAGGTGAGCGGATCCATCGCCATGAGCCGGACCGCCGCGACGAGCCGGTCGGCCAGCAGGCCGACGTCGAAGACGTTGACCCGCTCGTCCGCCTCCTGCTCCGTGAGCAGGTCGAAGAGGAATGTCCCGATCCACGACTCGTGGAGCACGCCCGCGACGAACGTGTTTCTCGGGCTCGAGCGGCTCGATCCGCTGCCGTGGGCGAAGAGCACGAGGCCGATCGCGTTCTCCGGCAGCACGAGCCGGCCTGGCAGCTCGATCGGCTCGCCGTCGATCGCCCGCACGGGCACGCTCATTTCCCGCGAGACGAGCATTCCGCTGACGCTCATGGCATGGCCTCCGATGGTGGGCGTGAATGAACGATCTCGACGATCGAAGCCTGCGGTCCCCGGTCCCCTTCCTCCTCGGTGAAGCGAACACGGGCGCCGAGGTCGAGCATTTCGAACCGGCGGTTCGCCACCGCATGGCGATGGAAGTAAATCTCGCGGCCTTCGGGGGTCTCGATGAAGCCGTAGCCTTCGAGGGGGAAGAGCTTCGCGACGACGCCCTGGCCGTGAGGCTCGTGCCGCTTCACCGTGCCGCGCAGCCGCCGGGCATGGTCTTCGAGCCGACGTCTCACCGCGTCGAAGGCGTCGCGGAGCGCGACGAAAACGTCCTCGTGGGCGTGCTCGTCGTGATGCTCGCGGTTCACGACGATTTCCGCCTCCGGCACGACGACGTCGATCCTCACGGAGTAGAGCCCGCCGATGCGATGCCGCCGGTGGGGCATGCCGATGACCACGTGGCAGCCGGTCATCCTCGGGTGGAACCGCTCGAGCTGGGCGATCCAGTCGAGCACCTCGTCGCGAAGCCGCTCGCGGACCTCTTCGGTCAGTTCCACGTCGTCGAACGACACCTGTGGTTGCGTCTGCATCGCTCCGGCCCTCCGCATTTGCTCCTGTCGCGGATCAAGGCTTCGCGCGGCGGCCGCGGCGGGTCAAGCGGCGGAATGAAAAGCGAAACCGCCGGAAAAACGAAGCGGGACACCCGGGGCGGCCCGGCCCCGGGCCTCACTCGGCGGCGATGGACTCGAGCAGGTCGAGGCGGACGGCCCGACGAGCCGGCAGCCAGGCCGCGATCGCGGTGATGGCGATCGCGGCCGCGAGGTTCGAGAGGATCACGTCGGGCCGGAACGACATCGAGACCGGGTGGCCCAAGAGCGGCTGGCTCGAGAGCTGGATGAACCAGGCGGAGGCGATGCCCCCGAGGATTCCGATGATGCAGCCGGAAAGACCGAGGAGCAGGCTCTCGATCACGACGAGGCGGGTGACCTGTCGCGCCGTCATGCCGACCGCGCGGAGCAGGCCAAGCGTCCGCCGCTTTTCGAGCACGTTCATCGTGACGGTGTTCGCGACGCCGAGGCTGCCGACGATGAAACCGAGGCCGAGGATCGACCAGAGCGCCCCGACGATGCCGTTGATGATCCGGTCCATCGTCGCGTGGAGGTCGGCGTGGGACTGCAGGAGCAGCCCGTGCCGCTTGGCAACCGCCTGCAGTGGCTCGCGCAGACCGGCGGAGGCCGCCGGGCTCGACTCGATCAAAAGCGCGTCGACCGAGTCGATGCCGAAGATCCGGCGGGCGGCTTCGCGGCTCATGAAGAGCGACGTTCCTCCCGCGGTGTAGTCGACGACGAGCGCGGCGACGTTCGCCCGGATCGTCCGGCCGAACGCCGAAACGGTCACCTCGTCACCGGGCTTCACCTTGAGCCTCTGCGCCAGGGCCGTCCCGGCCACGAGCCCGCCTTCGTCGACGATCGCGCGGAGTTCATCGTCGGACATTCCGACCGCCTCGAGCGGCAGTTGCTGATTCGGGGGCATGTCTCTCGCGACGATCACGCAGGCCACTCCTCCGGCCGATCCGATGGCGATCGAGATCGGCTGCACCGACGCCACGCCCTCGATCGACTTGACCTCGTCGACCAGTCCGCTGCCGGCCGACGGGGACGTCTCCCGGGATACGCCGAGGGCCCCGGCCTGAAGCAGCATCCAGTCGGCCTTGAGGGCCTTGGCGTACCAGGCGATCACGTCGTCGACGTTGTCGCGGATCGCATGGCCGAGACCCACGCCGTTGCTGACCGCCACGACGAGCACCCCGGTCGTCAGCGCCGTGCGAACCGGCTGCCGCAGGATCTGCTCGAGCGCCAGCGCCCCCTCGATCCGCCACGTGCTCGGCACGAATCCCGCGAGCAGTCGGGCCAGCAGCGGCAGCACGACGGGCGTCGTCGCGATGAAGGCGAGCGTGGTGGCGATGCCTGCGGGCACGGCGGACCGCGGCGGCAAGACCCCCGTCACCACCGCGACGAGGATGCCGACCGCGAGGCTCCAGAGCACCGCGGCGGTCGTGACGAGCTTCCAGGAGATGTTCTCCGGGGGCGGCGCCATGTGGGCCAGGCTTTCGAGCAGGTCGACCTTCGCGGCCTGCCGTGTCGGCCACCACGCCGCGAGCACCGCCACCGCCGGCCCGATGAGCACGGCCGCGACGACGATCCAGGGGTTGTAGGCGATCGCGAAGTCGGGAGCGCGGATCGCGCGGCCGATCCCCTTCGCGATCGGGCCCGCCGCGAGGATGCCGCCGATGGCCCCGAAGCCCGCCCCGATGGCGCCGATGGCGGCTGCCTCCCAGAAGAGCATGCGGCTGATCTGGCGGGTGGTCGCCCCGAGAACCCGCTGGAGCGCGAAAGACCGCCTCCGCTCGGTCACGTTCATGAGCATCGCGTTGCCGACGATGAACCAGGCCATCGCGACCGTCAGCGCTGTCACGAAGTCGAGCCCGAGGTTGGCGGCGTTGAGCATGTCGTGGGCCATGCTCGCCCGGCCCGCGGGCACGATCGCGTGGAGCTTCTCCGGCAGCCGCTCGTTCACCGCGGCGAGCACCGCCTGTCGCGACGCTTCGGGCCGAAGCACGAGCCGGAACCGGTCGATGAGGCCGCGGACCCCGGTCAGCTCCCCGAGCGACTCGATGTCGACGACGACGCCGCCGCCGTCGGAAAGCGCCGCGAGCGACTGCGTGTCGGCGATGCCCGTGATCTTCATCGTGCGATAACCGCCCCGCCGCGAGAGGAACAGCAGCGTGTCGTCGAGCGATTTGTCGAGCGAATCGGCGAGCGTTCGGCTCACCACGATCTCGTCGGGCTCCTTGCAGGCGCGGCCCTCGACGAGCTTTAGAAATCCGGCGTCGACGAGACCCTCGGCATCGACGCCGACCGCGACCTCGCGGATCCGCCGATCGTCGCTCCGCAGGAGCGCCGGCTTGTAGACGAGCGGCACGACGGCCCGAACGCCCGGGATGTCGATGAGCTTGGGCACTCCGGAGCCGTCCCACCGGCCGGTCTCGCGGGGCGTGATGTCGATCGAGGGCACGCCCTCGATCGATTCGGCGAGCCTCCGGTAACCCTCCCGCGAGGCGTCGGCGGAAAGCCAGGTGGCAACGACGGCTCCCACGGCGACGGCGACGCTCGCGGCGGTGGCGAAAGCACGACCAGGCCGGTTTCGCCACTGGCGGAGGAGGAGACCGAAGCGGTTCATCGAACGGCGGTCCTCGCCGAGGACACGACCGCATGCTCGTCGGCATCGCCGACGAGTGTGTCGGAGGCGATTCGGCCGTCAACGACGCGGATGAGGCGTCCGGCAGCGGCGGCCGTCGTCTGGTCGTGGGTGACGAGCACCACCGTCTGCCCGCGGTCCTTCACGAGGCAGGAAAGCAGTTCGATCACGTGGCGGGAGTTGACAGTGTCGAGCGCGCCGGTTGGCTCGTCGGCGAGCACGACCGCCGGACGGGTCACGAGGGCCCTCGCGATGGCGCCCCGCTGCTGCTCGCCGCCGGAAAGCGCGTCGGGACGGTGCGAGGCCCTCGAGGCGAGGCCGACCGACTCGATCGCCTCCATCGCCGCCTTGTGGCAGGCCGACTCCTTCACGCCGTCGAACACCAGCGGCAGGGCGACGTTCTCGAGGAGCGAAAGCTCCGGCAGCAGGTTGTACCGCTGGAAGATGAACCCGATCCGCCGGCGGCGAACGAGCGCGAGCGCGTCGTCGTCGAGCTTCGCGAGATCGACCCCCTCGAGCATTACCCTGCCCGACGTCGGCCGGGTGATCCCGCCGAGCATGTGCAGGATCGTGCTCTTTCCGGAGCCGCTCGCGCCGGTGATCGCAACGAACTCGCCCGCATCGATCGCGAGATCGACGTCGCGGACGGCGGTAACCGGCGACCCGTCGTGGCCCGCGGCATCGAAGGTCTTCGTGAGGTGTTCGGCGAGAATCAGCGACACGATCGATTGCAGTCTCCGGGACTGAAAAACCAAGGCCAACATCCTACCAGCTTTTCGCGAGGCCGGAGAGTCGCCCGAAGTTTTACGTGAAGCTAGGGGCTTTGCGAGAAAAATGCCGCCCGCAGAGTGGCCCGGGCCGCGTCGGTTATTTGAACTCCAGCGTTGACGTGGGTCGGGACGATTTTTGCAGCCGGCGGACCCGCTTTGGACCTGAAGATGACATGCATCCCGAACCGGCGTGACGACGCGGCCCACGTGGTCGTGGCCGGGGCGATCGCGATCGCGCTCTCGATCCCGTTCGTGGCCTTCGGCCAGGAGCAGCCGACTGCGGCAGTCCAACCCTCGCCGAACTTCTCGCCGGCGACGCTGACGGAGTTCGTGGCGCTCGCGGAGCGCAGCCACCCGAAGATCCGCTCGGCCTTGGCGTCCGTCGAGGCGGCCCGCGGCAAGGCCGTGCAGGCGAGGCTCTATCCGAATCCGATGCTCGCGGCCGGTTCTCCTCAGATCGCCGGCAACCAGAGCCAGTGGAACACGTTCGCGTCGCAGGACATCGTCACGGCCGGCAAGCTGCGGCTCTCGCAGCAGGCGGCGCTGCGGGAGGTGCAGAAGGCGGAATACGACCTCATCCGCGCCCGCTTCGACGTGCTCACCGGCGTGCGGGCGACCTTCTACCAACTGCTCGTCGCCCAGAGGCGGATGGAGATCTACCGGCTGCTCCTCGACATCGCGAAGCGGTCGTACGAGATCGGCCGCCAACTCGCCGAGGCGGGGGAGGGCACGAAGGCTGACGTGCTCTTCTGGAGCATCGAGCGGGACCGGGCCGAGGTTCGGCTGCTCAACGGAGCGGTCTACGTCGAAACGGGCAGGCGGCAGCTCGCCGCCGCCATCGGCCTGCCCCTCGCCGACGTCGGCCGGGTCGAGGCCGACCTCTTCGCGCGGCTTCCCGATTTCGACCTGAAGGACCTGCAGCGTGCCGTGGTC
>JBIIOJ010000270.1:0-4552 GCA_044337015.1 Pirellulales bacterium
TCGGGCTTTCGTGGCTCGTCTGGGGGATGGCCGTGCGGATGATCTATGTCTTCCACGTGACGTGGTTCGTGAACTCCGCGACCCACATGTGGGGCTACCGCAACTACGAGACGACCGACGACTCGAGAAACCTCTGGTGGGTCGGTCTGCTCGCCTTCGGCGAGGGTTGGCACAACAACCACCATGCGTTCCAGCGGATGGCCAAGCACGGCCACAAGTGGTGGGAAGTCGACACGACCTACTGGGTGATCCTCTGCCTGGAGAAGCTGGGGCTCGCCTGGAACGTCGTGCACAATCCTCCGAAGGCGGCTTTCGCCGGGCCCCCCAAGGCGGCGCTTGCCCGCATGGGGCAGTGACCGCCCGCCGTCCGCCGGTCGAACGGCCCAAACGCCCTGTGTTTTCGCCCCGCGATTGCATTTCCAGGCCCTTCTCGTAGACTTCCGCCTTGGAAACAAGGGTTGAACAACGGTGGCCTCTTGGCCGCCATCCTCGTTGTGGAGCCGGCCCGAACTGGCCGGCGTAAGAGTTCATGTCGTTGACGAAACAGAACAAGCAGGAGCTGATCGGCTCCTTCAAGCGTGGCAAGGCCGACACCGGATCGGCGGAGGTGCAGATCGCCCTCCTCTCCGGGCGGATCTCGCAGCTCACCGGTCATTTCAAGACGCACTCGAAGGACTTCGCCAGTCGCCGTGGACTGCTGATGATGGTCAGCCGTCGTCGCCGGCTGCTGGACTATCTGAAGCGGGTCGCTCCGAGCCGCTATCTCGAGGTCATCAAGCGGCTCGACATCAGGAAGTGACTTCGGGCCGCCGCGCTCCCGATCGATCCAGGCCCTCCGCGGCCTTCGGCGATCCGGAGGGTCGCGACCGGCTCAATTGGTCGTCGACGGTGGCGTTCACCCGAGACGACGGGACGACATTCGATTTCGTGGTTTGATGAATTTCGCCGGAGCGTTTCCGGCGGTTGGAACAGGGCGGCGAAATGGCCGCCGAAAATGATCGCAGTCGCCGCGGAAAAGCCGCAGGCCGACGGTGCGACAAAGCAGTGAAGGAGAAAACGTGAAAGTTCGAGTTGAACGGAAGATCGGCGACGGGGTTTTGAGCATCGAGACGGGCGTGCTCGCCAAGCAGGCGGCTGGGGCGGTGCTCGTGCAGTATGGCGACACGACGGTGCTCGTGGCCGCCGCGACGGGCGCCCCGCGGCTCGGCATCGACTTCTTCCCGCTCACCTGCGACTACCGGGAGCGGGCCGCCGCCGCCGGCAAGTTTCCGGGTGGGTTTCTCAAGCGCGAGGGAAGGCCGACGATGAAGGAGACGCTCACGAGCCGTCTCATCGACAGGCCGATCCGGCCGCTCTTCCCCGAGGGTTTCTACGACGAGGTGCAGGTGCAGGCGTCGGTGCTCTCGAGCGACAAGCAGAACGACGGCGACGTGCTCGCCATGAACGGCGCTTCGGCCGCGTTGTGCGTCTCCCCCCTGCCCTTCCAGGGCCCGCTCGGCAGCGTCCGCCTCGCCCAGATTGACGGCGTGTTCGTGCCGTTCCCGACGCAGGACCAGCTCGAGGAGAGCGACCTCGACCTCATCGTGTCCGGCAGCGAGAAGGCCGTGCTCATGATCGAGGGCTTCGCCCGCGAGATGCCGGAAGACCGCATGCTCGAGGCGATCGAGGAGTGCCACCGGATCATCCGCGAGATCTGCCAGATGCAGGTCGAGCTCGTGCGTAAGGCCGGCAAGGAGAAGAAGCAATACGTCCTCGCCGATTACTCGGCCCTGCGGGCCCGGCTCACGTCCGACTACCTCGGCGAGCTCAAGGCGGCCAAGGGGCTGCCCGGCAAGCAGGACCGCGGCCAGGCTGTGAAGGCCCTCAAGGAGAAGGCCAAGGCTGCGATCATCCCGACTGAGCCCGGATTCGAGTTCAAGCCTGGGCAGGCCGGCGGCATCAGCGAGGCCGACTTCTCGCACGTCTGGCACGGCCTCGAGGAGAGGGCGGTCCGCGAGCTGATCCTCGAGGGTCGTCGGCCCGACGGCCGCGACTCGAAGACGCTCCGAGCGATCGCCTGCGAGGTGGACCTCCTGCCTCGCGTGCACGGCTCCGCGCTCTTCCAGCGGGGCGAGACGCAGGCCCTCGTGACCATCACGCTCGGCACCGGAAAGGACGAGCAGCGGGTGGACGGCCTCATCGACGAATACTCGAAGAAGTTCATGCTCGACTACTACTTCCCGTCGTTCTCCGTCGGCGAGGTGCGGCCTATCCGCGGCCCCGGTCGCCGCGAGATCGGCCACGGCGCGCTCGCGGAGCGGAGCGTGAAGCCCGTGCTGCCGGCGCCCGACGAGTTTCCCTACACGATCCGCGTGATCTCCGACATCCTCGAGAGCAACGGTTCCAGCTCGATGGCGAGCGTCTGCGGTGCGACCCTCGGCCTCATGGCCGCGGGCGTGCCGATCTCGAACCCGGTCGCCGGAATCTCCGTCGGCCTCGTGAAGGAGAGCGACGACAAGTGGCTCCTCCTCACCGACATCATCGGCGACGAGGACCACTACGGCGACATGGACTTCAAGATCGCGGGGTCGCAGGCCGGGATCACCGGCATCCAGCTCGACCTCAAAATCGACGGCATCTCCCGTGACATCATCGCGGGCACCCTGAAGCAGTCCCGCGAGGCCCGCATGGAAATCCTCAAGGCGATGCTCTCGGCGATCCGCCGGCCGCGGCCGGAAATCTCACCGTGGGCGCCGCGGCTCCTGCGGACGCAGATCAATCCCGAGAAGATCGGCCTGCTCATCGGTCCCGGCGGCAAGACCATCCGTGCGATCCAGGAATCGACCGGCGCCTCGATCGAGGTGGAGGACGACGGCACGGTGACCGTTGCCAGCCACGACGCCGAGGGGGCGATGGCGGCCATGGCGAAGATCGAGGCGCTCACTGCGAGCATCCAGGTCGGCAGGATCTACGAGGGACGCGTGACCAGCATCAAGGACTTCGGCGCGTTCGTCGAGCTCGTGCCCGGCAAGGACGGTCTTTGCCACATCAGCGAGCTGTCCGACGAGTACGTCTCGAGCGTCGGTGATGTCTGCCGAATTGGCGACGTCATGCGGGTGAAGGTGATCGCGGTGGACGAGCAGGACCGCGTGAAGCTCAGCCGCAAGGCCGTTATCCGCGAGCAGGCCGAGGCGGGCACCCAGAGCGGATCCTGATCCGGATCGCGATGCCGTCGAGCGATGCCGATGGTCTGACCAACGGGGGCCGCTCGCCCGCGAGCGTGGTCGCGGAGCTGGCGGCGCTCGTGGGTGGACTCGCCCATGAGATCCGCAATCCGCTCTCCACCATCCGGCTCAACATGGAGCTCCTGGCGGAGGACTTCCCGGAGCCCCGGGGCGACGAGCCCGGAAAGTCGGCCGCGGAGAAGCAGCGAGACCGCCGCGCGAGGGCGAAGATCGAGCTCGTGCGGCAGGAGTGTGACCGGCTCGAGAAGCTGCTGGGCGACTTTCTCGACTTCGCGCGGCAGGAGCAGCTCTCCCTCGAGCCGGGCAGCCTCAACGTAGAGATCTCGCAGTTGCTCGACTTCTTCGCGCCACGGGCCGACGAGGCCGGCGTGGAGGTCCTGCGATACCTCGATCCGCAGCTGCCGGCCGTCATGCTCGACCGCGACTCGTTCCGCTCGGCCGTGCTGAACCTGCTCATCAATTCCGTCCAGGCGATGCAGGCGGCCAACGATGCGGCTGCCGGGGGTGGCTCGACGGCGGGCCAGCTCGTCGTCCGGACGCGTCCGAGCGGCCGCGGCGTGCTGCTCGAACTCATCGACACCGGGCCCGGTATGGACGAGGAGACGCTCGCGAAGGCCTTTACGGCCTTCTACACGACCAAGCAGGGAGGCTCAGGCCTCGGGCTGCCGACGGCCCGCAAGATCGTGGAGGCCCACGGCGGGAGCATCGACGTGGAAAGCGCTCCCGGCCGCGGCACGAAGGTCGCGATCTGGCTGCCGGTGCCGGCCCGCCTCTCGTCATAGCCCGATAGAGCTGTCGGTCGCCGAGACCGCGTAAAAAACTGGACGGGGCGGCCACGGGCTTCGTACCATCACGCTTATGCCGCATCCAGCCCCGGAGTCTTCGTCCGACACTTCCGCCAACGCCCTGGTGCGGGTGCTCGTCGTCGACAACGACATCGTGCACGCACGAACGATGGGGGAGGGGCTCGAGCGGCTCGGCTTCCGCTGCACGATCGCCGGGGGCGGCAACGAGGGGGGGAGGAAGCTCGAGCAGGAGGCCTTCGACGTCGTCGTGACCGACCTCATGATGAATGACATCGGGGGACTCGAGATCCTGGCCCGCGCGAAGAAGGCGTCGCCGGAGACGGAGGTGATCGTGGTCACCGGCCACGGCACGATTCCCTCGGCCGTCGCCGCGATGCAGCAGGGGGCGACGACCTACCTCCAGAAGCCCCTCGACCTCTCCCACTTGCGGCAGGCGGTCGAGCGGGCGAGCGAGGGAATCCGGCTGAAGCGGCAGAACGCGGAGCTCAACCGGCGGCTCGACGAGAAGTTCGGCTTCGAGGG
>JBIIOJ010000271.1:0-4440 GCA_044337015.1 Pirellulales bacterium
GAGCGGTTTCGTAAAACCTTCAATCATGACTAACAAGGTTAGCTATGAATTCCATGAGCCTCAATATCGGCCGGCCGGGCGGGCTGCGTTCGAAAAAAACCCCGCCCATGCGGTCCGGCCGCCGGTGCGTTGACGGGCCGCCGATCGGGGTGGACGATTCCGTCTTTCCGATTTGCGTGATGGAGCAGTCGCATGGCTCGCAGGGTGGCACTGGCGGTCGATCTGGGGGCTTCCGGAGGCCGCGTTGTTTCGGGGGAATTTGACGGCCGTCTTCTCGAGTTGGAGGAGATTCATCGGTTCGACAACGGGCCCGTTTCGATGAACGGCCAACTCGTCTGGGATCTTGTGCGGCTATGGCAGGAGGTGGTGGCGGGCCTTCGCCTGGCCGCAAAGCGGCACGGTCGTGCCGTCTCGACCGTCGGTGTCGACACGTGGGGCGTCGACTTCGCCTTTGTCGGTGCGGATGACTCGCTGCTGGCCAATCCGGTCTGCTACCGCGACGCTCGCACCAACGGCATGCTCGCCGCGGCAGAGAAGGTCGTGCCGCGGGCTGAGATCTTCGCGGCGACTGGGCTGCAGTTCATGGAGATCAATTCGCTCTATCAGTTCCTCTCGCTCGTCAAGGGTGGATCGAGCGTTCTGGCGGCCGCTGACCGCATGCTCATGATCCCCGACGTGTTTCACTGGCTCCTTTCGGGCACACTATCGAACGAACGCACGAACGCCTCCACGACGCAGTGTTTCGATCCCACGACCGGGGATTGGGCGTGGAGACTGCTCGATTCGCTGGGCATCCCGCGGAAGGTGTTCGGCAAAATAGTTCCGCCGGGAACGGACCTGGGCCCACTCCGCGGCGACGTCGCTGCGGAGACGGGCCTCGTGGACGTGCGGGTCATCGCCCCTGGCACTCACGACACGGCCAGCGCCGTCGCGGCGGTGCCTGCGATGGAGCCTCCCTCGGCCCGTCCCGACTGGTGCTACATCAGCCTCGGCACGTGGGCCCTCGTCGGAGCCGAGCTCGACCGGCCGCTCGTGACGCCCGAGTGTCTCGCCGCGAACTTCACGAACGAGGCTGGAATCGGCGGCACGACCCGGCTACTCAAGAACATCTGCGGGCTCTGGCTCGTGCAGCAATGCCGTGCCAGCTGGCTCAAGGAGGGGAGGGATTGGACGTGGGAGCAGCTCACGAGGCTCGCCGCCGAGGCTCCGCCGCTCGTCACGCTCGTCGACCCGAACGACCACTCGCTCGTCGCACCTGCGAGCATGCCGGACGCGATCCGCGGCCTCGCCAAACAATCCGGTCAGCCGGTTCCGGAGTCGACCGCGGCGGTCGTGCGCGCGGCTCTGGAAAGCGTGGCAGCCGCGTGCCGCTCGACGCTGCGACAACTCGACCACCTGCTCGGCCGTCGCGTCAGCCGGGTCCACGTCGTCGGCGGCGGCGTGAAAAACTCGCTTTTGTGCCAACTCATCGCGGACGCCACCGGCAGGACCGTCGTCGCGGGGCCCGTGGAGGCTACGGCGATCGGCAACCTGCTCGTGCAGATGATGGCCGCCGGGGGCTCCGTCGACCTGAAGTCGGTGAGGCAGGTCGTGCGGGACAGCTTCGAACTGGCGACCTACGAGCCAAAGAACTCCGCAGCGTGGGATGCCCGCCTCGCGGAGTGAGGCCGATCGCGGCGGGCCCGCGTTCACCGGCCCATCAGGGTGATCACGATCATGCCGATGAGTGACACGACGATGAACACCGCGGCAAAGATCGCCCTATTGAGCCATTTCTTCGCCTCCTTCTCCTCCCGCTTTCTGGCCTCGCGATCGGCGATCTGGTGGTACTCGAGGCTGTCGGCCATCTGCAGCGTGTAGAACGCGTTGCACCTCGGGCAGACGACCTGCGTCCCGAGCATGTGGGCCGGCGTCACGTTCACGTGCCCGTTCGGGCATGGGATGCGGAGGGTTTTTCGGGAGGAAAGCGGCGACTCCTCGACCGCCGAAAAAGGCTCCGCTGCGTTCTGCCGCCCAACCGCCTCGTCGGGGGAATCGTCCTCAGGCGAATCGGCGACGACCGATCGACAGACCGGGCATACGTCGAACGAGCCCTGCTCGACGCTCGGACCGACGTAGCCGCACGGACACTCGATGGATTCGTACATCGCTGAGGATTATAAGCCCAGGACGCCGCCGCCTGCACGGCCGACATGGATGGCTGCACGCGGGCCGCGTCAGGCGACCTGGAGCCGTGCGGCCGCCGGCCGCTTCGTCACGACGCCGTGCTCGACCTGGATGATCGCATCGGCCAGTGCCAACGTGCTCGCCCGATGGGTGATCATGATCACCGTGCGGTTTTCCACGTAGGCGGCGAGCGCGTCGTGGATCAGCTTCTCGCTCTCGACGTCGATCTGGCTCGTGGCCTCGTCGAGCACGAGGATTTCCGCGTCGCGAAGGAACGCCCGGGCGAGCGAGATCCGCTGCCGCTGCCCCCCGGAGAGACGGTAGCCGCTCGGGCCGACCATCGTGTGGTAGCCCTGGGGAAACTGCGAGATGAAGTCGTGGGCGTAGGCCTTCCGTGCCGCCGCCTCGACTTCCTCGGGGGTCGCATCCCAGCGGCCGTAGCGGATGTTGTAATAAATCGACTCGTTGAAGAGTTCCGTCTGCTGCGTGACGATGGCAATGCGTTGTCGAAGGTCTTCGAGGGACAGTTCCGTGAGCGGAACCCCGTCGAGCAGGACGTTCCCCTTCGTCGGATCGTAGAACCTGCAGATGAGGTTCACGAGAGTGCTCTTGCCGCCACCGTTCGGGCCGACGATCGCGACCCGCTCGCCGAACACGATCGACACGTTCACGTCCTTCAGTACGGTGTCGATCCCGTCGTAGCTGAACGAAACGTTCTCCAGCCGGATCTCGCGATGCGGTGACGGCATGGGCTTGGGGTCCGCTGCCGGCACGAGCTTCGACGGCGCGTCGAGCAGCGGGTAGAGGCACTGCGCCGCGACGCATCCGGAGTTGAAGCCCGTGATGATCCCGGAGAGTTTCCGCACCGGGTCGCTCGCGCCGATGAGCATGCCGAAGAAGACCATGATGCCCGGCACCGTCATCGGTCGGTCGGTCATCGTGATGCCGAACATCTGGGTTTCCTGGTTGATCACGAGCCACGCCCCTACGGCGATCGAGGTGGCAACCATGCCGATCCCGAGGATTTCCGTGATCGGATTGGCGAGCGTGGCGTAGAAGGTGTGCCACATGCCGATTCGCATCATGTCGCCCGTGCAGTCGCGGAAACGCTTCTTCTCGAAGGGCTCCATGGTGTAGGACTGGACGGTCATCACGTTGTTGAGCGCCTCGAGGACGACGTGGTGGAAGCTCGTGGACCTGTTGAGCATCCGCTTCGAAAGGCCCCGCATCCGCTTGTTGAGCCAGACCATCAGGAAGCCGACCAGCGGCGCCAGCGTCAGACAGGCGAGCGTGAGCTGCCAGGAGATGAGGAAGGCACCGCCCAGGCAGGCGAGGATTTTCAGCGGCTCGGTGATCGCACCGCCGTAGACCGCGGTGATGCCGTGGGCCAGCATGTCGGATGTGTGCGTGATCGTGGCCATGAAGCCACTCGAGCCCCGTTGCATGAACTGGGCCCGGTCGAGTTCGAGAGCCTTGTCGAAAATCTTGAGGCGGATGTCGCGACTGATGTTCATCGCGACCCACCCGACGAGCATCGCACCGACCAGCATCAGCACGTGCTTCACGAACGTGCTGACGACGACGAACGACACGACGAGCAGCACCGTCTGGAAGGGATCGTCGGGGAGCAGCCGCACGAGCCAGGGCTGGAGCCACTTCGCGTAGGACTCGATCTCGCGGTCCTTCAGGATCTCGTGGTCGAGCGTGGAGATCTGCTTCGCGAGCCGCTTCCGGTCGGGCTCCGGCCGGTTGCCCGCGTCGTCCGCGTCGAACTGCTGCCGTAGCGACTCGACCTGCTTCTCGGTCGCCGTGATCCTCGCGTCGGCCTCCTCCATCCGCTTCGCGTTCCACTCCTGGAGCGACTCGCCCTTGAGCGTGACTTCGATGATGGGAAAGAGCGCGAAGATGTTCGCGCTCCAGAGCCCCGCGACGCCGGCGGAGCAGAGGAGGGCGGCCGCGAGAAGGGGCCAACGCTTGGCTGCGTCCCTGAGGGCGCGGAGAAACTCGTGCATGCGCTCGATCGTCCGGGTGTGTGGGGCGTGTGCGTGCAGCCCGGCGGCCGCGAATCGGCGGGAAGATAGGGAGCCGGGACGGGCGGTTCAAGACCGGAGTAGCAGCGGAAAAGGAAGCCAGAAACACCGTGATCGCGGCTGATTGCGAAGGGTTCGGGGCTGCCCGTATGCCCTCGCCGGACGTTCGCTACGGACATCCTGTCCTTCGCTCACTCGGACCTGACTGGCGCTTCGGCCTCCGGCCTGCGCTGGTCAGCTACGC
>JBIIOJ010000272.1:0-4438 GCA_044337015.1 Pirellulales bacterium
TCGCCCGCCAGGCGAGCCACCAGTGGAAGCCTGGAAAGTCGACGAGCACGACGACGTCGGGGCGGGCATCGAGGAAGCTCCGCTCCGCGAGTCGCGCAAGCTCCACGAAGCGGTGGATGTTGAGGATCACACGCAGGAACCACATCACCGCAAGCGCCGTCAGGTCGGCCACGAGTTCGCAGCCGGCGGACGCCATCTCCGGGCCCCCGAGCCCGACGCATTCGACGTCGGGACGACGACGGCGCAGCTCCCGCACGAGCGCCGCGGCGTGGTGGTCGCCCGAGGGCTCGCCGGCCGAGAGGAAGACGCGCATGAAAAACTCCGTTCGGGACGGGGCGTCCCGAACGGAGTATGCGGAAAATGGATCGGGCGCCCTAGGTCACTTTGCCGCCTGGAATCCCTTCGAAATGTCCTTGAACACCATCTCGACCTGCTCGTCGGCCGAGGCCTTCTCGACCTTGCCCTTGCAGTTGTTGCAGCAGAAGCCGACCTCGGCGTCACCGATCGCGATCATCGTTTCGGGTTTCACCGGGCCGCCGCTGAAGGGGCAGCCCTTCTGCTTCAGCTCACCCGTGGCCACCATCTGTTGGTGGGCCTTCGCGGCGAACTTCGTGGGGTTCGACTCGAACGCCTTCGGGCAGTTGCCGCAGCAGAAGTAGACGTTGCCGCCGTCGTACTTCGCCGACTTGTCGGCCTTCGCGGGGCCTCCCGAGACCGGGCACTTCACGTCGCCCGGAGCCTTGACGGCCGCGATGGCGACGGTGCCGACGACGAGCAGGGCCGACACCGACAGGGTCAGCAGGATGCGGTTCATGAGATTCGCTCCAACGTTGTTTCAGAAACCCGGACGCCGCTGACGTGGCGGCTCCCATGGCCGCAATGATAGAGGCCTTTCCGACCCCGACGCAACCGGCTTCTCACCGCCGAAAACTCTTAGTTTGCCGTAGGAGGGCCGGCATCGCCGCCGCGGGGTGCGAGCAGGAGCTCGAGGTAGCTGCGACGTTCCGACGCCGCGAGGCCGAGCTCGCGGGCGAGCCCGAGGAGGCCGTCCCGTGCCACGGCGAGCCCCGCCTCCGCGGCGAGCACCTCGAGCTCGACGTAGGTGCCGAGCCCGGCGACCGAGTCGATCGCGATCTCGACGTCGAGCGATTCCCGAACGAGCGAGAGCACCGTCCGTTCCTTCGCCACCTCCGCGACGACGCGAAAGCCGAGCGCCACGAGCACCTCCGTCCACGCCTCGACGGTCGCCCGCGGCCCGCCGAGGGCGTCCGTGGCGGCCAGCGGCAGCGAATGCTCGAGCCGGGTCTTCGTAACTGCATCGACACGCGGGCCCTTGTAGGTGAGCTCCACCCGTTCGCCGACCTGCCGCAGCCGCACCGCTTCGTCAGTGAGGGCGAAGTCGCGGCAGGGATGGTTGAAGTAGCGGTCGAGCTGGGACACGGTCCCGCGGCTCGCCGCACCGAGGCCGAGCAGCCGCGACTCGATCGCGGCCGTGTCCTCCACGGGAAACTTCATTTCGACTTCGTACACTGGTTAACGCCTCCTCGTTGTTCGCCCCAAGTTACCACCGATCATGCCACACTCCGCATCGCGTCCGTATCGCCGTCACCCGACACTGGCAGCCGCCGTGGCGGCCGTTCTCGCGTCGACCATCCTCGGCTGCGGCACGGGCGGCAACGCCACACACATCGCGATCGGCCGGAAGGTCGCGCCGCTCGAACTCGTGCCACTAGTCGATCCGTCTCAGCTCGCGGTGTTTCCGGACGGCAATGCCTTCGATGCCGCATCGGCACAAGACGCCAAGAACGGCCCATCGCTCGAGGGCAGGGTCACGCTCCTCAACTTCTGGGGAACGTGGTGTCCTCCCTGCCGCCGCGAGCTGCCCGGCATGGTGCGGCTGGCGGACAGGCTTGTGAACGAGCCGCGGTTCCAGCTCGTGGCGGTCTCCTGCGGCACCGGCCCGAGGGACGACCTCGACGTGATTCGCGGAGAAACGCTCTCGTTCCTCCGCGAGCGGAAGCTCGATCTCGTTCCCTGGGCCGACCCCGACGGCCGCACGCGGTTCCAGTTCGCCGCGACGATGGACTTCTCCGCCTACCCGACGACCTACCTCATCGGACCTGACGCCACCGTGCGACAGGTCTGGGTCGGCTACCGCTCTCGCGACGAGGCCGACATCGCCGCGGCGGTGGTCGCGATGCTTCGATCCGCTTCCGCGAGCCGCCGGAGGAACATGACGGAGGAGGAGGCAGGGTCGGCAGCGGCCGTCACGGCGGAGGCGACCGCCACGCGGTGAAACCCGAGTGAGGCGAGCTCGTCGAGCCGGTCCACCCCGACCCCGCCGATCGCGAAGACGGGCAGGGCCGTCGCGGTCGCCGCCTCCGCGAGGAACGCCCGGTCGGCGAACGATCCGAACGCCTTCGTCTGGCTCTCGAAGCAGGGGCCGACGCCGAGGTAGTCGGCACCGTCGGCGACCGCAGCGCGGAGCTCTTCCATCGAGTGTGCCGTGCGGCCAAGCAGCCGGTCCGGCCCGAGCAGCCGCCGCGCGTCGCGGGTCGGCAGATCGTTTTCCCCGACGTGCACGCCGCCGGCCCCCGCGGCGAGGGCGACGTCGACCCGATCGTTGACGATCACGATCGCCCCGAACGGCCTCGCAACCGCCACGGCTCGGCGGGCCCGTGACAGGAGCTCGGGCGTCGCGAGCGACTTGTCGCGAAGCTGGATCATCCGCACGCCGGCTTCGAGCAGGCTCGCCAAGAGCGTCACGAAGGCGGCCTCGCTCTCGCGGCCATCGACGAGCACACACAGCCGGACGCCGTCGAGCCGCCCGCACGATCGGATCGCGATCGCCGCATTTCGCTCGATCGCATAGAGCCGGTACCGCAGCGGGTCGAAGGCCGCTCCGTGCGCCGGGGCGATGATCGCCGCGATCTCCGAAAGCGAGCGGATCGCCTGGCCGCCCCGGGCCGCATTGGCCGCCAGGAGGTCGGATGCGGTGCGACGGGCAAGCGGCCGATCGGCCTCGAGGTCGGTGCCGACATCCCCGGCGACGTCCCGGGCGAGCACGCCCCTCTCCCGGCCGACCGCGGCGACCGCCGCCGCGAGGTCGTGCCGCAGTTGCTTCGCCTCCGCCGAGAGCGATTTGTCGTCGAGCATGAACCGCACGACGTCCTCGACGACGCGGATCGCCTCGGCCGCCCGATTGGCGACTGCATCGAACGCCCGCCAGGCGGACGACGTCGCCATCCCAGCCTGCCCTTCCGGTTCAGTTTCTCGCAGATTCTCCATGCCGCAGTTGTACCCTCCGGCCGGAACGTCACCGGCGAAACCGCCGTTCCGCGGCTTCAAGCACACCACTACACTTCCGCCCCGCCGAATCCGCCGCCTCCGCTCCGGCCGAACGCATGGTCCATGCCGCACGCTACCTGACGCTCGCCTGGCCGGGCCTGCCATGGCTCTGGCTCCGAGGCAGCGCCGCGGGGCTCGTGCTGGCGATCGCCTTCGCGGTCGTGCTCGACGCCGCCGTCCTCACGACGTTCATCTGGTCCGAGATCGTGGAACTGCGGGTGGCCGTCGGCCTGTGGACCGCCGCGGCCGCGATCTGGATCGTCGCCACGGTCTCGGCGGTATCGGCGTTTCCCCCGGCGTTGCCCAGCGGCCGCGACGCGACGGTCGACGCCATGTTCATCGCGGCCCGCGACGCCTACCTGTCGCGCGACTGGCTTTCGGCCGAGTCGAAGCTGCGGGCCGCACTCGAACTCGCCCCGACCGACGGGGAGTCGCAGCTGCTTCTGGCCACGCTCCTGCGACGTGTGGGCCGGCTCGACGAGGCGAGGGATGCGCTCGGAAAGCTCGCACGGAGCGACGCCGGGGCCCCGTGGCGGTCGGCGATCGTGCGGGAGCTTGACTTGCTCGGCCGGAGAACCGAAAGATCTTCGGCCGACGGATCCGGCGGCTCCACGGAGGCCGGCTCCGGCGGAACAACGCTCGCCCGGGCCGCGTAGAACGGGACGGTCGGTTCCCCGGCCTCAGGCGGACACCCGGCCTCGGACGGACACCCGGCTGCCGAGACGTCGGTTCAGGCCGCGTTCGCCGCACCGCACGAGACAATCGGGGGGCCGACCCCTACAATTCGACCGGGACCAGCCGGAAACAGGACAACGAGAGACCGCCATGTACGAGCGATTCACTGACCGTGCCCGAAAAGTGATGCAGCTGGCCAACCAGGAGGCCCAGCGGTTCAACCACGAGTACATCGGCACGGAGCACGTCCTCCTCGGGCTCATCAAGGAGGGCAGCGGCGTCGCGGCCAACGTCCTGAAGAACCTCGATATCGACCTGCGGAAGATCCGCATGGAGGTCGAGAAGCTCGTCCAGAGCGGCCCCGACATGGTCACGATGGGCAAGCTGCCGCAGACCCCGCGGATCTTCCGCAGGT
>JBIIOJ010000273.1:0-4434 GCA_044337015.1 Pirellulales bacterium
GGCGGCATGGGCGGCGGCGGCGGCATGGGCGGCGGCGGCATGGGTGCCGGCGGTGCCTTCTAGAGGATCGCGATGGCGACGTTTGGCGTGATCCTCGCGGCGGCGGGCCGGAGTTCCCGGTTCGGAGACGCCAACTACAAGAAGCCGTTTGCGCCGCTCGCGGGACGGCCCGTGTGGATCCACTCCGCGGAGCGGTTCCTGGAGCGGGACGACGTGAAGCAGGTCGTGATCGTGGTCGCCCCGGAAGACCGCGAGACGTTTCTGGAGAAGTTCGCGGCCAACATCGCCTTCATGGGGGTCGCACTCGCCGAAGGGGGAGAGGAGCGGGCCGACTCGGTCAGGCGGGGGATCGAGAAGCTCGGCGACGGAATCGACATGGTGGCGATCCACGACGCCGCCCGTCCCTGCCTCGCCGCGAGCTGGATCGACGCGGTGTTCGAGGCCGGCGAGAGGACGGGCGCGGCCATCCTCGCCACCCCCGTCACGAGCACGCTCAAGCGGGTGTCGGCCGACATGACGATCACCCAGACCGTGGACCGCGAGGGGCTCTGGGAAGCGCAGACTCCCCAGGTCTTTCGCCGCGACCTGCTCGAAAAGGCGTTCGCACACGAGGCAGGGGCCAAGGCCACCGACGAAGCACAGCTCATGGAGGCGATCGGCCAGAAGGTCACCGTCGTTCGGGGTTCGCCGATCAATCTCAAGATCACTTCGCGGGAGGATCTCAGGCTCGCCGAGCACTCGCTCAAAGCCCTGCCGAAGCCGAAGCTCGCGGGCCCGGCCCATCCTTTTGCCGACGACGGGATGTGGCGGTGATCCCGCCCGTTTTCCGATGACACGCTCCCTTCTCGACGAACTCGACGCCCGCGGGCTCGTCCACCAGTCGACCGACAGGCCGGCGCTCGCCTCCTGGCTGGCAGGAGGTCCGCGTCGGGTCTACGCCGGATTCGACCCCACCGCCGACAGCCTCCATGTCGGCAGCCTGCTGCCGCTGATGCTCCTGCGACGCGTCGCGATCGCGGGCCACGAGCCGGTCGCCGTCGTGGGAGGGGCAACCGGTATGATCGGCGACCCGAGCGGCCGCAGCGAGGAACGGAACCTTCTGTCATCCGAGCAACTGGCCGCGAACGTCGCCGGCATCGAGCGGCAGATCCGCGGCCTCCTCGAGCCGGCGGCGGGTCTGAACGCGCGGGTGCACGTCGTCAACAACGGCGACTGGATGCGGGGCGTCGGGTATCTCGAATTCCTGCGGGACGTCGGCAAGCACGTGCCACTCTCGCAGATGCTCGCCAAGGACTCCGTAAAGAGCCGGCTCGAGCGGCCCGACGGCGGGCTGTCGTACACCGAGTTCAGCTACATGCTCCTCCAGGCGTGGGACTTCGTCCACCTTTCCGACGCGCTCGACTGCCGGATCCAGCTCGGGGGCAGCGACCAGTGGGGCAACATCACGGCCGGCATCGAACTCGGCCGGCGGCTCCGCGGTCGTGAACTCCACGGCATCACTTGCCCCCTCCTCACGAAGTCGGATGGCACGAAGATGGGCAAAACGGCCGAGGGCGCCGTCTGGCTCGATCCCGCCCGCACGAGCCCCTACCGCTTCTACCAGTACTGGATCAATCTCGACGACGAGGACGCCGGCCGCTGCCTTCGGCGGATCTCGGAGGTGCCGATCGAGGAGATCGAGTCGCTCGACCGGGCCCGCGCCGAATCGCCGGCAGCCCGGGACAGCCAGAAGCGGCTCGCCGAGGACCTGACCAGGCTCGTCCATGGCGACAGCGGGTTGGCGGCGGCCCGACAGGCGACCGCCGTCTTCTTCGGCGCGGAGATCGCCGACCTCGACGACCGCCAGATGGCGGAGATCTTCGCGGACGTGCCGAGCAGCGATTTCCCCCGCGACCTCGTCGAACGGGAGGGCGTGGCGGTGGTCGAGCTCTTCGAGCGGACCGGCCTGTCGGCCACCCGCTCGGCCGCACGCCGCACGATCGAGCAAGGAGGAGGCTACGTCAACAACCGCCGGATCACCGACGTGAACCACCGCGTCACGGCCGCCGATCTCGCGGGACGGACGTCGATCGTGCTCCGCAGCGGCAAGAAGTCGTATGCAATCGCGAGGTTCCGGGAAGGGGGTGCGGGATGATCCGATGCCGTGCCCTGCTCCTCGCCATCGGCCTCGGGGCCCTCGCCGCATCGGCCGGACGAGGCGAGCCCGCGATCATCCGTGCCGAGCCTGGCACGCTCGAGCACTATCTCGCCGGCCGGCTGCTCGTGACGACCCCCGACGACACGGCATTCCTCGAGGAGGTTGCTTCGGCCGTCAGAAGTGGCGATCTCCCGGAATCGCTCGTCCGGGGAACCTGCGAGTGGGCCGCCGTGCGTGCGAGCCGCCAGCGGGTGCGGTACCCGTTCCCGTCGTTCCGCAAGGCGCTCGAGATCAAGGCGAAGCGACTCGGCGTCGAGCTGTAAGCTCGCGGCCGGAGGACCGCGGTGAATGTGTAGGCGACCCCGAACTTCTTTCAGTTCGCATTGCCGGTCGCGGCCTGCATGATCTTCTCCTCGGTCGCCTCCTCGCGTCGGAACTGGGCGGCCAGCCGCCCCTCGGCGAGCACGATGATCCGGTCCGACAGCGTCAGGAGCTCGGGCAGCTCGCTCGAAGTGAGGATCACGCCTAGCCCATCGCCCTCACGACACAGCCGGTCGATGAGCGAGTAGAGTTCGGCCTTCGCGCCGACGTCGATGCCCCGCGTCGGATCGTCGAGCAGCAGCACCCGCGGCGAGGTGAGAAGCCATCGGGCGATGATGCACTTCTGTTGGTTGCCTCCGGAAAGCCCCGTGATCGACGCGTGGAGCCCGGGTGTCTTGACTCCGGTCGCCCGCACGGGCCCCTCGACGAGCGAATCCTCGGCCCGCTGGCTCAGAAGCCCGCCCCGCCTCGCCGCGGCAAGCTCGCACAGGCTCACGTTGGCCGCCACGTCGAGGTCGGGCAAAAGGCCGAGACGCTTGCGGTCCTCCGTGACCATCGCGATGCCGGCGTCGCGGGCCTCCTTCGGGTGTCGGAACCGGACGCTCCGGCCTCCGAGCCGGATCTCTCCGGTCCAGCCGTCGCCGCCGGCCCCGAAGATCGTCTCGAGCAGCTCCGTCCGCCCCGCGCCCATGAGGCCGGCGACGCCGAGAATCTCCCCCCTTGCAAGTTCCAGCGACACGTCGGCGAGCCGATATCCGCGGGCGTGCCCTGGCCACGGCACCGTGAGGTTTCGGACCTCGAGGAGCCGCCCGCCGGGCGACCGTCCACCCCGAGTCGCGGCGGCGATCTCGCGTCCGACCATCCAGCCGGTCACCTCCCGCGGGGTCGTCTCCTCGCGTTTCACCGTCCGCACCGTCCGGCCGTCACGGAGTATCGTGATGCGGTCGGCAAGCCGGAACACCTCGTCCATCTTGTGGGAGATGTAGAGGATCGTCGTCCCCTTGGCCCGCAGCGCCGCGATCACCCGCTCGAGCCTCGCCGACTCGCTCTCCGTGAGCGCGCTCGTCGGCTCATCCATCACGAGGATCGAGGCGTCGAGCGAGAGAGCCTTCGCGATCTCGACGAGCTGCTGGTCGCCGACCCGCAGGCTCCCGGCCCGGCAATCGGGATCGATCCGCGCGTCGAGCGGCCCGAGCAGCCGCCGGCATTCCTCCCGCATGCGACGCTCGTCGAGGAGGCCGAGGCTCGTCCGCTTTTCCCGGCCGAGGAAGATGTTCGCCGACACCGGCAGATCGTCGACGATGGCGAGCTCCTGGTGGATGATCGCGATCCCCGCCCGCTCGGCATCGCGGGTCCCATCGAAGCGCCTCGGCTCCCCGCGGACCACGAGCTGCCCGCCGTCGGGCCGATGCACGCCGGAGAGGATCTTCATGAGAGTGCTCTTGCCGGCGCCGTTCTCGCCGCAGATCGCGTGGAGCTCGCCTGGCATCACCTCGATCGTCACGTCGGAGAGCGCGACGACGCCGGGGAACCGCTTCGTGATGCCCAACATCCGCACGATCGGTGACGGGCTCTCCTGCACCGGGCCCGTCGGCGGGACGCTGCCTCCGGCCGTGTCCTCTTCGCGACTCATCGCCGCCTCGTTCGCGACAGCCCGGCAAACCGCGATCCCAACTGCCCGAGCGCGACCGCGAGCACGACCACGACCCCGACGATGAGCCCCTCGTACACGTCGGCCCCCGTCTTGATGATCTTCGACACAGCGTCGATCACCACCCGCAGGAACACGGTCCCGAGGATCGTGCCTGGAACCGTTCCGACGCCGCCCGAGAGCGAGCAGCCTCCGACGACGGCCGCCGCGATCGCATTGAGCTCGTGGCCGCGGCCTTGGTTGACCGGGGCGGCGACCGACTCGTTCGCCACATAGAACACGCCGGCGAGCGAGGCCGTCATCGCGGCGAAGCAGTAGGCGAACC
>JBIIOJ010000274.1:0-4392 GCA_044337015.1 Pirellulales bacterium
CGTCGCTACGGCGAGGATACGCCTGATGCTCCTCAACGTCCGCTCCCCCGGCGTTCAGCATCAGAGTGCCTGTGTGCCCCAATCAGCACTACGTTTGACAGGTTCGGGGCTGCCCGTGCCCAGGAGCCGGCGTATGCAGACAAGCGAAGCAAGGATTGCGCAGCGAAGTCTGCATCCGAGCGAGCGAAGGACAGGATGTCCGTAGCGAGCGTCCGGCGATGGGCACGGGCAGTCCCGAACCCGAAGCGAACGTCCGACGAGCGGCACACGGGCAGTCCCGAACCCTGCACACCAGCCTTACCGCAAAAAACGCGGCCAGCCCGCTGAAGAGGCCGTCCGATTGACCGGCTGGTGGGGCGGCGGCTAGAGTTGCGGAGGTCGGGAAACGGCCGTTTTCCGGCGGATTCAGGCTTCAGGGTTTCGACGATCATGGCAGTTCCAAAGCGGCGGCAATCGAATCAAAAGACGCGTTCCCGGCGGGCCCACGACTTTCTTACGCCCCGCCAACTCACGTTCTGCCCCAACTGCGGCAAGGCCACGCCGACCCACCGGATCTGCCCCGGCTGCGGCTTCTACATGGGCCGGATCGTCATCAAGTCGGAAGAGTGAGCCGTCGGCCCCCACGAGTTCGATCCCACGAGTTCGAACCAGATGAGGCCCTTTGCAGGGGATGCAGTGAGCAAGGTCGCGGTGCTTTTTCCGGGGCAGGGAGCCCAGGCGGTCGGGATGGTCGGCGGCTGGGCCGATGGTCATCCGAAGGTTCGCGACCTCTTCGATCTGGCCGGCTCCATCCTGGGCTACGACCTCGAGGCGATCTGCCGCTCGGGGCCGAAGGAGAAACTCGACACGACGGCCGTCAGCCAGCCCGCGCTTCTGGTCACGAGCCTCGCGGCGCTGGAGGTGCTCGCGGAACGTGACGATTCACCGCTGGGCTCGGTTGCAGCGGCCGCCGGGCTCTCGCTCGGCGAATACACGGCACTCGTCTTCGCCGGGGCGATCGAGCCCGCCGATGCGATCCGCGTCGTGGCTGAGCGGGGCCGGGCCATGCAGGAATGCGCCGAGCGTACACCGGGCATGATGGTGGCCGTGCTCGGCCTCGACCGCGAGGTCGTTGCGGGGCTCTGCGATGAGGCCCGTGGGAAAGACGTTCTCTCCGTGGCGAACGTGCTCTGCCCCGGCAATGTGGTCGTTTCCGGGCAGCGGCCGGCCTGCGAGCGGCTCGAGACTGCCGCGGCGGCCGCCGGGGCCATGAAGTGCGTTCGTCTCGACGTCGCCGGGGCGTTCCACACGCCCTTGATGCAGGATGCCGTCGACCGGCTCTCCGCGGTGCTCGCGGGGATCGAGGTCCGGCCGCCGCGGATTCCCGTCGTGAGCAACGTAGACGCCCTGCCGCACGACGACCCGGGCGAAATCCGACGACTGCTCGCGAGGCAGGTGTGCGGCGTCGTCGAGTGGCATCGATCGATGGAGCACCTGCTGGCGGCCGGCGTCGATCATTTCTGGGAGATCGGGCCTGGCCGGGTGCTTCGAGGCCTGCTCAAGCGAATCAACCGTGCCGCGAAGGCCAGCGGCATTCCCGACTAGTCAACACGCGTTCCAGGAGCCAAGCGTCCCATGAGCGAGAAGCAGGATTCCGCCGCCGAGAAGCGGCTGCACGTCGACTTGAGCGGCCAGGTGGCGATCGTCACGGGAGCCTCGCAGGGCCTCGGCAAGGCGATCGCGGAGACGCTCGCCTCCAACGGTGCGACGGTCGCTCTCGTCGCCCGGAGCGCCGAGAAACTCGCGGCCGTTGCTGCCGGTATTCGGTCCGCGGGAGGCCGGGCCGAGGAGTTTCCCTGCGACGTCTCGAAGCCGGAGCAGGTGCTCGCGACGGTCGAGGCTATCGTGGCGAAGCTCGGCCGGCTCGACGTGCTCGTCAACAATGCCGGGGTGACCCGCGACACGCTCCTGCCCCGGATGGGCGACGAGGAGTGGGACGAGGTGCTCCTCACGAACCTCCGCGGGCCGTTTTTGTTCACGCGGGCTGCCAGCCGGCCGATGATGCAGCAGCGGTACGGGCGGATCATCAACGTGGCGAGCGTTTCGGGCATGATCGGCAACGCGGGGCAGGCCAATTACTCGGCCTCGAAGGCGGGGCTGATCGGCTTCACGAAGACGGTTTCGAAGGAACTCGCCGGCCGTAAAATCACGGTCAATGCCGTCGCCCCCGGCTTCATCGCCAGCGACATGACGGCCGCCCTGGGGCCCGCCCTGCTGGACGAGGTCAAGAAACGCGTTCCGGTGAAACGGCTCGGCGAGGCCTGGGAGATCGCCGAGGCGGTGCTTTTCCTGGCATCCCCCTCTTCCGGCTACGTCAACGGGCAGGTGATCGTGGTCGACGGGGGGCTGATCGCCTGAAGATGCCGGTCGGCGAAATCGGGAGGCCTGGCAGGTCTAGACAGGTTTTCCGGGAGCCGCTATATCATTCGCGAGTCCGGTTCGGAGTCCAAGGAAGGAATAGCTCTGGTCCGCGGCGTGCCGAGTTGTGTTCTGGAGTTCCCGGCGACCTTGCCGGGCGTGTTCATCGGTTTCCCAGGAGGCGAGAAGTGGCTGCAACAGTTCAGGAACGCGTGATCGACATCGTCGCGTCCCAACTCGGCGTGAGCAAGGACCAGATCACCCCAGAGACGTCGTTCATCAACGATCTCGGTGCTGATTCGCTCGACACGGTCGAACTGGTGATGGAACTCGAGGAGGAGTTCGAAATCAACATCCCCGACGACGCCGCCGAGAAGATTCAGACCGTCGGCCAAGCCGTTGAGTTCATCGAAAAGAGCCAGGGATAGGTTCCGACCGGCGGAGGGGTTGCGGGCAATCCACCGCCCCGCCCCGCCTCGGCGCTCGGGCATCCAGGGATGCCGGCGCCAACTGGTAATCCGGGCCTCCCAACAGTTCATCACCTGAAGGATCGGGTTATCGCCGCATGAAGCGACGCGTCGCCGTTACTGGACTGGGTGTGGTCACCTCCCTCGGCCGCCCCGTGGAACTTTTCTGGGAGAAGCTGCTCCGCGGGGAAAGCGGCGTCGGCCCGATCACGCTCTTCGACGTGAGCGGCTTCAAGGTCCAGTTCGGCGGCCAGGTGCATTGGACGCCGGAGAACGAGGGGATCGCCAACCCGAAGGAGCTTCGCCGCCTCGACCGGTTCACACAGTTCGCCATGGCCTCGGCGGCCGACGCCGTGAAGGACTCGGGGATCGACTTCTCGAAGGAGGATCCGCACCGCTGCGGCGTGATCATCGGTTCCGGCATCGGCGGCCTCTCCGAGTTCGAGGCCCAGCACGAGCGGCTGCTCACGAAGGGCATCGACAAGGTCTCCCCGTTCACGATCCCGAAGCTCATGGTGAACTCGGGCAGCGGCCACGTGTCGAGCATGTACGGCATCAAGGGGCCGAACTTCTCGGTCGCGACCGCCTGCGCCAGCGCCGCCAACTCGATCGGGGAAGCCCTCCGGTCGATCCAGTACGGTGACTCCGACGTCATGGTCACCGGCGGCAGCGAGGCAGCCCTCACGCCGATGGGCCTGGCCGGCTTCCAGAACATGCGTGCCCTGTCGTTCCGCACCGACGCCCCCCAGCAGGCGAGCCGCCCCTTCGACGTCGACCGCGACGGCTTCGTGCTCGCCGAGGGAGCCGGCGTGGTCGTCCTCGAGGAACTGGAGCACGCCCGCCGACGCGGGGCGAGAATCTACTGCGAGCTCATGGGCTACGGTGCCAGCGGCGACGCCGGCCACATCACGCAGCCCGACGAGGAGGGCCGCGGCGCGGCGAGGGCGATGTCGATGGCGCTCGCCGACGCCGGGAGGAATCCCGTCGACGTCCAGTACATCAACACCCACGGCACGAGCACTCCCCTCGGCGACAAGGCCGAGACCGTCGCCGTGAAGCGGGTCTTCGGCGACCACGCCAGGCGGCTCGCGCTCTCGAGCACGAAGAGCCACCTCGGACACACGCTCGGCGCCAGCGGCGGAATCGAACTCGTGGTCTGCTCGCTCACGGTCTCGAGGGGCGTCATCACGCCGACGATCAACCTCGACAACCCCGACCCCGACTGCGACCTCGACTATACGCCGAAGGTCCCGCGGGACGCGAAGGTGGACGTCGCGATGAGCAACAGCTTCGGCTTCGGCGGCCACAACGCGTCTCTCGTGGTCGGTCGCGTGTAGCGCGGTTCGGGGCTGCCCGTATGCCGCTCGCCGGACGTTCGCTTCGGGCATCCATGCCCTCCGCTCACTCGGACCTGACTGGCGCTTCGGCCTCCGGCCTGCGCTGGTCAGCTACGCCGTCTCGGGCACACGGGCAGCCCCGAACCGGTCAAACGTGCTGCCAGATGATTCACACAGGCACTCTGATGCTG
>JBIIOJ010000275.1:0-4385 GCA_044337015.1 Pirellulales bacterium
TCCTTTCGCGAAAGGAGGTGGTCTAGTGACGCAAGACTGTACCGGAGGGCTGCGCCGATAGCGGCGAGTCGACGGGCCTGCCGTTGATGCAGCCCACCAAATGGTCCCTACGGCTGCCGCCCCCTCGTGGGGCGGCAGCTTTTTTTACTTCACTATGAACGGTTTTCGCAATTTTCTTGCCGCGATTTTCGGCTCTCCTCCGGATGACGTGCCCCCCTGCGTCGCCCAGGCGAATTCGTTTCGTGAGGTCGTGTCGCTGCAAGCGCTGTTCGTGACGTTGACCGTGGGGCTTCTGGCGTATGTGAGAAGCTCACCGACGTTCGACCTGCGGGTGGATCTGCTCTTCGCCGCTCTGGCATCGCTGCCCTTGATGGGCCTTTACCACATCGTGACGAGCCGTGTGAGGACCGAGTCGGGGGACGTCTACGTCTGCACGAAGCCGATCCGCAACTTCGCCCGGCAGGCGATGATTCTCGACATCGCGATCGTCGTGGCGGTGTCGTTGCTCTACTGGGGGCGGCTGCTCCCCGGGCAGTGATTCCCCGGCGACAGGCCGCAGGATTTGCCCGGCTTCGCCACTCGACCGCAGGCCAGGCTCCGGCCGGAGATTCGCCACATCCGGCCACACGACCCTGCCGATGGTATCGACAAAACCATAGAGCGGGGCTGGCGACGTGCAAAGGCGGCATCATGCCACTGGGCGGTTGATGCGATGGCTGGCCGCCGGGCTGGGGTGGTGCGTCGTCGGCATGGCCACGGCAGAGGACCCGCCGCAGCCCTATGTGGAAGAACCGGAGTACGCCATGGCTCCGCATCTCCTCGGCGCTGCGGACGGCTTTCGCTCGCGGCTAGCCGATGCCGGGGTGACCGTCCTCGCCGACAACACAAGCTTCTACATCGGCAACGCCAACGGCGGCTTCGATCAGGCCTTCGAGTACGCCGGCCACGGCGACTACTGCGCGATCGCCGACGGCGGCACTCTCGGCGTGCGCGACGGGCTCTATCTCAAGCTCCGCGCTGAGCATCGCTACGGCGAAACGATCGTTGGCAACGTGGGCTGCTTCATCTCGCCGACGCTCATCGCCGACCTGCCGGTCTACAAAAGTGAGGAGCTGTATCTGACGAACGTTTTGCTCACGCAGGAGCTGACCGATGCGTTCTCGGTGTTCGCCGGCAAGATGGACACGCTCGACGGCGACATGAACGCCTTCGCCCACGGGCGGGGCAAGACGCAGTTCTCGAATATGGGGTTCGTGTTCAACCCGATCGTGGGCGCGACGGTGCCCTACTCCACGCTGGGGGCGGGGTTCGTCTTCCATCCCGACGACGGGCCGATGGTCATGGTGACCGCGCTCAACTCGAACGACACGACGGCCACGAGCGGCTTCGAGACGCTCTTCAAGGACGGGATGCTCCTGTCGGCGGCCGTGCGGCTGCCCGTGAACCTCTTCGGCCAGCCGGGCCACCAGCTCCTCGGCGGCACCTGGAACAGCCGCACCTACACGTCGATCTCCGAGGCCTACATCCCGTACCCGGACGTTGGTCTCCCGACGACCCGGGGCTCGTGGTGTCTTTATTGGAACTTCGACCAAGTCATGTTCGCCGACCCGGCCGACGAAAAGCGGGGCTGGGGCCCCTTCGGCCGCGCGGGCATCGCGGATGAGAACACGAGCCCGATCGACACGTTCCTGAGCTTCGGCTTCGGGGGCGACGTGCCGGGCCGGATCCGCCGCAACGACACGTTTGGCGTCGGCTGGTATTACGCATCGATGAGCCCCCGGATCGGCCCGCTGATCACGTCGAAGTTCGGCCCGATCGGCGATGGCCAGGGGATCGAGTGCTTCTACAACTACGCGGTGTCTCCCGCGATCCGCATCACCCCGGACCTTCAATACATAGTGCCGTCGCTCCGATCGGCGGAGCCGGCGCTGATCGCCGGCGTACGGGCGCTCGTGAGCTTCTGACTCGCTACCGCTCCGGCAGGGATCGATACACTATGTCGATCCCCCTTTACCTCCCGCCCGTGATCACATTCATCCATACTGCCGACTGGCAGCTCGGGAAGCCGTTTTCCAGGGTAGCCGACGAGGAGAGCCGGGCCCGATTGCGGCAGGAGCGGCTCGACGCGGTCCGCCGGATCGGCGAAATCGCCCGCGAGCGGCGGGCAGCCTTCGTCGTGGTGGCGGGCGACCTGTTTGATTCGAATCGGCCCACGAATCGCACGGTCTCCGAAGCCTGTGACGCGATCGCGTCGATCGGCGTTCCCGTGCACGTCATCCCCGGCAACCACGACCACGCGGGACCCGGCAGCATCTGGGAGCAGGACTTCTTCCTCGCCGAGAGCCGCGAGCGGGCGCCGAACCTGAAGGTGCATCTCGCGACAAAACCGGTGGATGAGTCGGGTTGCATCCTCCTCCCCTGCCCGCTCCACAGGCGGCAAGCCGCGAGCGACCCCTGCGGCTGGATCCGTGACTTCGATTTTGCGTCGCTCGACGGGCGGCAGCGGATCCTGATCGCCCACGGCAGCACCGTCGACTTCAAGGGGGAGCAGGACGAGGAAGATCTGGCCGTGCAGCCCAACTTCATCCAACTCGAGCATTTACCGACGAGTGAGCTCGACTACATCGCCCTCGGCGACTGGCATGGATTCGCGAAGGCGGGCGAGAAGGCCTGGTATGCCGGCAGCCATGAGACCGACCGCTTTCCGAAGGTGGGGCAGACGACCGGCCATGTGGCCGTCGTGCGGGTCGGGCGGGGAGCGACGCCAGAGGTCGAGCCGGTCCGCACCGGCCGCACCCGCTGGCTTGTGCACGCGGAGACGTTTTCCGGCGATGCCGGGCCCGCGACGCTCCACGACGTTCTCAATCAACTCACGCAGGAGACGGGCAGGCAGTGGGTGCTTTTGAAGCTCTCGCTCTCAGGCAGCCTGGGGCTTGCAGCCCACGCCGATCTCGAGGCCAGGCTCCGCAGCTGGCAGGCCGCGCTCCTCGACCTGCGGCTCGATCGGAACGTCGCGATCGAGCCGTCAGAAGCGGAGATCGATGCCCTGGTCGCCTGCCCCGACGATCCCTTGATCGGCCATGTGGCACGCGAGCTCGTCGCGCGGCGGAAAGCGGGCGGCGAGGACGGACCGATCGCGGCCGCGGCGATCGCGCTGCTGCACCAGTTGGCAGGCGGACACTCCACTGACGACGACCGCACTGGAGACGCCGCATGAGGCTCAAGGCCGCGACGCTCCGCAACTACCGCATGCACCAGGAGCTCTCGGTGGAGTTCGACCCGGCGCGGACGGTCGTCGGCGGCCCGAACGAGTCGGGCAAGAGCACGCTCGTCGAGGCGATCCACCGGGCGCTCTTCTTTCGCCACCGCTCGGCCGTCGATCTCGACAGCATCCGATCGCGGCAGCTTTCGGCCTCGCCCGAGGTCGTCGTCGCGTTCGAGAAGGGAGGCCACGAATACGAGCTGCACAAGGTCTTCAAGGGAGCCCAGGGCTCCGTCGCAAAGCTCACCAATCGTACGACGGGCGAACAGTTCACCGGCGACGAGGCCGACGACCGGCTTCGCGATCTCTTGGGCGTCGATGACGTCCATCCCACGAAGTTCAGGGGACAGTGGTCGCACCTCTGGGTCTGGCAGGGAACGGCCACCACCGATCCGACGTCGGCCGACGTGACGAGCGACTCCGCGAAGAGGCTGCGACTCAAGCTCGCCGGAGGCCCAGGGCGTGGCCTCGGCGAATCCGAGCACGATTCCACAACCTATGCGCGGGTTATTACCTCTCACGGCGAGACGTATGGCGCGAAAGGCGTCGTGCTCAAGAACTCGGCCCTCGCCGCGGCGAGGGCCGACGTCGACGCGGCGAGACAGTCCGCAGCCGACGCCGCCGCGACGCTCCGCGACCTCGAGCACGCGGCCGACGCGATCCTGCGGGAGGAGGCGACTCTCGCGTCCTGCAGTGAGACGCTCGACGAGGCCGTCCGCGTTCTCGCAAAGACCGACACGGTTCTCGCCCAGGTCGATGGTGTCGAACGCCAGCTCGAGCATGAGAAACGGGAATCGAAGGCGGCCGACGATGCCTACACGACGCTCGCTCGGGGTGATGAGGAGATCCGCTCGCTCGACGACGCCATCGCCGCCCTCCGCACATCGATCGCTCCGCAGGAAAACGACCTCGCCACGCTCGTAGGCCACGAACGTCGAACGCAGGATGCCGAGACGCAGTCGGCCGCCTCGCTCGCCCGGGCCGCCGCCGATGAGCGGGTGTCGATGACCGAGCAGGATCTCTTCGAGGCGATGGGCCGGGCGTTTGGCCTCGCGGCCAGACGGGCGCAGCTGGAAAAGACGCTCAATCAGATCGCCGCCCGGGAAGCCGAGATCGCGCGGCT